>CAZSYG010000013.1:0-16444 GCA_964610655.1 uncultured Candidatus Saccharibacteria bacterium
CGACGATAGAGTCGATTTTATCGCCTTTTAGGGTTACCTGAGTCTTTCCGTCGAAAGGATATTTTTTATAAATAAATTTATTAAGGCTTCGAGAGAGGACGACTTCGAGCGGAAGAAGCTCGGGCGTTTCAGAACAAGCGTAGCCAATCATAATTCCCTGATCGCCGGCGCCACCAGTATCGACGCCTTGGGCAATTTCGGGGGATTGTTTAACGATTTTGGTATGGACTTCGATGTTTTCGTCGCCCGTAATTCGTTTGACGATTTTTTCGACGTCAACTTCTTTATCGGACATTTTAGAGGTTATTTCTCCGGTAACGAAGACGACGCCATGACCACCGCAAGTTTCGGCGGCAACGCGAGCGTCGGGGTCTTTTTCGAGGTAGGCGTCGAGAATAGCGTCGGAAATTTGGTCGCAAAGTTTATCAGGGTGTTTAGGGGAAACGCTTTCGGCGGTTCTATAAAAGGATTCTTCATTCATCATATATTTATTATATACAGGATTTTGATATAAGGGAAGATTGACTTTTTCTAATAAGTGTGGTATAATGGAAATATCGGCTATCTTTCAAGAAAGGGGAGGTTTTGATGAAGAAATACCATATTGCCGATCTCTTGACCCTGAGCAGGTTGCTGGTCGGGGTAGCAATTTTAGTTTTAACCTTTACAATTCAGGAACCGAAGAACCGACTGATTCTGACGCTGTTCTCGGTCGGGAGTTTGACCGACGCGCTCGACGGCGAATTCGCAAGGAAGTATAAGTACCCGAACGACGGAAAGCGGAGATGGTGGCGTGAGTATAATTTCGATTACTGTCTGTATCAATACGAAATCAACGACATCATCGCGGATTTGGTAATTGGAACGATGACGCTGATTTACATCGCGAGATGGATTAGCCCGTTTTTCGGTGGAATTTATCTCGGCGCGACATTTGGAGTAGGGATTTTTGTTTCCGCGACGACGAATTCGGAGCTATTCACACATCCGCAGGAAGTAGGAACGAGCAGAATCATCGAGGAGATTCGAGTGTTCATTATTCTGAAGCGTAGGAAGTGGTATGCGAGAGGAATCGCGGTGGTGATTTTGACGCTGATTATCGCGGCGAAATTTCCGCTTATCGTTACGGCGCTTTTAATTCTTACGGGGATTATCGTCGCGATTTTAATTATCAAACAGAAGGAAAACACAAGGTTAAAACAAGACAAGACACCGCTCGATTAAGAGCGGTTTTTCTATGGCGCTTTAAAGATTAAAAGAGGGCGGCGTTGAGAGATTCGAGATGATTATTTTTATTATAGAGAGAAAAGGCGGCGGCTTTTCCGGCAAGGCGTCCATCCCAGAGAGAAATCGGGGAATATTCGGTTTTGGCTAGGTCAGTGGAGATGATTTTGCCGTTTTTGGCGGTAATAATTTTTTGGTCATGAAAAGTTAAGAGCGAGACTGGGTAGGTTAAGGTGAATTTATGGAGAGCTTCGAGAACGGGAACGAGAGGAGAAGAGAGGAGAAGCATTTTTGGGTAGAAAACGGAGCGGAAAAGTTTTTGGAGCTGGGCGAGGCTGGCGAGGATGATGATGTTGCCGCGGTCTAGGATTTCTCCAGCGTCGGTGGAGAGCAAATCGACGGTATCGCGAGTCAGGAGCGCGGGGGTTTCGGGAGTATTTTTGATGGCGTCGATAATCGCGACGGCAGTTTCGGAATTTTTAGAAAAATCGCCGAGAAAGAGATTAAAATCGGCTTTTTCGAGAGCGAGATTAAGGTCGAGGGATTTTTTAAAGCTACCAGACTCGGTCGAGGGGGCGAAGAGAAGGTTCGGGAGCGGGGGGAGTTTTCCGCGGAGCGAGTCGGGGAGGATTAGATTTAAAGTTTCGATTGGGTAGCGAGAAGTGATAAATTCAGCGATTTTAATTTCGGTCGCGAAGCCGGCGGAATTTCCGCCGATTAAGTTTAGGCTACCTTGTTTTTGTTCGGGGAAGTTCCATTCGAGGTCTTTATAGAGCGGGGTTTCTTGTTTTTTCCAGTAGGTCAAATCTTCCATTTAAAACTCCAAGGTGATTGAGACGGGACAATGGTCGGAGCCGAGATATTTTTCGTAGATTTCGGCGGAAGTTAGATGATTTTTAAGCGAGCCGGAGATGAAAAAATAGTCAATCCGCCAACCGACGTTATTTTCGCGGGCTTTTCCCCAATGAGACCACCAAGTATAACGTTTCGTTTCGGGATTTAGGAAACGGAAAGTGTCGAGGAAATTATTTTCGATGAGACGAGAAATTCCGTGGCGCTCTTCGTCGGTAAAGCCGGCGGAATGATGGTTGGTTTTCGGGCGAGCGAGGTCGATTTCTTCATGCGCGCAGTTAAAATCGCCACAAGTAACGACGGGTTTTTCCTTTTCGAGGGATTTCAAAAGGGCTAGAAATTCGGGATCCCAAGTTTTTTCGCGTAAAGAAAGGCGAGAGAGGTCAGGTTTGCTGTTTGGAGTATAAACGTTTACGAGGTAAAAATTATCTAAGTCTAGGTAGATGATTCTACCCTCGTTTAATTTATTGATGATTTTATAGTTATTAAACTTTATTTTTTTATTAATGAGAATTGCAGTTCCGGAATAGCCGAGTTTTTCGGCGGGGTTCCAGAAGATTTCGTAGTCGGAAAAAATTTCGTTTTCTTTTTTTAAGTCGACTTGGGACGGGGTGCATTTTATTTCTTGGAGGCAGAGAATGTCAGGGTATTCACGTTCGAGAAAATCGACGAGCGTACCCTTTTTGAGGATGGCGCGGAGACCGTTAACGTTCCAAGAAAAAAGAGTTAGAGGAGTTTTTTCAGACATTAAAACCTCCCGCGAGAGATGTCGCGATTTTTGATGGTTTCGCGTTTATCGTATTTCTTCTTCCCTTTTCCGAGAGCGATAACGAGCTTGATTTTTCGCCCGCCGGCGAGAAGTTTAGTCGGGACGATAGTGAAGCTGGCGACTTTTTCGCGTTCGAGTTCGCGGATTTGGCGTTTAGTCGCGAGAAGACGGAGGTTGCGGGCGGTTTCGGCGCCGAGAGTAAGATTGTTGAGCCAGAGTTCGTGGTTTTTGATGGTGACGAAAGAACCTTTGAGCTGGACGTGATGATCACGGATTAGACGGACTTCGGGGCCGGTTAGACTAATCCCGACAGTTAGACCGTCGCTTAAAGAATAATCGTAGGACGCGCGACGATTTATGGTGACGGAAGAATTTGACTTTTTCGGGGATTTTTTCGCCATGATTAGTTAAATTATATAAAAATTTCTCAAAAATAGAAATATCTATGATAAAATAGAAACAGCTTATGGGAAAAATTGTAGAAGAGAAAGTAAAGTTAAGTGGTCTAGAAATTTGCACGCGAGTTTTAGCGACTATCGCGGTAGTTGGTTTGGTTGCGTTGGCTATAAACATAATTCGGTTAAACATCTTACCGACGAAATTTTTGATTCCGCTTTCAATCTTGATGATAATTTTCGCGGGGTTGGTTGTTTTCTTTGCGTTTTTTAAAAAGAAGAAAGTATTTAAAATTATAGCGATTGTTCTTTCGGTAATTATTTCGGCAGTTTCGGGATTTGGGTTTTTAAAACTGAACGATACGATTAATTTTTTCTCGGAAAATTTAGGGGAAAGCGAAAATGTCGGCATATATAATATAATGGTCAATAAAAATTCGAGTTTGGACGAAAATTCGGATTTAACAGGAATTTCGGTTTATGCATATCGAGATTTAACGTTAGAAAAGAAGTTAATTAAAAAAGAAATTAAGAGTCAGGTTGGGGGAGAGGTAGTTTTTACGGATGAAGTTTTAGAGACGGTAAAGATGGCGGTTGAGGATGAAGATAAGGTGGTCGCAATAAACGCGGGGACATATGAAGGATTTTTGTCGGATAATAATGAATATATAGATCAACTAAAAGTAATTAAGACGGTTAAAATTAAAAATGAAGTCGAGACAGAGAAAAAAGTGGTGGATATAACTGAGAAACCGTTTGCGATTTATATTTCAGGAATTGATACGAGGAGTGGGACGTTGCCGGATCGAAGTTTGAGCGACGTCAATATTTTAGCGGTAATAAATCCGGTTGAGAATAAGGTTTTGTTGGTTTCGGTTCCGCGAGATTATTATGTTCAGTTGGCAGGGACGGAAGAGGGGGAGCTAAAAGATAAGTTAACACACGCGGGAACGGTCGGCGGAGTTCAGTTGTCGAAAGCGACGTTGGGAGAGCTATTAGATGTTGAGGTAAATTATTATATTCGGGTGAATTTCAATTTTGTTGAGAGGTTAGTAGATGCGGTCGGAGGGATTGATGTTTATAGCGACGTGGATTATGCGTTTACATCGCAGACGACCGACGGGAGAGGGTGTGTGTTTTATCCTGGGGTAAATAGTAATATAGGCGGGGTGTGCGCGTTGGCGTTCGCGAGAGAACGACACGCTTACGCGTCGGGAGATCGACATAGAGGAGAAAATCAGGAGCAAGTGATTAAGGCGATTCTGGAGAAGTTGATGGGGTCGACGACGCTACTTAGTAGATATTCGGAAATACTTAACGCTTTGGCGGGGACGTTTGAAACAGATTTGGGGGTGGAAGATATGACGAAGTTTGTTAAGAAACAGTTGGACGAGATGAAAGGATGGAGTTTTGAGAATAGCAATTTGGACGGAACGACGGGGCCGGCGTATACTTATAGCTATCGAAGTCAATATTTATCAGTGATGTTTCCGGATGAGACAAGTATAGAAACCGCGAAAGCGAAGATTCAGGAGATTTTAGGGGAGTAAAAGAATGAAAATTGCGATATGTAGCGATATTTATTATCCGATGACGAATGGAGTGGCGGTTTTCGCGCATAATTTAGCGAAGAGTTTGGCGAAAAAAGGACATAAAGTCATGGTGATATGCCCGAGTTTTACGGGGAAGAAACATATTCGGCAGGAGAAGGGACTTAGGACGGTTTATCTGAAGAGCATGAGATTTCCGTTTTATCCAGATCAGATTGAGCCAGTTCCGGAGAAGAAAATTATTTATCGACACGGAATTTGGTTTGCGGTGAACGCAACCCATCAAGTTAAGTCGGCGCTAGATTGGTTTAGGCCGGATGTGATACATATTCAGACGAATGAGCCGATTGCGTTAGCGGCGAAACATTACGCGTTAGCGAAAGACGTTCCGTTAGTGACGACGGGTCATACCTTTCCGGATCAGATTACGGGGCAGTTTAAAGTTTTAAAGCCGATTAAAAAACCGCTCGACGCGATGGTAAAAAAATACCTAGTTTCGTTCATGAAAAATTCAGAATACTCGACGATGCCGACAGAGCTTGCGATTCAAGATTTGACGCCGGAGCCGAGCAAACGGTTCAAAGTTCAAGTCGAGGCGATTTCTAACGGAGTTGATTTATCGGATTTTAAAGCCGGAAAGGTAAAGGAAGCGATTTATAAAAAATATAAAATTCCGAAGAATAAGAAAATTGCCTTGCACGTCGGGAGGATTGATGGGGAGAAGAGCGTTGATAGAGTAATTGACGCGTTTGAGCGAGTTTTGAGGAAGCGGGACGACGCGGTTTTGTTGATTGTTGGGGACGGGATTGCAAAAACTGAGTTGGAGGAGATGGCGCAAGCCTTAGGGATTGAGAAAGACGTAAAGTTTCTTGGGCGAGTTTTGCCGCCGGACTTAAACGAAATTTATAAAACTGCGGATTTATTTATAACAGCGAGCGAAATCGAAACTCAAGGAATAGTTTTGATTGAAGCGGCGGCGACGGGGTTGCCGTTGGTTGCGGTCGATGCGGGGGCGGTAGCGGATATTGTCGTGGACGGGAAGAACGGATTTTTATGTAAGGCGGGCGGGGACGTAAAAGGTTTAGCAAAAGGGATGGAGACGATTTTTGAAGATAAAAAATTAGCGGAAAAGTTTTCGGAAGAAAGTTTAAAGCTCGCGAAGGAGCATGATTTATCGACGACGGTAAAAAGATTCTTGGAAATTTATCAAGAAGCGATTCGGATTAAAAAGTTACAGAAGAAAAAGAACTGGCTGTTTAAAGTTCGCTAGGAATTAGAAGTTTAGAGTAAATTCGGTCGAGGTTTTATCTGAGGAAGCGGAGAGTTTCCAAGAATTTTTATCAGCGAGGGATTTGGCGATTGAGAGTCCGAGTCCGACGCCTTGTTTCGATTTGTCGACTTGGTAGAAACGGTCGAAAATATGTTTTAACTTTTCTTCAGGGATAGTCGCCCCGTCGTTTTTAAGTTTTAGTTCTTTTTCGGAGACGGTTAGCCAGATTTTCCCGCCGGAATATTTGATGGCGTTATCGAGAAGGATGCCGAATAGTTCGGAAAAATCGGGTTTGTTTATTTTTCTAGTCCAGATTTTTCCGGAAGCGGAAAGTTTAAAAGTGGTTTTTAAGGCTATTTTTTCTTTTTTAATTCGAGAAGAAAAGGATTCTAAATCTTTTTTGATGAAATCTTTTAGGTTAAGTTCAGTCAGGACGATGGGTTCGGTCGTGACGTCGGATTTCGTTAAAGTTAGAAGTTTTCCGTTTAGGTCGGAAAGTTTTTCGACTTCGAGTCCGACGTTATCGAGCCAATGATTGCCGGAAATATCGGCGGCTTCGAGGTTGGCTTGGATGGCGGCGAGAGGGGTTTTAATTTCATGGGAGGCGTTTGCGATGAAAAGTTTTTGGGTATCATAGGCTTCTTTGACGGGTTTGATGGCTTCTTCGGCGAGATAGGCGGAGATAACGAAAACGATTAGTTCGGTCGCGACTCCGGTCGAGATTAAAGTAAGAAGAAGAGAATTTAAGGCTTTTTTCCGGTCGTTTTTGACTTGTTCGTTGATGATGTTTTCGATTTCTGAGGAATATTCGGGAGAATCGAGAGGAATCGGGCGACGAGTTCGGGAATTATTAGCGGCGATCAGATAAACGGCAGAATAGGCGGCGACAAGGACGACGGTCGTTAAAATTAAATTCGTTAAGATAAATTTATTTCTGAGTTTTTTAAACATAGAGTTTGTATCCGAGGTTGCGAATAGTTTTTATTTCGACTTTTGAGTTTAGGTCGCGAAGTTTTTTGCGAAGATAGGAGATATAGACTTCGACATAATTATCTTCGGCGTAGGCGTCGGCACCCCAAACATGAGCAAGGATGTTTTCTTTCGCTTTTACGGTTTCGGGATTTTTCATCAACATTTCGAGGATTTCGGCTTCTTTTTCGGTTAAATCGAGACCGTTTAAGGTTCGGTTTTCGAGATTAAGGGTTAAATCTTCGAATTTTAAGGATTTTTTCTCGGCGATAGGCGGGCGACGAACAAGGGCTTTTAGGCGGGCGACGAGTTCGGAAGTTTTAAAGGGCTTTGCTAGATAATCATCGGCGCCGATTTCGAGACCTTTGATTTTATCTTCGACTTCGCCGAGCGCGGAAAGCATGATGACGGGAGTTTTAATTCCCTTTTTTCGGATGGCAGCGAGAATATCAAGACCGGAAAGGCTAGGCAACATAATATCAAGGACGATTGCGTCGTAATTCGGTTTTAAAGCTAGTTCTAACCCTTCTTCGCCGTCGGCAACCCAATCGGCTTCGATATCGGATTTTTTCAATAGATGGATTACGGCATCGGCTAAAAATTTTTCATCTTCAACGTAAAGGATTCTCATAAGTTTTATTATACTCCATGTTTTAAGTTTCTTTGATTTATGATTTAATTATAATTAAGAAGAATAAAACGAAACTTAAAATTTTAAGTTTTTAAAAAGGAGGAGAAAATGACGAACGAAGAAATAGTTAAAGGGCTTTCTGGAGTTTTTTATATTGCGACGAGCGAAGATAATCAGCCGCACGTCCGCCCGTTCGATAAGGCGGCGGAAGTTAACGGGAATATATATATCGCAACGGGAGCAAACAAAAAAGTTTTTCAACAGATTTTGGAAAATCCGAAAGTAGAGATTTTTGCGTTGGGGGATTTCGGAATAACGCGATTTATGGCGGAGGCGTATGAAGAAGATGACGAAAAAGTCGCGAAAGAAGCCTACGCGAAAATGGAGAAAGATTTTTCGGAAGATAAGGTCGCGTTGAGACTGGAGAAGATTAGAAAAGCGTAGTTTAGACGGGGGTTATTCTTTTTCGCGGAGTTCGCGGATTTTTGGATATTCATCGATGAGGACTTTGATACAGCCGGCGATAGGAATGGCGATGATGGCGCCGATAAGCCCAAACATATAAGTTCCGATGGTGATGGCGATTAAGATGGCGATTGGGGGGAGTTTGAGGGCGGTTCCTTGGACTTTTGGAGCAATCATGTTAACTTCGAGCTGGCCGTAGATTAAGTAGAAGATGAGCCAAGCGACGGCGCCGGCGGGACTACTAAAGGCTAATAATAAACCAATCAGCAGACAGCCGATGACTTGGCCGAACATGGGAATAAGGAAGAAAGTCGCGCTGATGACGCCCATGGGCGCGGCGAGGCCGGAATCGAAGCCGATAATCAAGGAAATGATTAAGATGAAGAGGGTAGTGACGGTTCCATCGAGAAAAGCGATGAGGACTTGTTTTGAGAAGAAAGTCGAAACGACGCGCGCCATTTTTCCGACGATGTTGCGGAGTTCTTCGACGGATTCGTTTTTGCGTTTACCGCCGAGGATTGTCCAAAGTTTTTCGAGGAGATCTGGGCCTTCGAGAAGAAAGAGGAGAGTCAAAACAAGAATAATAACGGCTTTGGCGAGAATGCTAAAGATAGTCGAGACGGAAGTTACGAGGGTGTTTCCGAGGTTGGAGATAAAATCGGACGAAAAAGATTCGAGACTGGAGGAGATTTGGCCGCGGAGGTCGGAGATGCCGAAGTTTTTCCCGAAATCGTTTAGACCCTCGACTCCGCCGATAGTTTTTTCAAAAGTTTCGGGGATTTGGGAGACGAATTTAACGGTTTCGTTAATTAAGACGGGAGCGATGATTGAGAAAATAATCCCGAAGATTAAAAGGATTCCAAGATAGGCGAGGACGGAGGAAAGGGTAGCCTGTTTCTTTTTCCCGATTATACGATCGACTTTATTCGCGAGGGGTTTGATTGCGATGGCGAGTAGGGCGGCGATGCCGACGATGATTAAAGCGTCCTTAGCCTTAAAAAGAAAGAAGCCAACGGCGACGAAACCTAAAATGACGAGCCAAAAACGAATAAAAGTTTTCGTTTCGACTTCGACGGTATATTTTTTTATACTCATAACATAACCTCCATATAATATATATTATATATTACTTTTAATAATAGCGCGAGAGGAATTCGGTTTTATAGTTTTCAAAAGTTCCGTCGAGGAGAGAGGCGCGGATTTTTTTGACGGTATTAACGACAAAATATTCGTTATGAATCGAGGCGAGGATTTTTCCGGTTATTTCGTCGGTGCGGAAAAGATGATGAAGATAACTTTTAGAAAAGTTTTTACATAGATAACAATCACAATCTTTATCAACAGGAGAAAAGTCTTCTTTGAACTTTGAGTTTTTGATGTTGATGCGGCCGTCGAGCGTGTAGAGGGCGCCGTTACGAGCGAGGCGGGTTGGTCCGACACAATCAAAAGTATCGCAACCAAATTCGGCGCCGATGAACAAGTCGCGAGGTTCTTGACCCATGCCGAGGAGATGACGCGGTTTTTCTTCGGGCAGAATCGAGTTGACGACTTTTAGCATTTCGTCCATGCCGTCGGCAGTAAAGACGCCGCCGATGCCGAAACCGTCGACGGGCTTTTCGGCGGTATATTTTGCGGATTTTTCGCGGAGGTCGAGGAAAGTTCCGCCTTGGACGACGGCATAGAGGAATTGGTCGGGTTTATGATTTTTTTTGGCGAGAGATTTTAGTTTGTGATGTTTTTCGAGACAGCGATCAAGCCAACGATGGGTGCGATTCATCGCAGATTCCATATCGGCGTAATTTTCGGATTTGGCGAGTTGGTCGAAAGCCATGTGAATATCAGCGCCAATTTTCCATTGAGTTTCCATCGAAAGTTCGGGAGTCATCAAAAATTTATCGCCGTTTAGGTAAGACTTGAAGTTTGCGCCTTGTTCAGAAATTTTTACATCGGGGAGGGAGAAGATTTGGAAACCGCCAGAGTCGGTAAAAGTCGGCGCATTCCAGCCGGAAAACTTCGCGAGACCGCCGGCTGTTTGAATTAGATCGGCAGTTGGGGTTAAAAATAAATGGTAGGTATTCGCGAGAATAGCTTCGGAGCCGAGGTCGCGCATATCTCTAACGGTAAGCGCTTTTACTGTTGCACGAGTGGCAGCGCCGATGAACGCGGGAGTATGGATTTCGCCATGAGGAGTAATAATTTTTCCGACGCGGGCGAGACCAACACGTTTTTCAATTTCAAAGTTTAACATATCAACATTGAATCTCCGTAGCTTAGGAAATTATAATTATTTTTAAGCGCGAATTCATAGGCGGGTTTTAAGTTTTTCCAGTCAGCAAAAGCGGCGGCGAGCATGAGGACAGTCGATTTCGGGGCGTGGAAGTTAGTTAGGAGCGCGTCGGTAATCTTAAACTCGAAACCCGGATAGATAAAAATGTTGTCTTCGCCGGAGGTTTTACCGGTTTTTGCGTAAAATTCGAGGGTGCGGGCGACAGTCGTTCCGACGGCGATGACTTTATGATGATTATTTTTAGCGGATTTAATACTTTCGAGGGTTTTTTCGGGAATCGAAAACCATTCGGAATGCATTTGATGTTTTTCGATAACATCCTCGCGAATCGGAAGGAAAGTTCCGAGACCGACATGAAGAGTCAAATATTTTATTTTAACGCCTTTAGATTTTAATTTTTCGAGAAGCTCTTCGGTCATATTGAGCGAGGCGGTCGGAGCAGCGGCAGAGCCCATAGTTTTCGCCCAGACGGTTTGATAGCGGGATTTATCTTCCTTTTTTGCGTCGCGATGGAGATAAGGCGGGAGAGGGACGGTTCCGTAATTTTCGGTCAGGGAATCTAAGTCGGTTTCGGATTCGACGGTCGCGATTCCGTTGCCGAGAATTTCTTTGATGATAATTTTTTCGTTAGTTTTAGTTTCGGGAGAATTTCGGTCAACGTTAGAATCGAGGACAGTAAGAACGTCGCCGGAATGGAGTTTTCCGCGGTAGATGACACGTTTGGTGTTCTCGCTAGGGCGTTCATGATTTTCGAGAACGATTAGTTCCCTTTTTCGACCGTCTTCTAGTTCGGTAAAGAGACGAGACTGCATGACTTTCGTATCATTCAAAACTAAAACATCGCCTTTTTCGAGGAATTCGTCGAGATTTTTATAGAAAGAATTTTTGGTTTCGCCGGTTTTTCGATTCAAAACAAGGAGACGCGTCGAACCACGCTCTTTCGGCGGGAACTTCGCGATGCGAGATTCGGGTAAATCGTAATTAAAATCGGAGACTAACATATTTTTATATTATCTCATAAAAACCGGTTTTTGGAAAGAAAAACCTCTCCGCGGGGGAGAGGTAAAGGTTCAGCTCGGAAGAGCCATGGTTTTTAGCTCAGATTCGAGCTTTTCTTCTGGCTTTTTCGGAGCGGGAGGAGTATATGGCTCAAGTGTTAGCTTCGGGGCCACTTCTTTGATGATGGTTTCTGCCGGAGCGGAGGTCGGTTCGGAGACGACTTTCTCGAAAACATCTGCGATCTTTTTCAAGTTGTTGGCTGAAGTGAAGTCGGTCAGATGAGCGGGGTTATCATCGTCGTAGAGTCGCGCGACCATCTTGCTCATTGATTCCTCGAGCTTTTTCAAGGTGTTGACTAGGCGTCGATTGTCCTTGATGATGGCGCCGATAATCTTTTTGCGGATTTTCGAACGCTTTAGCTCATTAAGAGCATCGTCGATGTTCTTAATGTAGGTTTTGGCGACACTTGATAGTTGCGCTTCGATATAGATGGCGTTCTCAAGCTCAAGGACGGAGAGAAGACTATTGATCGAACTGAACACATCTTCCATGTCTTCGTCGAGTTCCACTAGTGTTTGGAAGTCTTCGTCTTTAAGTTTTTCCTTGGCGATTGCGAAAAGTTGTTCTTTGTTGGTCGGTTGGGCAGCAGGGCTTGGCTCTGCTCTTGTGGCTTCTTCCATATCTTCGGCATAGTTCTTCGCACTCTTGGCTCCGAACATTATGCTTTTCCAGATGGAAGCGTAAACTATTCCGCAAAGTATTAGCATGATGATGTCGGCACCAGACATTAGTTCCCCCTCCTCTTAAAGTACGTCTAGAAAATAGAGACTTATTTATTATATCATATTAGAAAATAAAAAGCAAGTTTTAACACTATTTCGAGAAGACCCAAAAAGTTTTTTCGGGAGTATCGAGGAGGGAGATATTTTTTTCGAGGAGTTCGCCGCGGATTTTATCGGCGGTTTCGTAATCTTTTCTTGCGCGAGCGGCGTTTCGGGCGTTGATTTTTTCGCGGAAAGTTTTTTCAAAATCGGAGAAACTCCAGTTGTTTTCGTTTTCGAGGAGATTAAGCGCAAAAAGTTCGTCGATGAACTCCCAATCTTCGCTAGTTAGAATTTCTTTTTTTGAGTCGATCAAGGCAAAGGCTTCGGCGGAATTTAGGTCGTCAGCTAAACATTTGAGAAGATTTTTCTTAAATTCGGGGTCAGGTTTTTCTTCGCAGGGGAGCTGGAGAGAGACGAGATATTCGTTTCGCCAAGCGAGGCGGCGGTTTTTCGCGGCTTCAAGGTCTTCAAAAGTAAAATTGCGCTCGTTATGATAAGAACCTTGATAAAGCCAAAGTTTAAAATCGAAAACGGAATAGCCTTTTTCTTCTAAATCTTCAAGGGCGATTATGTTCCCGAGAGATTTAGAGATTTTTTCGCCATTAATTTTAAGGAAATTGCAATGAAGCCAAAAGTTCGCGAGAGATTTTCCGGTTACGGCGAAGTTTTGGGCGATTTCGTTCGTGTGGTGGATGGGAATATGGTCGACACCGCCGGTATGAAGGTCAATCGGAAGAGAGTCGAACTCTTTTTCGATGATGGTTGAGCATTCGAGGTGCCATCCGGGGTAACCTTGACGACCGAGGAAGTCCCAACGCATAGCATGAGACTCGTTGGGTAAAATGAATTTCCAGACAGCGAAGTCGGAAGCGTTTTTCTTTCCAGTATTGAACTCGACGCGAGCGCCAGCTTTTAGGTTTTCTAAATCTAGCTTTGCGAAGTCGGCATATTCGGGGAATTTCGAGGTATCGAAATAAATCCCGTCTTCGAGTTCATAGGTAAACCCGTTTTTAATCATTTTTTCGACGGCGAGCTTATCT
The DNA here is from genome assembly GCA_964610655.1 of uncultured Candidatus Saccharibacteria bacterium. GTDB lineage: Bacteria > Patescibacteriota > Saccharimonadia > Saccharimonadales > Saccharimonadaceae > Nanosyncoccus. The sequence goes on from CAZSYG010000013.1 coordinate 13,276, forward strand.
TCTTCAATATAATCAGTTGCGCGTGCCCAAAGTTCTGGCTCAACTAAACCTAGTTTTTTAAAACCGGATTTAAAGGTATCTATGTAATGGTCGGCGATTTCCCAAACGGTTTTCCCCTCTTTTTTCGCACCTTTTTCGAGCTTATCTTCGCCCGTATCGGCGTCGGAGGAGAGATGACCAACGTCGGTTAAGTTGAGGACGCGTTTAACTTTAAAATTGTTTGCGCGGAGAGTTCGGACGAGCAAGTCCCAGTAGATATAAGCAGCGAAATTTCCGATATGGGGAGTTGAGTAAACGGTCGGGCCGCAGGTATAGATAGAGACTAAGTTCGGATTTTTCGGCTTAAATTCGTCAAGCTTTCGGGTTTTAGTGTTAAATAATTTCATCTTTAATCGCTTCTAATAGTATTTCTTTTATTTTAGCACGTTTTCGAGAAGTTATGTCATGGTCGCCGACGACATTGATGAGCTTTAGGTTTTTATTTTCCCTGGCTAAAGCTTTGAGATTTCCGCCAAGAACGAGTGGGTCAAAGCGACCGTGGATGACGGTTGTTTTAAATTTTAGAGCTTCGTAAGTCTCAAAATTACGCGGATTTAGAATTACGTTTTCCATAGATTTCGCGAAAGCGGTTGATTTTAAATATTCGCGGCGGAAAGAGGAGACTTTGGAAACGAAACTCGCGAGGGCTTTAATCGGGAGGCTATCGGCAAGAGAGTGGAGCGAGGAATAGGACTTTAGATAAAATTTATCAGGCAAGCTTGCAAGGTCTTTTGACTTTAGAACGGGCGGGGAGATTAGGACGAGATTTTTTAGGTTTAGATTTTTAAGATAGGTTAATGATGAGTTTTTAACGAAGTCGGCAAGAATAAGCGAGCCCATACTATGACCAATTAAGATAACTGGGGTTTTTAGCTTGAGGGATTTTAAAGAATTTTTTAGGGCTTCGGTATAGTCGAAATAATTGTAATCGAGCCAGTCGGCTTTTAGACTTTTTCCGAAACCGAGGAGGTCGAGCGAAATTAAATTGACGCGATTTAAGTTCATATCTTTTTCGAGTTCGGAAAAAGTCGTTTTCCAAGTTGAGGAGTTTGCGGAGATGCCATGGAGAAAAATTACGGTCAAGGCAGGATTTTTCACTTTTCGCTTTAGGCCGACTTTCAGTTTTAGCTTTTTATTAAAAGTTTTATAGAAAAGATATGTCCAGAAGTTGTAAAATTTAGATTGCATGACTATTTTCCGATTTGGCGATTAGTTTCGGGATGATTGAGACGAGGTCTTTAACGGCGTCATTATAAGAAATATCATAAGTTCGGAAGCCGGCAGCGTAAGGATGGCCGCCACCACCGAAGAAGCCAGCGACTTTGTCGGCGACGGGGATGGAAGAGCGAATTTTTCCAGTCAGCTTTCCGTCGGGATAGGTTTTTATGGCGACAGCAACTTTTACGCCCTCGACGAGACGCATTTCTTCGAGAATGAGGACGTTCGGGTTGTATTCGTCGGAGTATTCGGCGATATCTTCCCAAGGGATGTGGATGGTCGCGAGGGAGCCGTCGAGAGAGTATTCGATACGCTTGATTAAGTCGGCTTTGTAGTCGAGAATGCGTGGAGATTTTTTCATAAACTCACGGCGAGCTTCTTCGAGGTCGGCGATTTCAAGGTTTCCGATTTCGAGAAGGTCGGCGACGACGCGGAAAGTTTCCGGTTCGGTCGAGGCGGAGGTTAAGCCGAGAGTATCGGAGAGGATTCCGTAAATTAGATTTTTCGCGGAATTTTCTTCGAGGGGAAGATTTTCAGACTTCGCAATTTTATAAATTAGGTCGCAACAAGCGGGGAGGGGTTCGATAATTTTTTCGTGGGGGAAGCCTAAATCGTCTTCGGTTTCGTGATGATCGAGAACGAAGACAGGCTTTTCGGTTAATTTATTTTTTATCGCGGGGTCGTCGAGGAGTTTAGAAAGAAGAATTTCGGCAGCAGTATCAACGATAATGTAGCCGTCGGCTTTCCAGTCGAACTCATTTTCGACGCGCGACCAGTCGGAAAAATAGCGGAGGTATTTCGGAATATCGACCGGACAATAAAGAGAGATTTCGATTTCTTCGTTTTTAGACTTTTTATAATTTTCGATTAGATAGTCGAGGGAAATTGCCGAGCCGAGCGAATCGCCGTCGGGATTTTCGGCTTGGATGATGCAGATTCGAGATTTATTTTCGAGGAAGTTGATGAAAGAGTTATACATATATATTATTATATAACGTTTTTAGAGTAAGAAAAAGCCCTACGCGAGGTAGGGCTGAGGTCAGGGGGAGCAACTGATGCCAATGCTGGTTTTTGGCAATGATTCATCGAGAGTGGTTAATCTTAGTCGATAGAGTTCTTTTTCTTGGGGTCTATTTGAGGTAAGGACAATTCCGAACGGGAGTCTGGCTTTTTGGACGGTTGTTTGCTGAAGAATTTCAAAAGCTTTTTTGTCGCTGTCTGGGCTAAAAACTTCTTCGACTGAAATGTTGCTATCTACGATTTTCTCGATTACGATGGTCTTGTCCGAGGCAGATGAAAAATCGGTCGAGAGCCAGAAATGTTCGTCCGGCTCGGAGAAATGACAGAAGATAAGAAAATCGTTATCTTTCTTATAGTATTCTCCGCCGCTAAGTGGAACTAGAGTATAAGACTTCACGATTCTTTCCTCGATGAGTTCGGTCTCAAGAGTGCCGGCGATTAAAATTGACGTAATAACAAGTAATACAAGAGAAGCGACAAATGCTCGTCGAATGACTTTTTTTGTTGCAGTGTTGGGCAGATTCCATGCATGTAAGATACCCATTGTCGTTACGGCAACAGGACCACTAACGAGAAAGAGGACTGTTATTGTCCAAGAGTAGACTTCATACGCCATGGTTACCCCTCCTTTTTGGTTGGAAATGTGCAAGTGTGATTATTTATAATTTAACATATTTTTAGAAAAAAGGAAATGCCCCTGTAGGATAGGGGTAACGCTAATGATTTTGACTGTTTGTAGGGCATCATTTCGCTTATGGTTTTCCGCTTCGTTTCTATTTTGCATATCATTATAATGAAGTTTATCGGAATTATAATGATATGCAAAACTTTGTCAAGCAGTAACACTTCCTCCGGCCAACAGGACTACTACCGAGCCACGCAGCGAACCGCG
>CAZSYG010000014.1:0-15847 GCA_964610655.1 uncultured Candidatus Saccharibacteria bacterium
AATCAAAATAAACAGAGGTCGGAGAAAAAATTATTTACGGAAGCGGGCGAGGGGGAGCCGATTCGAATTAAAGCCCTAGGGGACGAGACGGCGGAGGCGAACTTTGTCGCGACGCAGATTCTAGCGGAGGCGGAGAGGCGAAAATTTTCGGATTTTGCGATTTTATATCGGACGAACGCGCAGAGTTATGCGTTTGAGAAAGCGATGATAAATATGCACATTCCGTATAAGATAGTCGGGGGAGTAAGGTTTTATGACCGACGGGAAGTTAAGGACGTCTTGGCGATTTTACATTTAATTTTAACGCCGCGGGACAAAATCGCGCTAGAGAGGGTCGCGAAAAATGTGCTTTCGGGGGTTGGGGAGAAAAGTTTAGAGAAGATTTTTCTTTATCTTAGAGGAAGTTCGGAGCGAAGACTGGGCGACGAGGAGTTAGCTCGGAGCCTTTCGGCGAAAGCGAGAGGGGCGATTTTGAGGCTCGCGAACTTTTTGGCGTCGGTTCAGGGAGAAATCGAAACTTTGACGCCGCGGGAAATAATCGAAAAAATAATTCCGTATTTTGAGTTTCCGACGTTGCTCGACGACGGGACGCCGAGCGGGAAAGAGAGAATAAATAACCTTGCGGTTTTGATTGACAACGCTTCGCAATATGAAACGCTAGAGGATTTTTTGGCGGACGCGGCGTTGATGTCGAGCGCAGACGAGAGTTCGGCGAAAAATTCGGTGACGTTGATGACGCTCCACGCGGCAAAGGGGCTAGAATTTCCGGTAGTTTTCTTGGTTGGGATGGAAGATGGGCTGTTTCCGAGCTCGCGGTCGGAAACAGAAGCGGAGATTGAGGAAGAGAGGAGATTGGCATATGTGGGGATGACGCGGGCGATGGAAGAACTGTTTTTGACCTATGCGCAGAGCCGATTCTCGTTCGGGGGGAGAAATTATACGAGTCCGTCGAGGTTTTTGGGGGAGATTGGGTATGATGAAGAGGGGGAAGAGTTTGAGGAAGGGGACGATTTTGATCCGTTTCCAGAAGAGGAAGTTTGGGAAAGTGAATGGTAGGTAGCAGGGCTGATTTCATTAGCCGCGAGGCGGTTCGCCTTCGGGGTCGGACATGAGCTTTTTGGACTTTATTTCGTAACGGAGACCGGAGACGGGAGAGATGAAGTAGTCTTCAGAAAGGAGATTGACAAACATCGAAAGGTCTTTGTCGTCCATAATAATCAGAGAATTATCGTCGTCGGTCATCAGTTCGAGTTTCATTTCGTCGGCGTAGTCGATAAGTTGATCCTGAGACATGGCTTCGGCGACTTCGACGTTTTGGAGCTTTTTTAGGAGCGGCTTTTTGTCTTGGAGCAGGGCGTTCAAGGTCAGACCTTCGGCGAAGCTGAGTTTATATTTTTCTTCGAGCTCTTTCGCTTTCGCGTCGGCGATGACCTGAGACTTGTAGTCGTATTGGAAAAGAGCCTCGAATTTCGACTGGTTGAAGATGATGATATTTTTATCAACGATGGCGACTTGGTTATCTTCGGGCATCTTGATCGCGACTTCGGCAGAGAACGGTTCGAAACTTTCGCCGTTTAGCTCCCAAGACGTCGCGCCTTTAATCGCGGAAGAGGCAGAAATTCCCTTGGCGATATAAAAAGTTTTCGTTCCGTCGTCGCCGCCTAGGTAGGAGAATTTCGCGAGGATTCCTTTAATCTTCTTGAACTCATATTCGTTGTCGGAGAAAAAGTCGATATCTTTATATTCGTTTTCGATGAGATGGAGGAGGGTTTCGGCACGACCGACTTTAGAGAGCTTGGTTTTATAAATTACCTTTTCTTCGCCGTCGGATTTTTCATATTCGCGACATTCAAGGCCCTTATCAGCTTCTTTGATGATATATTGAATCGCCTCCATCATAAACATCGACTTTACGGAGTTCGTCAATTTATCAGAATAGCGAACCTTAAAGGGGGTATAGTTTTTATTAAATAAAAAGAGCTCAACGGAGACGTTATTTTTAATTTCGTCGATTTCGTTGGCCCAATGAAATACATCAAATCTTTCTTCTTCCATAATAAAAGTATTATATCACATTGTATGTTCGGTTATTATGACATATTTTTAGAAAAAGTTTTCCACACACAGTTGTTGTAAAAATAAAGCTAAGAAAGGGCGAAAAAGCACTTGCATTTTTTTAAAAAACCTAGTAAACTAGGTTCAGTAGATAAGCAAAAACAAAAACGAAAAATCTACATGAAGGTACATTAACAAAGTTTGAGGACGGCTAACTAGGAGTTTTGGCGCGCGGTTAAATTTAGCGATACGCGTAACCAAAATCGTCGGCACATTGTAAAAATTAACACCTCCCAATTAAAACTCTAAAAACCATTACACAATAAGTCTCTCAACGGCCTTAATGTGAGCCGACTTTTAGTCGGGAGATTAAGGTGGATCTAAAGTGTAAGGATGTTAAACAAAAATCTAAGCAAAAACAAAAACGCTGAAGTTTCTAGTTAAGCGTTCTCAAACAAAGGAGAAGCAATATATGGTATAATTATATACTGTATATGGAAGAGCTTCATAAACCGGTATTATTATCACAGGTTCTCGAAGTCCTGAAACCGAGTTCGGGCGAGTCGTATTTAGACTTGACGGCGGGATATGCAGGGCACGCGAGGAGAATTTTGGATTTAACGCGGAATTATAAAGAGGCGGTCTTGGTTGATCGAGATTCGTTTGCGGCGGAGTATTTACGAGGGAAGTACAAAAGTGAACCCGTAAAAATCGTGAACGAGGATTTTTATAGTGCGGCGCTAAAGGAAATTGAGTGTGGAAAAACCTTTGATATAATTTTAGCGGATTTTGGAGTTTCTTCGCCGCAACTAGATATGGACGAACGAGGATTTTCTTTTTCTAAAGACGGGCCGCTGGATATGAGGATGGATAAGAGTCAAAAGTTAACGGCTAGGGACGTAGTTAATGAATATAGCGAAAGGGAATTGGCGGAGATTTTCGTTAAGTATGGAGAAGAAAAGACGGGGTTTTCTAAGTTGATTGCGAGGGAGATTGTTTCTGGGCGACCTTGGAGGGGGACGAGGGAGTTAGCGGAGATGATTAAGAAGAAAGCAAGATACTCGAAAACTCATCCGGCAACGCGGATTTTTCAGGCGATAAGAATAGAGGTTAATCAAGAGTTGGAATTGATTGAAAAAACTCTACCTCTAATTCCGAGGCTACTAAAAAAAGACGGAAGAGTTGGATTCATTACGTTTCATAGTTTAGAGGACAGGCTAGTTAAGCAGTTTTTTAAGGACGAGAGTAGTTTAGGAGAGGAGAGTCGACTAGAGATTTTGACGAGGAAGCCGATGGTTGCGGAGCAAGAGGAGTTAGTTATCAACCCTAGGGCTAGAAGCGCGAAGTTGAGGGCTGCAAGAAGAAGGTAGTTAAGGACGAGAGTAGTTTAGGAGAGGAGAGTCGACTAGAGATTTTGACGAGGAACTTTGACGAAGAATTTTGGTGAGGAAGCCGGAGCGAGCGGGCTAGTTTTAGGAATTGATAAAAATAAAAACTAAAAATAAAAAGGAGGCAAATATGCCACGACAAATCGCTGTACAAAACAAAAGTAGAGCACAAAAAATCAAGGTTTCTTTCCGCTAGAGTTGGCGGAAAGAAACTAGGGGGGAACGGGGTAGGGTTCTGAAAATATAATTGACCTTTGTTTTTCATGGGCCCAAAAGGCCTACCAAACCATTAACCATCGGTTTGTTAGAGTCAAAAAAGAGTGTGTTAAATATATATGACCTTCCCGGGGCGGAGCTAGATTACTTATGGCTCTGTCTAGTCACCCAGCCCCGGACTAAGTTCAAGATATTTAAGCGGGGTTAGGGGGAATAAATAGAAACATAAAAACAAAAACGCGAGGATAAAAATTAAAAATGCGTGAATCAACTTCAAGTTGGGTTCGAAACAGGAATACGGTTAGACATACGCCAAAGAGTCTAGGCTCGGTTTCTCAGACGATGATTTTAGGAGTTTTAGTTCTTATCGTCGGGTTAATTTATGTAACGCAAGGAACGAAAGCGACGAGCTATGATTATCAATTATCGGAGATTGAGGACGAGATTTCTGAGTTAGAGGCGAAGAAAGAAGATTTGGCGGTTGAGCGAGCGAGATTAACGTCGATTGCGACGAGCGAAAACAGCACGGTCGCGTTGAATATGGAAGAAGGAGAGGTATCTGGGTATGCTGGGAATTAGATTCTAATTATGGTAAAATGTTAAGGTGATGAAACGAGCAAAAGTTTTTCGAGTCGGATTGTTTTTAGTCGCTACGATTATTTTGTCGCGACTATTTTTGATTCAGATTATTCAGCACGGAGAGTGGGTCGCGAAAGCGGAAGAACAACACACGCTGGAGAATACGATTCAGGCGAAACGGGGGGAGATTTATATGATGGACGGGAGTGAGCCGGTCGCGGTGGTGATGAACGAGACGGTTTATAACCTCGTTATCGACCCGATGATCGTAGATAGGGAGAAGATTAAGGAAGTTGTTGACGCGGCGGGAATAGAAAAAACGGCGGAGTGGGACGAAGTTTTTTCAAACGGGGAATTAAGGTATTTTATTTTGGCGAAAAACGTTTCGCGGGAGAAGATGTTGAAAGTGCGCGAGGCGGAGCTAGTCGGAGTTTATATTAAGGAGACGACGAACCGAGTTTATCCGGAGGGAGAGTTAGGTGCGCAGGTTTTGGGGTTTGTGAATGCGGACGGGAAGGGGCAATATGGGGTCGAGGGGGCGTTGGACGAGAAATTACGGGGGAAAGATGGGATGTTGAAGACGATTGCGGACGTGAATAATATTGCGTTGTCGATTGGAGATGAGAATATTAAAATTCCGGCGGAAGACGGGGAAGATGTCGTTTTGACGATTGACCGGAATGTTCAGAAAGGGGTTGAGAAAATTTTGGCGGAGAAAGTTCAGGAGTTGGGAGATACGGGGGCGGCGGCGATTGTGATGAATCCGAACAACGGGGAGATTTTGGCGATGGCGAATGTTCCGACGTATAATCCGGCGGAATATGGGAATGTTGAGAGCGCGGAGATTTATGTTAACAAGACAACAGAAGACCCGTATGAGCCGGCGAGCGTGTGTAAGTCGTTTGTGATGGCGACGGGGATTGAGGAGGGGGTGTTGACGCCGGAGACGACATTTTATAATGAGCACGTTACGTATATTGATGGATGGCCGATTTGGAACGCGACAGTGAAAGATTCGTTGTATGGGACGTTGACGATGCAGGACGCGTTAGATTGGAGTTTGAACACGGGGAGTATTCAGGCGCTGAGGTATATCGGCGGGGACGCGACGCGGATTACGCAAAAGGGGCGGGAAACGCTATATAATTATTATACGGAAAAGTTTGGGTTAGGGAGAGAGACGGGGATTGAGTTGTATGAATCGTTGGGGGTGATTGGAGACCCGAACGAGGGGGACGGGCGAGATTCGCTATACGCGAATATGACGTTTGGACAGAATTTACAAGTGACGATGGTTCAGGTCATTTCCGCTTATTCGGCGTTGATTAACGGGGGGAATTATTATCGACCGACGGTTGTTAAGGGGAAAATGGAAAATGGGAAGTTAGTTGAGAAAGAGGCGGAGGCGCCGGTTCGGAGAGCGGTTAGTGAGGCGACGAGTAAGACGATGAGAGAGATGTTGATTAGGACGAGGACGATGCAAGGGTTTAAGGCGTTAGATAAGGCGGGGTATGTTACGGGCGGAAAAACGGGGACGGCGCAAGTAATTCGAGACGGGAAATATGTTTTGGATGAGTTGGTCGCGACATATATCGGGTTTGGGGGAAATAGTCAAGACTTGTCAGATTATATAATTATGGTTAGAATATGGAAGGACGGCGACGAGGCGGATGGGCATAGGGACGCGTTGCCGACGTTTATTGCGCTAAGTAATTTTATGATAGACTATTTAAAGATTAAGCCGAGCGAAAGTTAAAAGAAAGGAAAGAAAATTGATGCTGTTCGGAGAGCTAAACAAGGAAATCTTTTACGGGTTGATTTTGACGTTGGGCGCGTTTCTTCTGAGTATGTTTTTGACGCCGATTTATACGACGATTGCGTATAAATATAAGTTTTGGAAAAAACAGAAGAAAACGACGGCGGATGGGGGGAGTTTGCCGGTGATGACGAAACTTCACGCGCATAAGTTTAAGCGAAAGTTTCCGACGATGGCGGGGATTGTTGGGGTAGTCGCGGTTGCGATTGTGACGACGATTTGTAATTTGGACAGAGGTCAGACGTGGTTGCCGCTAGCGGGGTTTTTGGGCGGGGCGGCGATTGGGCTGATTGATGACATGATTAACGTTTTCGGGAGCGGGGAAGGAGCGGCGGGGCTAAGGGCGCCGGTAAAGATGTTTTTGATTTCGGTGGTGGGGTTGTTTTTGGGATGGTTTTTCGCGTTTAAACTAGGGTGGACGAGTATCATGGTGCCGTTTTTTGGCGCGGTTGAGGTCGGGGCGATTGGGATGTTGTTTTTATTCGCGTTTGCGGTTGTCGCGACGAGTAACGCGGTAAACATTTCTGATGGGCTAGACGGGCTAGCGGGGGGACTTGCCATGATTGCGTATGGAGCGTATGGGGTGATTGCGCTGTTTCAGGGACAATGGATGTTGTTTGGGTTTTGTTTGACGGTTGTGGGGTGGTTATTATCTTATGTTTGGTTTAATGTTCCGCCGGCGAGGTTTATGATGGGGGATGTCGGGAGTTTCGCACTAGGGGCGGGGCTAGGGGTGGTCGCGATGATGACGAACGCGTTTTTGCTGTTGCCGGTGATTGGGGTGATTTTGGTGGTTGAGGCGGGGTCGAGTTTGATTCAGATGTTTTGGAAGAAGGTGTTTAAACATAAATTGTTTATTTCGGCGCCGATTCATCATCATTTGGAGGCGAAAGGATGGGGAGAGGCGAAGATTGTGATGAGGTTTTGGGTGTTGGCGGGGATTGCCGCCATATTAGGAATGTTTTTAGCAAGCGCTGGAGGGATTGTTTAGTGTGATATAATGGGTGGTATGAGAAAGCATAAGAGTGATCGAGTGATTACGATTTTGACGATTTTGTTGCTTGTTGTTGGGCTAGTGGTGATTTATGCGGTGGGGCCGATGAGGGCGAATTTTATGAACGCGACGTATGGGTCGGAGCTGTCGGAAAATTACTTTTTTATACATCAGTTAATCAATGTTGTTTTGTCGGGAGCGGCGTTTTTGGTCGCGTTTAAGTTTCCGTATGAAAAGTTGAGAAAATTCTCGAAGATAATTATGATTTTGGGGGTTTTGGCGTGTGTCGGGCTGGCGGGGTTAGCGGCGGCGGGGTCGAGTTTGGCGAAATGTGAGTTAGGGGCGTGTAGATGGATTCGGCTCGGAGGGTTCGGAAGTTTGCAGCCGGCGGAAATCTTGAAGTTAGGGCTGGTTTTATATCTCGCGCAACTGGCGGCGGCGCGGAAAAAAGAGGGGAAGCTAGAGACGAGCGACTTTTTGGTTCCGGCGGGATTTTATTCGGGGTTGGCGCTGTTTTTTACGGTGGTGGTTCAGAAAGATTTGGGGACGGGAGTGGCGATTATGGCGATTATTTTGGGGATTTTATTTATGAGCGGGATTAGCTTTAAGAAATTTAGTTTAATTTTAGGGGGGATTTTAGTCGCGGGGGTGTTGGCGATTGTGAGCAGTCCGCATAGGATGGAGCGGATTTTGACGTTTACGAACGGGGAAGAGGCGGACAATTATCATATCGAGAACGCGATGATGGCGATTGGGACGGGGGGGTTGACGGGAGTTGGGGTCGGAAATTCGGTTCAGGCGACTGGGTATCTTCCGGAGTCGATTAACGATTCGGTTTTCGCGATTATGGGGGAGACGTTTGGGTTTTTGGGGTTGGCGATTATTGTTTTAATATTCGCGACGCTTTTAGCGAGGATTTTGGGGGTGGTTGAGCGAGGGGAAGATGAGGAACATAAGTTAATTGCGGCGGGAGTGTTTGCTTGGATTTTGGTTCAGACGGCGATAAATATGATGGCGATGACGGGATTGATTCCGTTGACGGGGATTACGTTGCCGCTGTTGAGTTATGGGGGGACGAGTATGATGTTCGTCGCGATTAGTTTGGGGTTGGTCGCGCAGCTTTCGTGCTATACTAAGAGGGTAAAAACTAGTCAGAAGAAGAGTTATAGTTCGAGAGGGGAAGAGAGGAGAGAGAGATGAAAGTGTTGGTGGTTGGGGGAGGAAGCGGGGGGCATATTACGCCGGCGGTCGCGACGGTTCGGGAACTATTAAAAATCAATCCGCGGACGAAAGTTGAGTTTTGGACAGATAGGAAATACTATGGAAATGTTGTAAAACTTACAACATTAGGAGAGGCAGCAGAAGAATTCCACGGGGGAGCTAAGGGGAAAAAGAGCGGGGGGATTCAGAGGGTAAAGGTTAGGAAGATTTTAGCAGGGAAGTTTAGGCGTTACGCGGGATGGGAACTTTCGGATTATTTTAGACATTTTTCGGTAACGTTTCGAGAACTAATTTTAGGGAATATTTTAGGCTTTTTAGGCTTTTTGGGCGGGTTTTTCCAGAGTTTTTTCCGGTTGATTAAAGATAGGCCGGATGTAATTTTCTTGAAGGGCGGATTTGTTGGGCTGCCGGTGGGGATGGTGGCGCGGATATTAAACATTCCGTATGTTGTCCATGAATCAGACACGGTGGCTGGGTTGGCGAATCGGGTTTTGATGAAACACGCGAGAGTGGTAGCGATGGGGAGTTCGTTTGAGGAGGAAGAATTAAGGAAAAAGTATAAAGTTCGGGGGAGGATGGAATGGGTCGGAACGCCGGTCGGGGAGGAATTTAAAAAGGTTAGTTTGAGCCAGAAGAAAAGTTTAAAGAAAGCGTTTTCGTTTGATCCGGAAAGACCGTTGGTCGTTATTACTGGCGGGAGTCAGGGGGCTAAGCACATCAACGAGGCGGTTTCTGAGATCTTGCCGGAGATGTTGAAGCTGACGAGTGTTGGGTTGGTCGCGGGACGGAAACATTTTGAGGATTTAGTTGAGCTAAAGAAATATGAAGATTGGGAGGGGGCGAAGCTGAAGTCGAACTTTAGGATGTGGGAATTTAATTCGACGATGAATGAGTTGATGGGGGCGGCGGACGTGGTGGTTTCGAGAGCGGGGGCGACGACGATTGCGGAGTTAGCGGCGCTAGAAAAGGCGGTTATTTTAATTCCGTTCGAGAGGTTGCCTGGGGGGCATCAAGTTAAGAACGCGGATAAGTTGGAGAAAGAAGGGGCGGCGCGCGTGATTTATGATGAGAGGTTGATGAAGCAGTCGGGATTGTTGTTGGAGGAAGTGCGGACGCTAGTTAGGAGTCCGAAGAAGAGGGAAGAGCTGGCGAAAAAACTCGGCGCGACGGCGAAGCGGGAAGCGGCGAAGAGGCTAGCGGAGATTCTAGTCGAAGTAGGGAAGAACCGAACGGAAACCGAACTTAGGAAGTAGTGATTGGAGCGCGGAGAGGAAATGACAAGATTTTTGAAAATAACAGGGGAAAAAGCATGATTCGGAGCGGACAAACTATCGCCGGAAAAAGGGAAAGACCGGAGTCGGATTCGGAGCGAAAACGGGCGAAAAAATACTATCAAAAAAAGAAGTTAATTTCGGTTTCGATTGTGATATTTTTGGCGGGGATTTTGGTGTGGATGGCGATTTTGGCGGGAGAGGAGTTTATCAAGGTAATTTCGCGACAAGGTGGAGTAGAGGTGATAGAAGTTAGCCCGACGATTGAGGTGATTGATGAGACGACGGGGGTGACAGCGAAAATGAGCGCGAGGATGAGGGAGTTTATTGCGAATTTGGAGACAGAGCTAGGGGAAAGAGGTCTGACGGTTACGCAGGCGCGGATTCCGGTCGGGAAGATTCGGGAGGTTGATTTGAGCCTCGCGGAGTTTTCGGGGGTGTTTAAAGTGAGTTTGGATCGGGGGATTGGGGTAACGGCGGAAGATATTGAGAGGATGATTAAGTATTTAAAGGAAAAAGGGATTGAGATGGTTGAGTATGTAGATGTCAGGGTTGAACGGAAGGCATATTGGAGATAGAATATAGTTATGGTTAATGAAATTAAAAAATATCGAGAGTTTTTAGAACGGGAGATTAAGAAAGGGAATCGGAGCGAGGAGCTGTTTCGGCTTCACGAGGCGAGGATTCGGGAGTTTCAGCACGAGCGGCTGGTTCATCTGTTGATTATGCTGTTTTTCGTTTTTCTGACGGTTATGTTTTTGGCGGGGACGGGGATTTTGTTTGCGATTTTGCCGATAAAGGGGAGTGAGCTGTTTTTTGGGTTGTTGAGTTTGATGGATTTAATTTTAACGGGGTTGTCGATAGGATATGTTCGACATTATTATTATCTCGAAAACGGGATACAGGGGTTATATAAGTTTACGGAGAAGATTAGGGGGAATAGGTAGTTTAGGGAATTTCGGGGAGAGGCTTTAGGAGTGGTTTTGGCGGGAATTGTATGATATCGTTCCCTAAGTTCGGTTTTTGTTCTTGAGGATTTTTGGGGAGAGTAGAATGAAAGATTTTTTGGGGAAAAATTTCGGTTGGAGTTTTTGGGATTTTGGCGGGGAAAAGAGGGAAAAACGGGAAGAAATTTGGGTTTTTGGCGAAGTCGGTGGGTTTATAGGGGTCGGAGGAAAAATTTGGGGTTAAGTTCGGGGTTTGTTTGGGGTTTTGATTTAAAAAGACAGTTTAGATTGTGGAATCCCTTATTTATTTCTGCGGAATCGCTTGAAAATAGGACTTTGATTCGCTTGAACGAGGAAAATGTTGTTATTTTTAACGGGGTTACGGAATGATGTTTCGAAAAAGAGATAATTTGCTTCTAGTGTTTATCATGAGTTTATTATGAGTGTGTTTTGCGTCTAGTTTTCAAAGTGCTTATGTCTCAAAAGAGTTATTGTGCGACATTGGAAGTGAAGGAAGTTGGGGGAAGAGGGGTGAATCAGAGGATTATTTTTTCTCGTCGTGAGTAAAAGTTAAGAAGGTTTCCGGCTCTTTCGAGGAGTTGTTTTTATCGAGAAAATAGAAACCGTCACCAGAGATGTCTTTAATAATGCCTTTGGGCTGATTTTCGGGGGTTTTTAGGGGTTTTTCAGAAGAAGCTGGGTTAGACTCAGGTTTAGGGGTAGCTTGGTCTAGAACGGGTTTTTGGAGGGAATTAGGGGATTTTTTATTTCTTCGTTCCCTTTTTCGTTTAGCTTTTCCCTGTTCTTTCCCTATGATTGGTTGTATTTCGACCTTTTGGCTAGGTTTAGTTTCGACCTTTAGTTCTTCTTTTTTAGCTTGGAAAAGTTTTCCGAGATCTTTTAGACCTAGGCGGTCGGTTTTTTCTTCGGCGGTGTTCGGGGAGAGTTTGAGCTTTTTGAAGTCGGCGGAGGGGGTGTTAAGTTCGGTTTTCGTTCGGGAGTTGGGGTCGTAAGATTTAGACTTGGTTACGTCGGAAGATTTAAAGAGGAAATTAGGGATTTCGCGAGGAGCGCGTCTAGTTCCCTGTTCGCCGGCGGCGCGACCGGAGTCAGAAAGATCTTTTTTGTATTTTTCGCTAGCTTCGATTGTTTCGCGGATTTCTTCTTCGACAACGGAGCGGGGACGGGAGTATTTTTCGCGACTGGCGGTGATGATTTCTTCGAGGTTGTCTTTCGGGGCTTCGGGAATAGAGAGGGTAGTCGCGGAAAAAGCGGGGACTTTTTCGCCGTTGATAATCATGGAAATGATGAAGTTGCGGTTGTTCATCTGGATTAAATCGGATTCATCGAACGTTGGCTCGAATTGTTTGACGAGGACTGGGGCGTCATCGGCGCTAACGCGGAAACTAATCGTCGTTCCGACGTTGCCGAAGACAGCGTCGCGGACGGAATCGGTCATTTGGGCGGTGTATTGGTTCGCGACGGTTAAGTTGAGACCGTATTTGCGCGCTTCGGAGAGAATGACGGCGAAAGAATCGGTCGCGAAATTTTGGAACTCGTCGACGTAAAGATAGAAAGGTCGGCGGTCTTTAACGTCGGGAATATCGGAGCGGGACATCGCGGCGAGCTGAACCTTAGTTACTAAAAACGCGCCCAAGATTCCGGCGTTATCTTCGCCGATTAAACCTTTAGAAAGATTAACAACAAGGATTTTCCCCTCGTCCATGATTTTTCTAACGTCGAAGCTGGATTTAGGTTGACCGATGATGTTGCGGATGATGGGGTTTGCGGTAAAGGCGCCGACCTTGTTGAGAACAGGGGCGATGCTTTCGGTAACCTGTTTATCGTTCCAAGTTCCAAATTCCTGTTTCCAGAATTGGAGAACGGTTACATCTTTACAGTAATCGAGGGTTTCTTTTCGGAAATCCTTATCGGTTAGCATGCGGGAGATGTCTAATAAAGTCGTTTCGGGGCGGTCGAGTAGGGCGAGGAGGGTATAGCGTAAAATATGTTCAAGGCGCGGGCCCCAGCTTTCGCCGAACATCCGCTTCAAAACGCCGATGACTTCGGAGGAGACGTTGGGTTTTCTCGCGGGGTCAGAAAGTTCGAGCGGGTTAAAGGCGACAGGGAACTCGGTGTCGGCGGGGTTGAAATAGACGACGTCTTTGATGCGGCTTTCGGGGATGAATTTTAGGTTATCGACGGCAAAGTCGCCATGAGGGTCGATAATGCAATAACCTTGGTTGTAAAAGATGTCGGAGAGCGCGAAAAGTTCGAGCAAGCCGGATTTACCAGCGCCGGTTTGGCCGATGATGTAGACATGGCGGCTTCTATCGCGACGGAGCAACCCGAATTGATGATTGATGCCTCTGAAATTGGTTAAGCCGAAAGCGGAGATGTTTTCGTCGTTGGTCGGGTCGCCGGTTATGAGCGGGAGTTTCGCGGGTGGTTCGGCGGTTTTAGTGTTTGCCCAGACGATGTTCGGGGTTTCGACGGAGGTGTGAGGGAGATGATAGACGCTCGCGAGTTCGGAGATGTTTAGGATGAAGCCGTCGTCGGTAAACTGCCTTAACTTATAACTATCTAACGCTTCCGGTTCAAAAGTGCTCCCGAGCATCTTGAACCCGTTTAGATTTGTTGAATTATATTGTTTAAAGGTCCCGATGAGGGCTTGCATATTGAGTTTTGCGGAGATTTCGTCGGCGCCGAGATAGGCGAGGCGGATTTTGACTTGGTAGCCGAGCTTGGTTGCCTTTTCTTCGGCCTTGGAGATTCGGGTTTTGTCGCGTTCGGAGATTTCGACCTTGACGGTTTTTCCGTCGGCGGTCACTTTTTCGCCGCTACCGGTCGGGGGAGTCCAAAGGGCGGAGAAGATTTGGATGAACCAAGAAAAGTCGATATCGACGCCGAAGAGAGAACTTAATAAACCGTTCGATGTAACGCCGGATTTGATTTTGGAAATCCATTTGTCGGTTGTTGTTTTGTGCCAATCGTCGGCGATTGGGCGGGTTAGGATTTGAATCCAGAGTTCTTCGTTATGATCGGGGTCGAGCTTCGCGAGGGTGCCGGTAATTCCAGCGAGAGGATCAACTTCAAAGTTCTCGAAGGTTTTAATCGGGAGGGCTTCGTTTTCGTTTAGGGTCAACTCGGCGGAATAAACGATTTCGTGTTTGTGACGATTGTCGACGTAGTCCTCGTTCATTTTGTAGATTTGGACGGTGGGGTATTGGGAGTAGATTTGACCCTCGACGAAAGATTGGAGGATTTTCGGAACCCAAACATAGAAGCGGATTTGACCGCCGGAAGAAACAATTTCAAAGGAAAGGTGTTCCTGAACGCCACCGGAAGCGCGAAGCTCGTTTTTATCGCGAAGGATGCCATGAAGCGAGGCGAAAAGTTGTTCGGCGGCGAGCTCCTTTTTATCGTTCGTTCGGGGGATTTCGAGCATCAAAAGGACGGAATCGACGTTTAGAACTTTTAGACGGTTCGCTTTTTTATAGTTGAGATAAGTCAGATACGCAAAAATACCGACGATGGGAATCCAAATAATCGGAGTCAGGATAAACTTAACGATTTTTGCGAGCATAGATATATTTATTTTAGCATATTTGTTTGTTTTTGTCTAAGGGGATTATGCTAAATCGTAGAGGTTTTTATCAACTTTTTTAAAGAGGTTTTTGTTTTGGAGGTTTAGGAGGATGGTGGTTTCTTTGACCTTGCGGGAGGCGAGGACATTGCTGATGATTTCTTCGCGAGAAAGGGGTCGTCTGGCTTTTTTGATGATGTTGACGATAATTTCGGAAACAGTTCCCTTTTTATAACCCCAAGCATCGAGAGCGTAAATTCCGCGGCCGATGAGAACGAAGCGAGAATCTTTGATGAGTTCGTTATGGATGGCTTGGACGGTTACGTTTTTGCGTTTAAAGTTAGAGGAAGCGATAGCGTCGGCGATTTCGTTGAAGTGCATCGGTTTTTTCGCGTTTTCGAGAATGACGAAGATTTTATCGCGGATGTTTTTCGGGTTGACAGTCGGCCATTTCGAGAGCCCCCAAAGTCCGTTAAGAGTCGAAAGATTTTTCGAGAGAGAAGCGATGGCGGCGATATGGGAAGGATGTTCATAGTCGAGGTGAGAATCGAGCTCGTCGAGAGAAAGAGGAGATTTGTTTTCTTTGATGATTTTTACGACTTCGTCGATTTTCCCCTTAATTTTCTTTTCGTCGCCATAATCGGCGATTCCGAGACCGAGGAAGTATTTATCGTTTTCGGGGATAATCGTTAAGACGGAAGAAATCTCCCCGATAAAGTTTAAGCCCGCTTTTTCGGCGTTGGTCGTTTTACGGCCATAAATTTTATCGGCGAGATCAGAGATTTTAGAGACACGTCCAGTTTCGGTTAGGTTACGGATAATAAGTTTTTCGGCGGCGGGAAGGTTTTCGATTTTTCCCTCTTTCGCGTTAATTCGGAGACGAATTAAGATGACTTTTTCGAGTTGGCGAACACGCTCGCGAGTAACCGAGAGAGAATCGCCGATTTGTTCGAGGGTTTCTTTGTGACCAGAAAGCCCGAAGCGACACGAAATAATTTTCTTTTCGCGGTCTTGGTCGATGATATTTAGGCTGCTCTCTATCGCGCGCGCGATAATTTCCGCATTTCGATCCATTAGTGATATTTTCCCTTATTCCACCCCATTGATATTAAACTTATAATTATAATAGCATAAAAATTCGATAATGTCAACTAGAAACAGTTGGACTTTTCTAAAATACGAGGAATTAGGATTCCTAGACGGTTTACTTCTAAGAAGCAACTTCATTTATTGTATCATAAATTTTTAAAAAATGGCAAGAAAATTATACTAATGTTTATTTTTTCTTAGTAGATTTTTTAGTAGTTGTCTTTTTTGCGGATTTAGTAGATTTTTTGGCTTTTAAAGCGGCTTTAGCGGAGATTTTTGAGCCGAATTTTTCTTCGAGTAGCTTTCTAGCTTTTTTCTCGGTAATTTTTTTCGGGTCTTCGTCTTTGCTGATTTTGAGGTTGGTTCGTCGCCCTGGGCCTTTGATATAGGGGCCATAGGCGCCGTTGATAATCATGACGTCGCCCCAGTCGGCGATAATTGAACTTAGTTTTTCTTCGTAGAATTTATTTGCGGTCGCGAAAGTAATTTTATAAGGATTTTCGCCCTTTAGGGGGATGTTATATTTTCCGGCTTTTAGGTAGGGGCCGAAGGGGCCGGAGGAAGCAATGAGTTCGGTTCCGTCTTTGGCCTTTCCGAGAGAGCGGGGGAGTTCGGGGAGTTCGAGCTGCTTTAAAGCCATATCTAAAGTTACGGTTTTTACGGTTGTTCCTTTCGGAAGAGGCAC
>CAZSYG010000015.1:0-15447 GCA_964610655.1 uncultured Candidatus Saccharibacteria bacterium
CCCCGAACGCATAAATATTCATCCACGGCAAAAAATTCCCGCCCTTCATATAAACATGCCCCGTCTCAACCAGCCCCAACAAAAACTCAAACATCCACCCGACGCACCCCGCAATCACTACTACCAAAAATAAAATCCCGACTTTCTGATATTTTTCTAGCCCTTTCTCTTTCATCATAATCATATTATATAACTTCAAACCCTAAAAACAAATGAAGATTTTGAGCCTAAATTTATTGACAAAAGCGTTTTGAACTGGTAAACTAAGATTGCAACAACTAAAAATAACCGTCAGTTTTTGGGAATATAGTCCCGAAAACTAGCACCTCAAAAATCCTGTACAAAAAAGTTGAACAACGGGAACTAGAGAACGTCATTACTGGCACCATTGAGGTTACTAGTTAGCGTTTTCTTGTTCTCTTTGTGCAGGACGGTTTAATTAGTTGTTGCACCCTCGTGGTGCCATTTTTGTTTACCGGAGCCGTATCGCTCCTATGGTTCAAAAATGTGTTCGCTTACGGCTCCCGTAAGCAAGAATGGTTCTACCTTCGAGGAATAATATAACCAAAAGAGAGGTAGAAAATGCAAATCAAGAAACCAAAAATCCCAATATTCCGTGGCGGTCTTAGCTTAACCGCCAATCCCTATAGAAATCTCCGTACTTCTTTTCTACTTCTCTTCCTTTCTATTCTTAGTTTTACATTTGTGCCGTATATTGTTGCGGAGGCGAACGCCGAGACTGCTTCTCTCGCCCTTGATTGGACTAAAGTCGTCCTAGAGCTCGATACTGGCTCTAACTCTGGCAATGTTGCTTTCAACAACGGCAGCTCAATTACGCCCGATAGCGTTGGTCGGGTCGCGACCGTTGCCAAGACTTTAACCGTGAATACGACGGGGAAGCATTTTAACGTCTATCTCTCTATGGATTCTTCCGTCGGCACGAACCAAAAACTCTGTTACGATTTTGATGCGAATGTTGTTGAGAAAAGCGCCTGCGCTCATACCGGTATCGGTATCTCTCCCGTTACCGAAGATAATGATAGTCCAGCTCGCTTTACTGGCAATAACTGGGGGTATGCCCTAAACGATGGCGAGACCGGTTTTTCTTCCGCTGGGACATATTCTAACGCTAACCTCTCTGGAGAAATCATCTCCTCCAATACGACCAATGCCTATGACCTCGCGCTTTATAATGCTAAATGGGCGGCAGTCCCGACCTTTGGCAGCGAAGATTTGATTTGGTCTGCCGATACGATTAACCCCAATGGTTTTGGGACGACGGAGCTTGATGGAGAAACTTTAACTGGCGATAGTAATAATACTAAGACCGTTGTTTATGGCGTTCAAGTCAATAACGGTCTAGTCGCAGGGACTTATGGTTCTAAGATTCTTTATACTGCGGTTGCTTCCGCTTCTGATTTAGATACTCCATCCACCAATGTCATGAGTTCCGTCGTGTTCGGCGGGCCGACCGATGTAACAACTTTATATATGGATATTGATGCCGAGGGTGCACAAATTCGTCAAAGCCAAATCTCGATCAAGTTGATTAAACACTCCGATGCGGTTTTAGCTGACGCGAACAATGATGATGAGTTTTCCCAAACCGAGTTCGAGAATGCCAAGAACTTAGCTGTTGCGAACTGTCCTGTTGTTTCTAATAGTCTTGAATCTAGTAATGGTAGCTTCCGCGTCAGTTGTGTTCTCCCAGAGTTGGGTTTGAACGAGGGGATGGATTATGATTACATCGTAGAAATTCCGGTTACTAGCGGCTTAACGAGAAGATATATTAGCTATAATACTGACGGAAATGACGAGGGCGTAACGCGTTATGTTGGGTTGCAGACTAAAGACAGTAATGATAACTACTATGTCCAAACCATGCAGGGAATCACGGCAGGTATCTGTTCGATGACGAATGTCTGGGGCGCGACTGTTGGCTCCGACGCGAGGATTTATAATAGAACCGGAACTGGCGTCGCCCTTGCTAATTCTGCAACCGATTCCCTCGCAATAGGTACGGGGACGTTCCAACTTGAAGATATAAGAGACAACAAGGAGTATCTTGTCAGGAGACTCGCTGACGGAAACTGTTGGATGGTTCAAAACCTCGATCTCGAACTGGCTGATTTTGCAGGGAAAAATGATACTAATGGTGGTCTTACCCCTGCGAATACTGACCTTAACTCGGAAGAATCAAAGACAAGAGGTTATTGGGATCCAAGCGCTTCCGTTGTGGCTCTCACTGGCTCGACCTTAACAGAAAAACTTCAGTCTAAGCTCGGAGCTGACCAAACTTGTTCTGAACAGTTCCAATCTAAGGAAAATGCCGGCTCTGGCTGTTATTGGGGTAGTAAATTGAGCGATGACGGAAATCTAACCCCGCTCACAGATGTAACGAATAACGCCAATGCTGCAATTCCGCGAAGCTATGACAACGGGAGCGATTGGATTCAGAACAGCCCATCGCAAGACGGAGTATCTGGCGATTACAAGTCTTCTGGAACGCCGACTTCTGTCAACGGAGATAATGCTGCTACGTTATATATGGGGAACTGGTATAACTGGTATGCTGCAACGGCGCAAAGCGGAACTTGGGAAATGACGAGCGGAAACGCAACAGATTCGATTTGTCCGGCGGGTTGGCAATTACCGGATAATTCCGGAGATCATTCTTGGTCTAACTTGCTGACTACAAAATATTCTGTTGCGAGTAGCACTGACGGTTCGAGAAGAGCTAGAAATTATCCTCTCTCTATTATCTTTTCAGGCTACTACTACTGGGTTGGCGGTTATTTAAACAATCGAGGTTCAAACGGAAACTACTGGTCTTCTACTCCGTCCTCTACCATAGACGCCCGCTACCTCAACCTCTATTCTACGCGCGTCAATCCCCAGGACAGCGGCAGCAAGACCTTCGGCTTAACCGTTCGTTGCGTAGCCCGCGGAATGGAGGCTACAACCGTCGAGGAAGATGAAGAAGAAGCTGTCGCTTGCGAAGCTGGGAAGATTTGCTATGACGGAAACGGTGGGACTGGGACGATGAGCGATCAAACTGCCTCGGCGAACTCCGACGTCATGTTGACCGCCCCGACCTATAACAAACTCGGCTACGCCTTCGTCGGCTGGAACACGCAGGAAAACGGCTTCGGAACGACTTATCAGGCGAACGAGACAATTACGACTCCGAGTACATTAAGCTCCGAAGGATTACAGCTTTACGCTAAGTGGCTCCCGTCCGCTGGCGAGATGCAAAACTGGTCCGGTTGTTCGACGCTCGGCGAGCATCAAACCGTCGCCCTGACTGATAATCGTGACGGAAAAACTTATGCCGTCAGAAAGCTCAAAGATGGTAACTGCTGGATGGTCAATAACCTAAACCTCGAACTTGCTAACTTCGCCGGAACGAACAACCTAACCTCCGACAACACCGACCTCTCGACCTCGCGAACCGATCTCGTCGACCTCGGCAATGGCAAGAAAGCTTGGGACCCATCCGCTTCGACTGTCGCCAAATACCAGTCCGGCGAGACTTTCTCCGACTTTACGCTCCGTGTCCTCGGTCAAGCTCAGCCTGCCCAGTTCCAAAATCTCGATCAGAAGAATTATACTTGGGGGAGTAGATATAATGAATCAGGAGAAGAAGTAGGAACTGATAGTAGTTGTGCTAATAAGAGTGCTGATGATTCAAGATCAACATACAGAACAAATCTCGGTTATTGTGTCGAAAGCAATAGTCGAACTGAAATTCCGCGATCGTATAATTACGAATCAGATGGCATCTACAATTGGTATGCTGCTACCGCAGAATCGGGAAAATATCTTCAAGATAGTTCTAGCCCAAATGCAGATAGTTCAATTTGTCCTGCTGGATGGAGATTACCGACCTTTGGGAATAAAAACACAGATAAAACTTGGACGAAACTCGTTATGAACTCGACTAATGGATATGGGTTAATTGAAACATCAGGTGTTCAAACTTCAGCGAATAATCCAACTTACGGGGAAACTGGGGCATCATTAGCTTTAAATACGACTCCGATAGCCTTAAATTACTCTGGATATTTGTCGTTTGGTGATGGGCATCTAGGCGGAAGGAGGACCGAAGGAGATTATTGGACATCACAAGCTTATAATCATCATTCTGCATCACGATTCTATGCTAGAAGTAATAGCATCCAAGTTGCCGCAGGAGATGCTAGCACTAAAATTGATGGTATCGCCGTCCGCTGCGTCAACCGCGACTAATCAAATCCAATAATTAACCCAATAAATCCCACTTCGGTGGGATTTATTTTTAACATAGACCATAAAAAAACCGCCCGAGGGCGGCTAATAAATCTGATGCTGATACTAATTGAAAGAATATTCTTCGGAAATAGCCCCTTCGGGAATATACAGTCGATAATACTCCTTCTTTATTTCTTCCGAAGTCTCATGGTGCTCAAATAGAAGAGAATAAACCGGATGATATATTTTATTGTAGGTTTGCAATCTAGGAACACCTTTTGTCTGGTAAATTTTCGTCTTTTTGGCGGGCAACTCTCGGAGTTCAATACTTCCGTCATCCTTATTACGAACATAAACACGGATATAGTTCTTATGGTCTACGCTACCAGCAACATATCGGTAAAATACTTTGCCTTCCCCTTTTATCGAACCTGTCGTGTAGGTGCTAGTATAAGACGACATAAGATGCTCGTTACTTATTGTTCGACTTTTAATATACCTTAGATCAACTGTTTCGAGATCAGATATTTCCATGCAAAGTCTCCCGAGCAACGAAAACCCTATGCCGACAGCGACTTGGTTATCACATTAGGAAATTGTATAAACGGTTCAGAAAGCTTCACTAGAGTCCTAAAAGCCCATCCTCGACCAATACATATCGAGATGAATGCATATATGTCGAAACATGCGAGCAGTAAGAAGAAACAACCTGTCTTAGTCATATGTAATTGCGACCGTTTCATAAGAATCCCTCCCTTTCCTCTACGATCTAAAAACATCAGATATAAAATTGCTAGAGCAACTGCTCTACCCCTCATTATACCACAGATAAGCATAAATGTCAAGAATAATCTGTAGAAGCACCAAATTGAACAGGCTAAATTGAAATAATCACTAATCTATGTTATAATTCCCCCATGACTAAAAAGAAAACCATCAAAGTCGCGAAGTTAAATCGCAACAACAACCACAAACATAGCGAAAAACGTCGCCACGCCCGCCACAAAGACGGAAGATAGCTATAAATATCCCCGAAAGGGGATATTTGTGGTATAATTACCAAAGGTCGCACCCGTAGCTCAGTGGATTAGAGCATCTGTCTTCGGAACAGAGGGTCGTGGGTTCGAGTCCCTCCGGGTGTACCAATCTAAACCTCGCCTCTCTCGAGGTATTTTTTTGTCCCAAAAACTAAGCCGCTTATGTTATAATAAAAATATGAACGAAGAAGAAGTCCAAAGAAAGCGTCGCGATAACGAAGAAAACGCGACCGCTTCCCGCGCCCGAATTTTAGGTCTGCCTTATCTTGATACGCGTGAATTTGAAGAGACGATTCCGCTCGCTAGAGACGTTATCTCCGTCGAAGAGATGCATCGAAACTATATCATCCCCCTCCAAAAAGGCGGCGGCGGGGAACACTATCAATTCATGATTACTTCCCAAACCCCCCGTTCTCTCCTCCAAAAAATGCGCGACGAATACGATTCCGAGGGCGAAAGAATTGACTTTTTCCTCATTTCCGGCTCTGCTTTTAAAGTTTTCATGCTTCGCCATGACCCCCCGAAAGAAGTCATTTATGATGATATTAAAATCGCTTCCGAGGGTGATTCCGAGACCATCGCCGAAGTTTCCCAGACTTTAAACTCCGTCTCGACCGAAAAAGTTTTCGACTTTCTCTTGGATCAAGCCGATAAGCTCGGCGCTTCCGATATTCATATCGAAAATATGCGCGATAAAATCCGGATTAGGATGCGCGTCGATGGCATCCTCCACCCCGTCGCCGATATCGATAAAGACCGTTACCGAATTTTCATGGGCGAGCTTTCCTCTCGCGCCAACGTTTCCGCCGCCGCGAATAAGCCTCAATCCGGTCATCTCCAAACCGACATCACCCGAGATGGCGCGACTCATATGCTCAACGTCCGTGTCGAAACCGTCCCGACCATGTACGGCCAAGACGCCGTTCTCCGTCTCTTTAATTTCGACGAATCCCTCTTGAACCTCGATCTCCTCGGCCTCTCTAGCGAAGAGCGCGCCGAAATTAACGAGGTAGTTTCTCACCCTCGCGGGCTCGTCTTAATGGTCGGCCCGACCGGCTCCGGAAAATCGACGACTCTCTATTCCATCATCAACGCCCTCAATACAACCGACCGCAAAATTATTACCCTCGAAGACCCGATCGAATACGGAATCGGCGGCATCTCCCAAATCCCGATAAATACAAATAAAGGCGGCTCGTTCGCCGACGGTCTCCGCTCGGTTCTCCGTCTCGATCCTGATGTCGTCATGGTCGGCGAGATTCGCGACGCCGATACCGCTAAAACCGCCATCCAAGCCTCAATCACCGGCCACCTCGTCCTTAGCTCATTCCATGCCAACTCAACTTCTGCCGCTTTCTCCCGCATGATTGACCTAATCGGAACGAACCCGATTTTCTCTTCCTCGATTCGCCTCGTGATTGCCCAGCGCCTCGTCCGCCGACTTTCCGACTCAAAAGAAGAATATGACCCCGACGAAGCGACTAAACGCTACCTCCGCGAAAAGCTCGCCGGCGTTGATGGCGTTGATCTCGACAATCTAAAACTCTATAAACCCGTCCCGACCGATGGCGACCCCTTTGGTTATAAGGGAAGAGTCGTTTTGATGGAACAACTAATCGTCTCCGAAGAAGTCTCAAAGTTCATCCGCGGCGACGT
The DNA here is from genome assembly GCA_964610655.1 of uncultured Candidatus Saccharibacteria bacterium. Classification (GTDB taxonomy): domain Bacteria; phylum Patescibacteriota; class Saccharimonadia; order Saccharimonadales; family Saccharimonadaceae; genus Nanosyncoccus. The sequence continues at coordinate 6,924 of CAZSYG010000015.1, forward strand.
CGAAGATATAAATACCTCCGAAATCGAAAAAGTTGCCGTAAAAAACGGGATGTTGACCCTCGAACAAAAGGGTCTCCTCGCCGCTTTAAGGGGAGATACAACTCTCGAAGAAGTCTCTCGCGTAATCTAAGAAAATTTTGTATAATTCTTAAAAAGAAAGCGAGGTAAAATGGTTGAAAAATTTAGATTTAATTCCGAATCTTCCTCTGAAACGAGCGAAACTCTCCCTAGGGAGGAATTAAAAATCGTTGGCAAAAAGACTTATGAAGCTGCCGCCGATGACCGCGAGATGACCCCTGAGGAAATTCGCGCTTTCGTCGAAGAATTTAACGCGCGTAGAGTCGCTGAAGCTCCAAAAGAAGCCAAATTCCAAGCTACCCAAATCCGTAACCTCGAAGCCGCTTTCGAAAAACAGCTCGCCCGCTCGAAAGAACGCGGCGAAAAACATATCGCGAAAAATGAATTTGAGATTTGGGAGCGCGATTTTCGGGAATATTGGGTTCGGCTTCAGGCTCAAGTTCATCTCGGCGGTCTTGACGCGTCAGAGGAAGCTGTCGCCGAAGTCCCGATGATGAAAAACTATTCCGACCAGAGCGTCCTCGCGAACAATGTCGAGGTTCAGGCTGCCCATTTCTTCGACGACCGTCGCCGAGAACTCCTGACCGCCATCCGCGACTCTAAAGATGAACATGCCGCCGACGACGAGCGAATCGTGACTAGCTTCCGCCGCGCCGCTATTGACCATATTGCTTGGCGAACTATGCCGATCGAAGAAATCCGCGGCTATGGGATTAAAGAGGCCGACCGAGCGCGAATTTCTGCTCATAATAACCTCATCAAACATTTTAACTCTGTCAACGCTCTCGCAGAAAAATACGGAACTACCCGCTTTACCCCGCGCGATTTTTGGACTAGCGACCCTGATAAAAAACAGCCTCCCGAAATCGAAAACCGTATGCGCAACGACCGTGATATCGTCGAAGAATACTATCAAATCGCTTTTGCGCCGGAATATCGCGACGCGATGAATAAACTTGACCAAGATCGTGCTCTGAACTATTGACTTTTTTAATAAAGTGTGGTAAAATAGAAAGACAGCCTTGAAAGGGGGATTTTTATGGCTATTGTTCTTTCTCGGGACGATAAGATTGTCGTCCACATCAACTCCTACACTTCCGCCGAGTTCCGCGAGCGCTTCGTGAACAACGTGAGCAAGACTCCCGAATTCTCTGCTGTTCTCGACAGCCTCACCCCGAAAATCGACGATCTGAAAGTCCTCCGCGACGCGATGATCGTTGCCGGAATCCCTCCGAAGCTCGTCGTGACCGACAAGCAGATTCTCGAAGCCGCTCAGGCGATCATGAACCGGCTCATGGAGTCTCTGGTCTAACCCCCTCCCCGCCTCACGCGGGGATTTTTCTATCTCAAAATTTTTGTTATAATATCTCTATGACGAATCGTGATATTGTCGCCGATTATAACGGCTATGACTATAAAAAAATCTTCTGGGAAGATGCTGATAGAAAATACGAAGACGCCGCCGACCGGCTAGCGATTAAAAAGCTCCTCCCGAAGAAAATGAAAAATTTTGTCGATATTGCCGGCGGTTATGGTCGCCTCGCCGACGAATATCTTAAACGCGCGGAGAAATCGACCCTTTTCGACTACTCTAAAACCGAGCTCGCTCAGGCTAAAGAGAAATATGGCGACAAAATCAACGTTAAAGCCGGCGACATCTACTCCCTCCCCTTTAAAGACGAAGAATTTGACGCCCTGATGATGATTCGCGCGACTCATCATTTTAAAGATATGAAAAAAGTTATTTCCGAGCTTTATCGAGTTCTTGAGTCGGGTGGAATCGCCGTTGTTGAGGTAGCGAACAAACGAACTCTTCCGAGGGTCGCCCGCTATCTAACGAAGCGAACCGACGTAAACCCCTTTAAAAAGTCCCAAAGCTACCTTAAAGACCTAAATATGTATAATTACCACCCCAAATACATCGAAGACCTCTTTAAAAAACAGGGTTTTACCGTTAAAAAAGTCCTTTCCGTCTCGAACTTTCGCTCGAAAACCCTGAAAAAAATCTTCGGGACAAAAACCCTTGTAAAGATGGAAAAAACCGCCCAGCCTCTCCTCGCCCCTATCCGTTTCGCCCCCTCGATTTATTACCTCTTAGAAAAGCCGAAGTTTAAAGAATAATGTCCCCCTCTTTCTCAAAAAACTCTAAAATCGCCGTTCTCGACTCTGGAATTGGCGGAAAAACGACTCTCGCCGCCGTTAAAAAACTCCTCCCTCGCGAAACTTTTATCTATTTTGGCGATACTAAAAACTGTCCCTATGGCGAAAAGTCCGACGAAGAGCTCTTAAAAATCTCCCGCGAAAATGTTAAAAACCTCTTAAAAGAAGACATAAAACTCATTATCATCGCTTGTAACACCTTAACGACCCGTGTTTTGAAAACCCTCCGCGAAGAATTTAAAGAGATTACTTTTATCGGAACCGAGCCAGCCCTAAAGCCTGCCCTAGCCTCCGGCGCGAAAAAAATCGTCATTCTTTCGACCCCTGCGACCGCTCGCTCCCTTGAGGAAAACCAGCTAAAATCGCTCAATTATTCCAAAACTATCTCTAATTCGCCTCAATCTCCTTCTTCGCCTTCCTCTTCGCCTCTAGAAATCCTGAATCTCCCCTGTCCGAACCTCGCTTCCGCCATCGAATCTCGCGACGAACGCTTAATCGATAAAACCCTAGAAACCCTTTTTAATGATATAAAAAAAGAAACTCGACAATCCGTCGAATCTGTGGTCTTAGGCTGCACGCATTACCCCATAATTAAAGAAAAAATCAAGGTCTATTTCCCGAACGCTACGTTTTTTGACGGGAACATAGGCGTTGCTCATCAAACCAAGCGTTTCCTAGAAGAGAAAAATCTCCTCGCTTAAACTTTATTAAAAAAGCTCCCCGAAGGGAGCGAAGTCGTTAGCTAGGAGAAATCTGTTAGATATCAACCATCTTGAGAATCTCGACGTCGATGATGTCCATAGGCCCAGTCAGCTCCTTATCATAAAGGCTCTTGATTTCCGCGTTCGCCGTCTTCCGCCGCGCCTTGATTTTGAGCGTCAGCTCAACCACGGGGTCATCAAACTCCGCGATAATCACGCGCTTCCGAATCTCCGTCATCTCCTCTGCCGTCTGACCCTGAGTCACTTTACTCATCTCATCATTCTCCTTTCTCGTTTCGGGTTCATTAACCGTCGCCGATTGTTCTTGTGAAGAACCCTCGAATGCCGGACACCTCTCATACACTAGAGACTCAACCAACGAGGGCTTCTTCGCTTTGGCGCGGAATTCCGCGAGCTTCTGAGCTTGCCTCGGGGAATTAAACCCCTTGTTCTTCGAGTTAATCAGGGGAACGTCCAGCTTCGCCATAATCTCATACATTCTCCGCCGGTCAATCCCCAGCATCTCAGCAATGCCGATATGGTCGAGCCCCAGCTCCGTCTGAAGATACATCAGGTAGTCTTGCTTGTCGGCTTTCGAGAGCCTAAAGAACGTAATCGCGTCCATCGGGCTTCTCAAGTCCGCCTCCAGCGGTTCAATCGGGTCGAGCATTTTCTCGTCCAACTCGCTCCAACCTTGGAGCCTCTGTCTACTTCGTTGGCTCATTTTCTCATCTCCTAACCTAAGATTTAAGGAACAAAAAGATAGAATCTCCTAAAAAGACTCTATCCCCTAATTATATCACAGATTGCGGTAAAAGTCAACTTATGCTAAAATGACCGTATGGGTTCGTCGTTCAACGGATAGGACATATCCCCTCTAAGGATACAATGCTGGTTCGATTCCAGCCGGACCTACCACCTCTGTTAAAGCCTAATTTCGGGCTCTTTTTTATTTTTAAGATTTTCTTAAACGCCATCTGCTATGATAAAATTAAAATAACTAACATAAGGATTTTACTAATGAAAGATAAAATTATTTTCCTAATCATCGGTATATTATTAGGCGCAATCATCTCAACCGGTTCAATTTACTTCTATACGCTGACGACGGTCTCTAATAATCAGAATACTCAACAATCTCCTCAGATGCTCGGTACTCCGCCAAGCGGCGATAATTCTACTTCTCCGAGTATGCCAAATAACAACTCACAATCTAACTAGAACGGGGGTATAGATGAAAAGATTATTGACAGCAATCTTCGCCATACTCATCGGAGCCTTCGGGTTCGGGCTAAGAGTAAACGCTACTGATTTAACTAAAATTGACCTAAATAATCTAGAGCTAAAAGAATATACGACCCTAGAGGACTTCCTTATTGACTATAATTCAGATAACCTGCCTAAAATTTACCTAACAAATTTTCTCTTCGATGGCGTATCTGCGGTAAAGTCGCCCGATTTAGACGATTTTATTGACGAAAAGTCAAACGACGTCGAAATTAAAACGCTAGAAATAAAAGTTATCAATATCAACTCCGTCGGCAATTATCAATTTACCGGCGAAATTTCCGGCGCAATGATTGCGGTAAATACAAACGGCGTGAGTGGCGAAATTAACCTTATCTTGAATAATGCCTCGATTGATACTGATTCAAAAAAGGCGCCAGTAATTTACGTCTATAATAAAGATAAGAATTATACCGCTGCAAAAGTAACAATCAAAACCGTTTCGGGAACTAAAAACTATCTTGAGGGCGGGAAGTTGAAAAAAGTTAGTTTACTTGGGTCGGACGAGTTAGAGAAGTATAGTAGTTATTATTCCGGCGACGCATTAACAAATTATAATAATTATTCAAATTATTACGGTATCTATACGAGTAGCGAAATTGAGAATATCTTATTCGCGACCGTAAAGGCAGATAACGAAGACCTACAAGACGGCGACCCCTATATTTTCTATAAGGCTAGCGGCGCGATAAGTTCAGATATCGACCTCTATTTTATCGGCGAAGGATTTTTAGAGATTACAAGTAAAAATAAGGAGGGGGTCGAGACGAAAGGTAATTTGACGTTTGATGGCGGGACGGGCGATTATGAAATCTATGCCGAAGACGACTGTTTAAATACAACTACCGCTAGCTCGACTAACGAAACGGTTAGAAATGATTTAACAATCAATGTTGCTTCGATGCTTGCGAAAGTTTCCTCTGATGCCGACGAGGGCGACGCAATCGACTCGAACGGAAAGTTGATTATTAACGGCGGGAAGATTTTTGCTTATGCCCACCCGACGTCTCCAGATGTCGGTCTCGATTCGGGAAATGGAACATATATTAACGGCGGAACGGTGATTGCAACGGGAAATATGGTTGATGAAATCTCTAGCGAATCGAAGCAGAAATTTTTCTACGCTAGTCTTAATTCCCAAATCTCATCTGGCGCGACCGTAGTAATTAAAGATAGTTCAGGGAATATGGTTTATGAATTTACGACCGACCGCGCTCTAAAAACAATTCTTTATAGCGCAGCGAATTTAAGTGATAGTGCATATAAAATCTACGCCGACGGAGTCGAAATTTCTTACAACAACGCTACTGGTATGGGCATATCTAACGGAGAAACCGAACAAAACAACATTAGCCATACTTTATTGGTTGCTTGGCTGATTGAAATATTTACACTCCTTCTATTCCTAGGTTCCATCTTCGTAGTTAGGAAAATAAAAACAAAAACAAAAACAGTAGAAAATTAAAAATAACCCCCAGATTTCTCTGGGGGTTTGAGCTTTCGCTCGTCGGTCAGGTTAGGCTTCAAGCGACATCGCGTCGAGGTCGGAATAGGACGACTGGAGAACCCTAGCGGCTCCCGCTCGGCGATACTTTCTTACGATCTCCTCAAGTTCGCAGTATCCCTCAAAGGGAAGCTCGACTCTCAGAGAGTAAAAGCTGTCAATCTCGCCAAACTTCGTCTCTGTGGCGTTCGCCGGCGGCTCAGGATTGGTTTCCAGTCCGGTCTCCGTCGAGTCGTTGTCGTTGGCCGGCTCAAGGTCTCGATTGAGGATAATCTCCCCGTTCGGCAGCAGAGTCGCCTCGCTGTCGGCGACCGGCGGGATTTCCTGAGCCTCGCTCTCCCCTGCCTCCTCCTCCGAGCGGTTCGTCTCCGAATCGTTCTGGGGGGGGGTAGAGGGTTCGTTAGCAACTTCGGTCTCCGCAGCCTCTCCAGTGGCTCCAGTATTCTCAGCTTCATTAGCTTCGGTTCTTTCCGCGTGGACTTCGTCGGTTGCCGGCATTTCGGCATTGTTCTTCACGAATGCCTCTCGCTTCGCACACTGCTTGATTACCTTGACGATGTCCCTGTTGCAGATGATTTGGTCTCTCTGGACGTCAAGATCCTTAACGACCCGTTCGAGCGTAGTTGTCGATACAGTTCCCTTGAACCAATACTTCGCGATGTCTCCCCAAGTCGTCTTGAAAAAGTTTATCACTCTCGTCAGATACAACCTCTGAACCGAAATGGGAAGTTTAAGGAATTCTTGCCAAGTAATCGCCCGAATCGGGCAGAAACGATCGATCTCGGCAATTTCTGTATCCTTAAAACGCCCAGTCGAGTTGCCGGTAACCGAATAGATGTCTCGATCCGGAACCGTCCCGCGCCTGAACAACTGATTGAGCAACTCTTTGGAAGCCGGTTTCCCTATGTCGGCGAAGTCAGCAACCTGAGGGTTACGTTCCAACCAAAGCTCAAACGCTAGCTCCAAGAAGTTAAACTCGTCAGCGCGGCTCTTCGGAACTCTCGTCCAAGGTCTCGGCGACTTGACTTTTCGTTCGGTCATCTTGCCTTGGAGTGCACCAGTCTCGTTCTCGGTTTTGGGATTGAACAACCCGATGACTAACTTCCTAGCGGTAATCCGGAAGAAGTCCAGAATTCTCTGCGCGTAATCATGTTGCGCTTCTCGACTCGAGCTCCAGAACTGTTCAGGGGAAATCCTGTCCAACTCAAAGGCGAGCGCCAACGTCAGCGCGTCTTCTTCGATCATCTCATTTAGCGGCTTGCCCAGAATCTCTTCGGGCATCTTCAACTTGTTCTGCTTAACCATTGTAGAATACCTCCCCTATTCTATCTAATCTAACCTGTTAATTACTCCTAGGTCATCAAACTAGACCTATTACTACCATTATATCATACTTTATCAAAAAAGTCAACAATAACCACTATAAATCCTCTTGCAAAACGGAAACTTTTATGATAACATCTAACCATACCATTACCGTCCGACCCGAAAAGGGCCGGAAATTTTAGTTTTAGAACCTAAAATAATTTATAGAAAGGAAAATATGGAAGGTCTCGACCTTAAACAAATGTCCGCGATGGTCAAAGTTATCGCGGAAGAAAAAAATCTCCCCGAGGAAACCGTCCTCGACGTAATCCAGATGGCGATTGCCGCCGCTTGGCGTAAAGATAACGGCGATAAAGAGATGAATGTCCGCGCTGTTTTGAATGTTAATACCGGCGAAGCCGAAGTTTTTGTCGAGCGAACCGTTGTCGAAGACGAAGTCGCTTATAACCCCGCGACAGAAATCCCTCTTAAAGAGGCGGGAAAAGGGAAGAATGTTGGCGATATTGTCGAAGAGAAACATAAAGTGACTAGCTTCGGTCGCGTTGCCGCTATGACCGCGAAACAGGTTGTCGTCCAACGTCTCCGCGAAGCCGAACGCGACGCCGTTCTCTCGATGTTTGAAGATAAAATCGGAACGGTCATGACCGGAACCGTCGCGCGCGTCGAAAGAAATATCGTCCGAATCGACCTCGGAAAAGCGACTGGAATTATGCCTCGTTCTGAACAAATCGACGGCGAGTATTACGCCGTTGGTTCTCGAATGAAAGTTTATCTAAAAGGCGTCGAAAGAGACGAACGTGGCGCTCAACTCATTCTCTCTCGCGGCTCAAGTGACTTCATTGAATATCTTTTCCGCCAAGAAGTCCCCGAAATCGAAAACGGAACCGTCGAGATTCGCGGAATTGCTCGCGAAGCTGGTCGCCGAACTAAAATCGCCGTTATGAGCACTATTCCAGGTGTTGACCCAGTCGGCACTTTCGTTGGCGGTCGCGGCGTCCGTGTCCAAGCCGTCATGAACGAAATCGGCGAACGCGAGAAAATCGATATTATTAACTGGAGCGACAACGCCTCCGAATATATCCGTGAAGCCCTCTCTCCGGCAGAGGTCGTTAAGGTAGAAATTGACGGGAAAAAAGCGAAAGTTTTCGTAACCGAAGACCAACAATCTATCGCTATCGGTCGTCAGGGTCAAAACGTCCGTCTCGCCTCGAAGTTGACCGGCTTCGACCTCGATATCGAGCTTGCTAAAGCCCCCGAAAAGAAGAAAAAGACCAACGTCGAAGACTCTCTCCTCTCCGCTCTCGAAGAAACTGAAGAAACCGAAGATAGCGAAGAAGAATCCTCTAAAGAATAGAAACAGTCAACAACCAAAAAAGTCGGAAGCAAATTCCGACTTTTTCTATGCTCAATTTTCATGGCGGATCCGACGAGACTCGAACTCGCGACCTCTGCCGTGACAGGGCAGCGC
>CAZSYG010000016.1:0-15385 GCA_964610655.1 uncultured Candidatus Saccharibacteria bacterium
TTGGGGACGAAGTTACGGCTTCGGTAATCGACGCGGAAATGAACGACGGAACGGTCCTCTTATCGCTTAGGAAAGCGGTTAAAGATAAGGGTTGGGATGAGATTCAAGTTAAGTTAGATAACGCGGAAATTGTTGAAGTGGTTCCGTTCGACGCGAACAGAGGCGGGCTCTTGGTTGAATATGAGGGAATCCGAGGATTCTTGCCGGTTTCTCAGCTTTCGGCAGAGCATTATCCGAGAGTTGGTTCGGCTGATAAAGATGAAATTTTACAGAAAATCAATTCGCTAGTCGGGAAGACGATTAAAGTTCGAATTTTAGACGCGAACAAGAAAGAAAATAAGTTAATTTTCTCTGAGAAAGAAGCGGTTAAAGATGGGTTGGCAGCGAGATTCGCGGAACTCAAGGTTGGCGACGTCGTTAAAGGTGTTGTTACGGGGGTAGTTGACTTCGGTGTCTTTATGAATGTCGATGGGATTGAGGGGTTAATCCATATTTCCGAGATTTCTTGGGAGCGAGTTAATAATCCGGCGGATTATGTTAAAGTTGGAGATACAGTTGAGGCGAAAATTATCGCGATTGATAAGGAAAGATTATCGCTTTCGATGAAGCAGTTAGTCGAAGATCCTTGGCTACATGAAGTTGAGGGGTTGAAGAAAGGGTCGAAGATTGAGGGGACGGTGACGCGAATTACGCCGTTTGGGGCGTTCGTCCAGATTTCTCCGGCGGTTGAGGCGTTGGTTCACGTTTCTGAGCTTGGGGAAGGGAGCGATGTTGACCCAGAGAAAGTCTTTACCCTTAATGAACGAAAAGAGTTTAAGGTTCTTGATATTGATAAAGAGGGAAGAAAAATCTCTTTGTCGATTGCTGGGAAGAAATAGCGCTAGTAAAAATAGCCGAAAAGCCTCTTTACTGGGAGGCTTTTTTGGTATATAATTGGGGGAGTTTCCCGGGTAGCTCAATGGTGGAGCAAGAAGCTGTTAACTTCGAGGTTGCCGGTTCGAGCCCGGCCCCGGGAGCCACGAAGGTTAAGGAATGCCCAAGGGGGCGTTTTTTTGTTGGGCGAAAAAGTAGCGATTTTAATGTATAATTTAGGTATGAGCGGAATAAGAGAGGTAAGAGCGAGAGGAAAAAGAGAGGGGTTTAGTTCGCGATTTTTCCAGCGAGGGGGGAAGTTTAGGTTAGATTTTAGGCGGGAAGGCGAGAAGCGGAGAGAAAAGATTAGAAAGAGGTATGGAGTTCATTTCCAGATATTATTAAAGGTTATCTTTCGGGGAAGAGGAGGGGGAGTTAAGGAGAGAATCGAGGCGATTTTGGTGACGCTTTATTCGGAGGGGAAGTTAGGGACGGGAGAGCGGATTTTGGTTGAGGAGGGGATGTTCGGGAGGAATTCAGAGGAAGGAAGAGGGATTTTTAGAGAAGCGTTAGAGGAGCTTGAGGAGATTGAGGGGGATTTGGCGGAGATTTATGAAGAGAAAAAGGTAATTTCGGGAAACGAGGTTGAATTTTTTTCGAGAGAAGAAGAGGAAAAATTAGAACAGTTTTTTGACGGGGAGGGGCGAGAGGAATTTTCGGGGAAGTCGGCGGAAGAGTATTTTTATTCGGAGTTTTTAGTTTCGGCAGTTTTAGAGAAGGGCGGGCGAGAAGAAGATATTATTCCGCAACTTTTATTTTCGAGTTTGGTTGAGCGAGAGGTAGATAAGAGAAGAGTAGATTTTTTTATTTCGGACGGGAAGAAAGGGTTGGTGGTCGAGATTGATGATTCGACGCACGAGGGGAGCGAGGAAAAAGATATGGCGAGAAATCGGCTGTTGGGGTCTTATGGAGTACGGATTTTAAGGGTAAAGACAGGAGGATTAAAGAGGCGAGGGGTTTTAGAAAAGCGGCTCAGGAAAGCCTTGGAGGGGTTTTATGAAAAAGAGAGCCAAGAGAGGGCGGAAGAGGGGGAAAAGTCGCGAGAGGGGGCGAGGAGAGCGTCAGGGAGGATTTTGGTCGAGAAAAGAGACGGAAAAGAAGAAATTTTATATCAAGAAATTCGATTTCCGTATGAGATTCTAAGTTTTAGGGCTATTTTTTCAGGAGAAGCACCGAAAATAAAAATTACAGAGAAAAAGCGAAGGTGTATAAAAAATTTGTTCAGAATTATCTTCGGTCATGAGGAATTTCGCGAGGGGCAGGAAGAGGCGATTTTAAGGACTTTGGAGAGGAAAGATTCGGTTGTTTTGCTCGCGACGGGGTCGGGAAAATCGGTGATTTATCAGTTTTTAGGGTTAATTTCTTTTGGGGTGGCGATGATTATCGAGCCATTAAGGTCGCTGATGGAAGATCAAGTAGAGAATCTAAAAAAGAGGGGAATAGAGGCGGTTGTTAATCTTTCGGAAGAGGGGGGAAGAAATTTAAAAGAGGAAAATTTTCAGCTATTAGAGAGAGGAGCGTTTTCTTTAGTTTATTCGACGCCGGAAAGGCTCCAGATGAGCGATTTTCGGCGAGTTCTTCGGCGAGCGAAGGAAAAAGGGGTTATTTTTTCAATCGTAGCGCTGGATGAGGCACATTCAGTTTCGGAATGGGGGCACGATTTTCGGATTCCGTATCTTAATTTGGCGGAGACGGCGAGGAAAATTTTAAAAGTTAAAGAGAGAAAGCCGGTGATTTTGGCGTTGACGGGGACGGCGTCGGATTTGGTTTTGAAAGATATGGTTAGAGACCTGAAAATTCCGGAAACGGGGATTATTCAGCCGGAGACGTTTGACCGCGCGGAGATTCATTATCGAGTTTTAGAGGCGGAGGGGGGAGAAAAATATCCGATTTTAAAGGAGATTTTAGACGGAGAGGAGGAAGAGAAGACGGGGATAGTTTTTTGTGTGTATAAAACAGATAATACGGAATTTGGGGTCGATGCGGTCTATGAGAGGCTAATCGACGAGGGGGAGGAAGAGGTAGTTAGGTATTATGCGACGGACAGGGAGAGGAGGAAGATGAGGGAGAACGCGGAAGCGTTTCGGGAAGATAGGGCGAGGTTGATGATTGCGACGAAAGCGTTTGGGATGGGGATAGATAAGGGGAACGTTAGATTTACGGTTCATTATGGGATTCCGAATTCGATTGAGGCGTATTATCAAGAGGCGGGGAGAGCGGGAAGAGATGGCGAGAGGGCGATGAGCTATATTATTTTGACGAATGACGCGCCGGAAAGAAACGCGGAGTTAATTTTAAAGGCGGATTTGAGGGATTTAAAGAGAGTTATCAATCAGAAAAGTAAGTTGAATAATGATGATGTTAATCGGGTTTTATTTTTGCATCAGAGGAGTTATGATAGGCGAGCGATTTTAAGGGAGGCGAAAAAGGTTTTGGAGAAGATGGGGGAGATTCGGGCAGGAGAAAAGAGAATCGCGGCGGAGAATCGGTTGGAATTTGAGTGGATGCAAAAAGTTTTGTATCGATTTAAAATTTTAAGCATAATTTCGGATTATACGATTTCTAGCTACGCGAATAATGAATTTAATTTAGTTGAACAAGATTTTGATGCGAGGAGGATCGTTTTGGTGTATGGGGAATATGTTAAGCAGTATCAAGAGGGGCAGGCGAAGGCGGAGATGAACAAAATTAAGAGACAGGTTTATAGAGATAAACGAGAGTTTATTTTGGCGATTTTAGAGGTTTTGGTGGATTTTACAGATGGGGTTTTTGAGGCGAGTCGGAGACGGGCGATTTATAATATGCTTCAGCTAGCGGCGGAGGGGGCGAAAATAAGAGATAGAGAAGAGCAAGATAGGGTAATCCGAACAAAAATTTTAGACTATTTAGGAAATACGTATCAAGAATTATTAGAGAAGATTTTAAAAGATAAAAAATTTATTCAAGAGGCGGTTGAGACGATTAAAAAAGTGAGGCTTTTAGAGCAAAATAAATTGTTCGGGGGAGTTAAAAGAAGTCTTCAGGCATATCCGGAGCATCCCGGACTTTTGATTGCGTCGGGATTTTTAGCGGCGATGGGGACGGAGGGCGAAGCGGAGGGAGCGGTGAGTGAGATTTTGGCGGCGAAAGAAAACGCGATAGAGAAATACGGGGTTATGCCGGAAGAGTTTTTCGGAGCGGTTTTAGAGGCGGTTAGGGGGAGTTATATGAAAGCGGGGGACGAGAGGAAATATAGGCGGTTTATTGAGGGGCTCGCGAGAGAAGTTTTTTTAGAGGAAGAGTTTAGGCTAGAGATGATGGAGATTTTGCCGGAGAGGTTTACGTATCTTTTCGGAGCGGGATTTTTGGTTGAGAATCTTGTAAAAACGCTTTCAAGGGTTAAAATAGAAAAAAGGAATTTATGGACAGGGAAGAATTAGAAAAAATTAAGTTACTTTCAGATAATGTAACTGAGGAGATTCAGAAACTTCAGGAAGAAATTTTAAATTATAAGAGTGGAGCGGAGAGTTTTCAGGAGGCGACAGAGGCGATTCGGGCGATTAGTCGGGAGCAGGAGAAAATTGTAAAAAAACAGGGGGAGTTGATTAGGGAAATTCATAAATATATAGAGATGATTGAGGAAGTTTCGGGGAAGATAAAAGAATTTCCGGAGATAGAAAAAGAGGTTAAGCGGGAAGTTTGGCGGGCGAAAGCGGAGATAATTGAAAAAATAGAGGAGAAAAAGAAGTTTAGGATTTTTCGACGAGGGTAGATTTTTGAAGATTTTTATGATAAAATTAGGGGAAGTTTTTATTTTTGTTGGTAAAAGAAAGGAGCGCCGAAGATGACGGAAGTTCAAGAGAAGATTATTCAAATCGCGGGATCGATTACGGTTGATGAACTAGCGAAGGCGCTAGGGCTTTCGGTAACGCAGTTGATTGGGGAATTATTTAAACAAGGGATTGTCGCGACGATTAACCAGAGGTTGGATTTTGATACGGCGACGTTGATTATTGAGGAACTAGGGATTAAAGGGGTAAAAATTGAGAAGAAGAATACATCGACAAAAACCTCAGGGTTCCATCGCGAGTTGTCAGATAAGGCGGTTGAACGACCGCCGGTAGTTGCGGTGATGGGGCACGTTGACCACGGCAAGACGACGCTTTTAGATACGCTTCTAAATAAGAAGACGGTCGAGGGGGAAGCAGGGGGAATTACGCAACATATTTCCGCTTACCAGCTTGAGCATGATGGGCGAAAAATTACGTTTCTTGATACACCCGGACACGAAGCGTTTGCGGCGATTCGTCAGCATGGAGCGATGTTGACAGATATAGTCGTGATTGTGGTGGCGGCGGATGATGGGGTTAAGCCCCAGACGGTTGAGGCGATTAAATTCGCGCAGGGAGCGAACGCAAAGATTATTGTCGCCATAAATAAGATTGACCGAGAGGGCGCGGACATTCCGCGAACGATGGCGGATTTGGCGCAACACGGTTTACAGCCGGAAGAGTGGGGGGGAGACGTGACGATGGTACCGATTTCGGCGAAAAGAGGAGATAATCTTGATAAACTTCTAGATATGATTCTTTTAATGGCAGATATTGAGGAGTTAAAGGCGGATGTCGAGATTCCGAGCGAGGGGTTAGTGATTGAGAGCCATATGGAAACGGGGAAGGGGAGCGTGGTTAATCTTTTGGTTACGGGAGGGGAGCTTAAGGTAGGGGAGTTTATCGTCGCGGGGAACGCGTATGGGAAAGTGAGGACGATGCTTGATTTTCGAGCGAAGCCGAAAGGGAAAGCGACGCCGTCGACGCCGGTTACAGTAACGGGTTTTAAGGATTTACCGAATTTTGGAGATAGATTTATAGAGGTAAAAGACGAAAAGACGGCGAGGAAGATGGCGCTGTTGAACGCGCAGGCGAGCGCGGACGAATCAGTGAACTCGAACATTACCTCGACGGATTTATTGAGGATGATGAACACGGCGGACAACTCGAAAGTCTTTAACGTGATTATTAAGGGAGATGTTTTGGGGTCGGTGACGTCGGTGGTTGATTCGTTAAAAATGATAGATACGAATGGAGAAATTACGTTGAATATTGTCGCGACGGGGGTTGGGGACGTAACAGAGAACGATGTGTATATGGCCGAGGGGGGAGAGACGGTTATTTATGGGTTTAATGTTTCCGTTCCGACAAATATTGCGAAAATGGCGGCGAGAGACGGGGTAGCGATTCGAACTTATAGGGTTATTTATGAGTTGTTGGATGACGCTAAGGGGGAGATGGAAAAATTATTGCCGGCGGAGATAGTCGAAACTGAGACGGGGGAGATGAAAATTAAAGGGGTATTTAGGACGGAGAAGACGACGATTATCGCGGGCGGAGAAGTTCTCAAGGGAGAAGTTAAGCCTCAATATCTCGCGCGAGTTTATCGAGGAAAAGAGGAGATTGGGGAAGTTGAGGTGGAGAGCGTCCAGAAAGAAAAGATGGCGGTCGAGAATTTGGTCGCGGGAGAAACGGGGGGAATTATGTTGAAACTAGAGAAGAAGCTAGTTATTGAATTGAATGATAGGCTAAAATTCTTTACGCGAGAAATTAAAAAGAGAAAGCTATAAATAAATTTAGGAGGTAAAAATGGAATTTGATGAGGCGTTTTTAAGGGAAGTGGGGTTGGCGGCGATGCCGGAAGTAGAGAAGAAAGCGTTTGTGGAGTATGCGCAAGAGGAGTTAGAAGTGAGAATCGGGGAGGAGATTGCGAAAGGGATTGAGCCGGAGAAGATGAGGGAATTTGAGGAAGCGAATGACGAGGCGGCGTTAGAGTGGCTAAGGGAGAATAAGCCGGATTATAAAGAAATAGTTAAGAAGACGATTACGGAGTTAAAGGAAGAAATTTCGCGAAATAAAGACCGGATTTTAGGGTAGAACTAGAGATAAAAGAGATTAAAAAAGGCCGAGAAATCGGCTTTTTTGGAGTTGGTAGTACCGACTGGAATCGAACCAGTGACCTTGGGCTTATGAGTCCCACGCTCTAACCATCTGAGCTACGGTACCAGATGGGGTTTATTATAGCATAGATTTGTTTTTGAAGAAAGGGGTTGACGGGAGGAGAGAGCTGAGATAGTATAGATTTCAGGTATTTTGTATCTGTTAGGCGCCGTTGCGCATTTTTATTCCGCTTATGCTTAAAACCTGCGGTGCTATAAAACCTAATTTTTAAGGTTGTCTTCTTCTCCTTCTCTCTCATTCAACGGGGGGAGAGGGGAACCGAGCCGGAACCCTCTCTCCGGCCAACAGGACTACTACCGAGCCACGCAGCGAACCGCGAACCCGTAGCCCTTGTAGTTGCCGTCCTGCGGGTAGAGGTAGCTGCCGTAGAAGTTCAAGCTGCGAGCGTACGCTGCGGATGAAGCATACGAGGACCAGAAGTAGCCGTTGCTGCCGCGACCGTTGAGGCCGCCATTATTGAAGTTGTAGTAGCCGCTTCTTATATATGATAAAGGAAAGCTAAGTAAAGGAGTATCAGCGTTACGGAAGTAGTCGTTGCCGTGATTGATGGAGTCGGAGATGGGGGAAGAATAATTGATTTGGAGAGGAGGAAGGGAAAGTCGAGAAAAGGGGAAAGATTATTTTAGACCATTGAGGAAAGAGATGGCGTCCATGGGTTTTCTAGAGGCGGGTTGGAGACGGAGGAGTTCAAGGAAGTTTCCGTCGGCGCAGCGGAGAAAAAGGCGTTTTTTTGAGGCGAGGACAAGGGAAGATTCGGGAGAGCTAGAGGTTTTTAGGGGAGAGGCTTCGGAGGGGAGGGAGGAACGGGAAATCGGGTGGGCGGAGAGGATGATACATTCTTGGCCGGAGATAGGGAGTTTCGGTTTCGGGAAAGTTTGGAAAGCGACGATTTTGCGGAAAGTTAGGTCAGCGGAGTCAGTTTCTGGCGCTAAGGAGCCGTCGGTTTTTTCGAACTTTTTTGTAAAAGTGGCGGCGGAGCCGGATTGGACAATTAAATTAGGAAAGTTGAACACATTTTTTAAGGAAGATAAAGTCGGGAGGTTTTCGGCGAGCCAAGTCGCGCCGGCGGAAGCGAGGGTTTCGTAGATTTTCGCCTTATCAAGGGGGAGATTTTTAAAAGTTTTTTGATAAAAAATAGGCCCAGCATCCATTTCTTTAACGAGCTTCATAACAGAGACGGAAAAGTCGGAGTCTCCGGCAAGAATAGCGGATTCAATCGGGGAAGCGCCGCGATATTTCGGGAGAAGAGAAGGGTGGATGTTTAAAATTCCGAGGGGTTCAAAGAGGTCGAGAAGGTCTTCTTTAATTAAAACGCCGAAAGAGGCGAGGGCGCCGACGGCGGAAGGATTTTCTTTCTTTAAAATTTTTACTCGGTCTAAATCGGACTTCGACTTGGCATGGAAAATAATTTCGAGAGATGAATAATTTTTTAGAACAGAAAGGACGGAGTCTGCGAGAGCGCCGTTGCCGAAAAAGATAATTTTAGTCTTCATCGGGAAAGAGAGATTTATTGTTTCTAATTTCTTTTTCGTAATCAACAGGATCGAGGTCGCCTTTGTCGTTCATCTTAAAGAAAGCGGAGGGGTCGTTTTTAATGTGGTCGATGAAGAGAATGCCGTTGAGATGGTCGATTTCGTGAAGAAAAGTTCGCGCAAGAGAACCTTCGACCTTTAAGCGGACTTCGGTTCCATCTTCGAGAAAGGCTTTAATTTTCGCTTTTTTCGGGCGAGGAACGAGGCCGTAATAAGACGGAACAGAGAGACAGCCTTCGTAATCTTTTTCTTCTTTACCCTCGACTTTAATGACTTCGGGGTTTAAAAAAGCGGTAAATTCGTTATTTTTCTTGTCTTCAAGATCGTCGCGGACGATGATAATTCGTTTGTTAAAGCCGAGTTGGGGAGCGGCCATCGCGGCGGAGAGCTCAAAAGGATGATCTTTTTCCCAAGCGAGGGAAGATTTACGCATTTTCGCGATAATTTCGGCGGTTTCTTCGTCGGTCGCTTTAGCCTTGGTCGACTTTTTACGGAGACGAGGGTCGGGAGTTGTGATGATTTTCATTCTTATAATTATATCATAAAAGGGTCGGAGGGTCGAGGGAGATTTTAAAGTCTTTAAGGGTTTTTACGTCGAGAGCCGAGAGGAGTTTTAAGAGGTTTTGGCGGTTTTTTGATTTTATGATTAAATTCCAAGAGAAGCCGGAGGTAGTCCGTTCGTGGAAAGCGGGGAGAGGGGCAGAGATTTCGAGAGAGGAGAGAGATAGTTTTTCTTTTAAAGCGAGGAGGTTTTTTCGGAGAGCGGTAATTTTTTTCAGGGTAGTTGTTTCGGTTTTATAGGTGGTGGAAAGTTTACAGAGGTAAGAGAACGGAGGGAAGTTCGTTTTTTTACGATTCTTAAGCTCATAGGTGTAAAAGCTTTCGTAATCGGAGTTAAGCGCGAAGTTGATAACAGGGGAGTCGGGCTTATAGGTTTGAATAAAAACAGAGGCGGTCGAGAGGTGACCGCGACCGACGCGACCGATAACTTGAGTCAAAAGCTCGAAAGTTTTTTCTTCGGCGGAGAAGTCGGGGAGGGAGAGACCGGAGTCGGCTTGGACGACGCCGACGGTAGCGAGGCGAGGAAGGTCGAGGCCGCGAGCGACGGCTTGGGTTCCAATAATAATATCAATTTTCCCAGATTTTACTTCGTCATAGAGAGCGTCGAGGGAGTCGGATTTTTTATTATCGGCATCAAAACGAGCGATTTTAGCCGTTTTAAACAACTTTTTTAATTCGGTTTCGAGGAGTTTAGTTCCGAAGCCTTTATGGAGGATTGAGGGGTTTTTACAGTTAGGACAGGAAGTCGGGATTTTTTCGGAGAAGCCGCAGGTATGACAGAGGAGAGAGTAGGAGTCGGAATGGAGAGTCAAGGGGAGAAAACAGTTTGGGCAGAGGGCTTCCCAGCCACATTGTTCACAGAGAGTCATAGAGGCGGAGCCGCGGCGGTTATGGAAGATTAAAGTTTGGAAGTTTTGGTCGAGGTTGGATTTGATGGCGGAGAGGAGAGGGTTGGAAAAATAGCGATTTTTAGAGAAGCCGGAGCGAGATTTTAGGTCGATGATGTTAATTTTGGGCTTCAAAGCGGAGGATTTTGCCTTGACTTTTAGGGGGACGACGGAATTTTTAAGGGAAGCGAGATAAAAATCGGAGACGAGAGGGGTGGCGGTTCCGAGGAGACAAGGAATAGATAGGGTTTTAGCAATAAAAGAGGCGAGGCGAAGGGTGGAGTATTTCGGGGTATTTTCTTGGAAGTAGGCGGATTCGTGGGCTTCGTCGATGATGATTAGACCGAGGTTCTTTAGGGGAGAAAAGAGGGCGGAGCGGGCGCCGATGATGATTTTAGGGGTTTTTGGTGTTTTTTGGTCGGGTTCGAGGAGAGATTCCCAGATTTGGTGACGGGAAGATTCGGTTAGTTTAGAATGGATTAAAACGACTTCGGAGGAGAAAGTGGTTTTAAAGATTTCGACGAGCTGGGAAGTTAGGGCGATTTCGGGGACGAGGAGGATGACGGATTTTCCGTTTTTAAGGGTTTTTCGGGTTAGTTCGAGGTAGATATTGGTTTTTCCGGAGCCGGTGATGCCGAAGAGGAGGCGGGTCGGGGTTTTTAGGGATTCGAGAGAAAAGAGGGCGGAGAGCTGATGTGGTGTTAAGCGTATAGAAGTCTCTTTGTCACTATCTCCTCGCCGCTCAAGTCGGGACGCCGGCTGGTGTGGGCTCCCCACGCCCACAGCCCGCGGCGTCTCGGTTTCGCCCGTCGCTGACGCTCCGGAGTTCGTCGATAGCAACGACGAGACTTCTTTTAACGCTCCTATTTTTCGTCGGCGTTTTTTTTCGACGCCGAGGGGGAGGAAGAGGGAGGCGGAGGCGGGGAGAGGGGAGAGATAATAAGAGGAGAGCCAAAGAAGGGATTTTAGGAGATAGTCAGGGAGAGGGGTTTTATAGAGGAGTTTGGTAATTTCGCGGGTTTTAAAGGCGGGTTTTTTAACGGTTCTAAGGACGATACCGGCGCAAGAGGTTTTTCCGAGAGGAATGAGGACGATATGCCCAGAGAGAAGTTTTTCGGGGGAAGAGTAGGTTAGGGAGCTAGCGTCGGAGCGGAAGAGTTTAGTCGGGATTACCTCGTAATAATACATAGGTAAAGTATAACATTTTAGGGAATTTTGTTGTTGAAAAGACATAAAAATCGAGATATAATAGAGAAAGTTAAAGAGAGGTAAGGTTAGATGTTAGATGTTTTTATTACATCAAGGGTTCGGCGAAAGATTTTAGTCGTGTTTGCGAAATATCCGGATTTTAAGACGCACGTCCGCGGGCTATCGAAGTTGATTAAGGAAGACCCCGGGAATATTCAGCGGGAGCTTTCGAGGTTAGAAAAGGGAAAGTTTTTGATTATGACAAAAAAGGGGAATACGAAGATTTATCAGACGAATAAACAGTTCCCGATTCTAAAAGAGCTCCAGAGTATGGTAATTAAGAGTCAACAACTTTCGGCTCAAAATAAGCCGAATAAGACGATTGGCTAAAAAGAGCCATAGGACGAAGGTCTAGGGGGTTGAACGTGGAGAGGGGCGTTTAGAGAGGTTTAGGAGGAGTTTTGTCGAAATTATTTCAAGAATTAGTCGAAAAAAGAGGGTATTCGGAAGCGTTTTTAGACCCGAAATATGAGGAATGCTTTTCGCCGTTTTTGTTGCCAGAGATGAAAAAAGCGACGGAGAGGATTTCGGAGGCGGCGAAGAGGGGAGAAAAAGTTTTAATTTATGGGGATTATGATGTTGACGGGGTAACGGCGAGTACGGTGATGAATGACGCGCTGAAGTTGGCGGGGGTTTCGGATGTAGAAATTATGTTGCCGGATCGATTTAAAGATGGGTATGGAATGAGTAAAAAAGTTGTTCAGGAGGCGAAAGAGCAGGGGCGGACGCTAGTAATTACGGTTGACTGTGGGAGCGGGAATTGGAAAATTGTTAAGGAATTAAAGGAAGAGGGGATTGAGACGATTGTGACGGATCATCATGAGGTTCCGGAAAAATTACCAGAGGCGGTTGCGGTAGTGAATCCGAAAAGGCGAGACGTTTCTTCGTTTATGGAAGAAAAAAGTTTAGAGGAGAACGCGGAAAAGTTAGTTTATTTAAGGGATTTAGCGGGGGTAGGGGTAGCGTTTGAGGTTGCGCGGGCGTTAGTTTTAGAGGGGAAAATTCGAGCTGGGCAGGAAAAATGGCTGTTAGACCTCGTTTTAATCGGGACGATTTGTGACTCGATGAAGATGAGCGAGGAAAATCGAAGGCTGTGTTTTTATGGGATGAAAGTTTTAAAGAAGACGCGGCGGGCGGGGTTAAAGGAGTTGCTCAGGTTAATCGGGAAACAGGAGCTTTCGAGTGAGGTGATTGGGTTCCAGATTGGGCCGAGGTTGAACGCGGCGGGGAGAATGAGCTCAGCGAGGAAAGCGCTAGATTTATTGATGTGCGAGAGTCGAGTAGAGGCGGCGAAGATAGCGAAAGAGCTAGACGAATTAAATCGTCAGAGGCGAAGCGAGCAGGACGCGGCGGTGAGGGAGATTGCGGAAAGGGGGGTAGAGAAAGAGGAGCCGGTTTTGGTTTATAGCGGGGAGTGGCATGAGGGGGTTTTGGGGATTATTGCGGGGAAGTTGGTTGAGAAATATAAGAAGCCAGCGTTTATTTTAACGGAGACGGAAGAGGGGTTTAAGGGGTCGGGAAGGAGTTTTGGGGAGTTTAATTTAGCAGAGGCGCTGGAGAATTGCCAAGATACGATTATTTCGGGGGGAGGGCACGCGGGAGCGTGTGGGGTGAAGATTAACAGAGATAAAATTAAAGATTTTACTCAGGCGGTTAATGATTATTATCGAGGGCTTAAATTATTTGATCAGGAGCGTTTTTTAGAGGAGACGGAGGATTTGGCAGTTCAGGGATTAAAAGAGTTTAACTTGGATTTTCTAAAGGAGCTTAAACGGTTGGAGCCGTTTGGGGTTGGGAATAGGGTGCCGGTATTTTTGTTGTTGAATATGATGATTTTAGACAAGGGGTTGATGGGAGATGAGGGGCAGCATTTAAGGCTATTAGTTCGAGGAGAGGGGGAGGGGGTGATGAAGCTGTTGGCGTTTAACGCGCCGGAAGATTGGCGGAGAGTTGAGCGGGGGGAGAGGGCGAATCTTTGGGTAAATATAGAGAAAAATGAGTTTCGGGGGACGGCGAGCGTCGAGGGGAGGATTTTAAAAATGGGACTTGTAAGAGAGGGAGAATTTTGATATAATATGGGACAATATGGCAATTAAAGTAACTAGAAAAGACCAAAGTGAGGCGAACGAGAACATTATTCGCCGATTTAATCGTAAGGTTCTCCAGAGTGGGATGATGCCGCTAGCGAAGTCGCAATTACGTTTTTCGAAACCGATTTCTAAGAGAGAAAGAAGATTGAAAGCGATACTTCGAGAACAGAGGCGAGCAGAGAAGACTGAACGAATCAAATTAGGTCTTAAATAAGTAAATTTTGACGAATTTCATCGCCAAAATCTCCAGTACTCAAAAGACGTACCTCTTAGTACGTCTTTTTCCGTGCTTCAATTTTTCCTTGAACTTCATTCAAAATTTTTCTTATTTAAAAAATATAGTATAATTTAGATATATGATAATTTTATTTGGTTTAGCGGGGTCGGGAAAATCGACGCAGGGGCGGATTTTGGCCGAGAAAAAGGGGTTAAAATGGCTTTCGGTTGGGGAAGTTTTAAGGGGGACGGGGAGGTTTGATGAAATTTTAAAGGCGGGGAAGTTGGTGGATGACAACGAAGTAATCAGGTTGATGGGGGAAGAGATTAAAAAAGCGAAAGATGAGGGGAAGGACGTTATTCTCGACGGATTTCCGAGAAACATTTATCAAGCGGAGCATATTGATGAGGCGATTACAGAAGATGTCAAAAAAGTGATTTATTTAAAGGTCCCGAAAGAGGAATTGTACAAGAGGTTAGAGCTTCGAGGGAGAGTTGATGATACGAAAGAGGCGATTGAGAGAAGATTTTTGATTGTTGAACAAAATATTTGTTCAATTTTGGATTTATTACGAGGAAAAGGAATAGAGGTCGCGGAAGTTTCGGGAGTGGGGGAGATTGAAGAAGTAACAGATAGATTAGAGAAAGAGATATGGACGAAGTAAAAATTAAGGCGATGCGCGAGGGGGGAAAGATTTTGGGGAATTTGCTCAGAGATCTTAAAAATTTTGTTCAAGCTGGGATGACGGGGAGAGAGATTGACAGCTGGGTGAGGAATGAGATTATTAAGCGGGGAGCGGGGGTAGCGTATGATATGTTAGAGGAGAAATTTCCGGGGGCGATTTGTATTTCGGTGAATGACGCGCTGGTGCATGGCGTTCCGACAGATGAGATTTTAGAGGTCGGAGATAAAGTTTCGTTCGATTTGGACATATTTTATAAGGGATATTTTACGGATTCGGCATTTACGATGATTGTTGGGGGAGAGAAGGTGGCGTCGCCGGCAGTTCGGAGACAGTTATCAATAACAGAGAGCGCGATGTATGAGGGGATTGAGAAAGTTCGGGCGGGAGTGCATCTTGGAGATATTGGGTATGCGGTAGAAAGAGTGCTTCGGGCGGGGAAGTTAGGGGTAATTGAGAATTATATTGGACATGGGATTGGGAAAGGGATGCACGAGAAGCCGGATGTCCCGAATTATGGACGAAAAGGGCATGGATATGTCTTAAAAGCGGGCGATACGATTTGTATTGAGCCGATGTCGAGTCTCGGAAAGCCGAAAAATTATGTTGATAAGGAGAATGGGTGGACGGTGAGGATGAAAGACGGTTCGACAGGAGCGCATTTTGAGCATACGGTTTTGGTTCTAGAAGATGGGTATGAGATATTGACCTTAGCGGATTAGTTGACTTTTCTAAAGTTTTTATGGTAAAATCGGCTTATGGAAGAAAATCTTAGGTATGCGGTTGGAATTGATGTGGGGACGGAGAATGTAAGGGCGGTTGTTGGGTCGGTTAATAGAGATGGGCGGTTGAGCGTTGTTGGGTATAATGAGGCAAAAAATTCAGGAATGAGGAAGGGGGTTCCGGTGAATTTGGCGGGGCCGGCGGACGCAATAGATAAGATGTTGGGGGAAGTCGAGAGGATGTCGGGATATGAGATTCATTCGGCGTTTGTTTCGGTAAACGGGGGACAGATTTTGACGACAAGGGTTGAGGGGATGATTGCGGTCGGGACGTTGGAGCATGAAATCAATGAGGACGATCTTGCGAGAGTTGAAGAAGTTGCGGTAACGGGGAGAGTGCCGGCGAATCGAGAGATTTTGGGGGTGATTCCGGTTGATTACGCGATTGATGGGCAAGAGGGGATTCGAGACCCGATTGGGATGACGGGAGCGAGGCTAGAGATGAAAGCGAACGTAATTTCCGCGATGAGTCCGAATTGTATGA
>CAZSYG010000017.1:0-14994 GCA_964610655.1 uncultured Candidatus Saccharibacteria bacterium
AACTGTCGATAAGTATATCGCACTTTTTTGAATTTTGCAAGAGTTTTTTTGAAGATTTTTACTAATTTTTACATTCTAATTTATTTATGGCGGCGAGGACGGACTTTTTATCCATTTCGATTAGTTTTAGAGTCGATTCGATGTCATTTTTAGCGATTTTTAGGGTTCGGGAGAGAACAGGGATATCTTTTTTATCTTCGAAGAACTCAAAGAAACGCTCGGCGTCTTCTCGCTTGTCGATGGTTTTAGCGAGGTAACGAGGATAATCTTCGACGGATTTTTCGCCGTTTATCTTATAAATATAGTCCCAGTTCTCGAAAAGCCAAGAAAGCGCGCGGTCGCGAGTGTATTTCCAGCGACGGAGGAAGAGGAAAAAGGAAAGATGATCCTGAGGCTTAATAATTTCGGGATTTTTCAGGCAGGAAAAGGCGAAATCGATATTTTTCGGGAGACGAGGCTTCGCAAGAGCAACGCGGAGGTCGGCTTTCAAATCAGGGTCGGTTGCGTCTTTATAGAGGTCGATAAGTTCGGAATAGATCTCGGCTTCGTCGCGCCAGAGTTTCGCGGAAAGAATAAACGGGCGAGTTTCGGGATTTAAGGATTGGAAATTTTTATCATAGAGGTCGGCTAGTTGGTCGATTAGTTCGGGAGCTTTAGAATAAACGCCGGCGGAAAGGAGAAACGAACGGAGTTCGGTATCGTTTAGAGTTTCGTCCTTTCGGGGGAGAAGCCCTAGTCTTTCGAGCGGGGTTTTAATGATATTAAAAATATATCGTTTATATTTTTCCTCTTCAGGGGAATCGTAATCAATAAAGAGAGTGAGTTTATAGATTATATCTTCAATAATTCCCCAAATCGGAGCGGAAGTCTCGGATTTAAACTTTTCAATCAGGGGGAGAAGCGAGGAAGAGGCAACGAGGGGAGTTTCGGCGAGAAGCATCCGGTCGATAAGAAGACGGAGGCGCTGTTCTTCGGAAAGATTATTAAAATTATCGAGCGCCTCGCGAAATTCGGGGCCGGAGAGATTGATTAGATAATGACCAGACATATCATCTTTTACTTCGGGAATCGGATAGACAGAATCGTCGGTTGAGCCATCGAGGAAGAAACGCTGTTGAGCCTCGTCGGTAATAACAGGAAAACCCGATTTTAGAATCCAAGCGTCCATAAACTCTTTTACGTCGAAGCTGGAATAAGAATTAAGGACGTTCCAGAGGTCGTCGCCGGAGGTATTTTTATATTTAAACTTCTCGAAATAATCTTTAATTCCCCTAAAGAAGTTTTTTTCACCCATTTCGCGAATTAACATCAGCATAAGATGGGCGCCTTTCGCATAGACAATGCATGGGTCAAAGAGGGTCGCGATTTCCGCGGGGTCGGAAACGTCTTCTTGGACGGACTGGACGTCGGGAATAGCGTCGCGATAGAGAGCGGCGAGACAATCAGAGGTAAAAAAGTCCGCCCAGACGCGAAAAGTCGGGAAAAGGTAATCAGTACAAAAGTATTCCATAACAGAGGCGAAAGATTCGTTCAGCCAAAGCCCGTCCCACCAGCTCATTGTCACGAGATTGCCGAACCATTGATGAGAAAGTTCATGAGTAATGGTCAGAGCGACGGCTTTTTTAGAAGAAATCGCGGAATGTTCATTACAGAGAAGCTGAGACATACGATAAGTCACAATTCCCCAGTTTTCCATTGCGCCAGCCTCAAAATCGGGGATGGCGACTTGGTCAAGTTTCTTTAGGGGGTAAGGAGAGGAGAAAAGATTTTCATAGTAGTCGAGAGATTTTTTCGCGATTTCGTTCGGGAGGGAAAGAAGGTCTTTAGATTGGTTCAGAGGAGCATAAGTTCGGACGGTGATGCCGGAGGCGGTTTTTGTTTCGACGAAGTTAAATTTGCCGATGACGAAAGCGAGGAGGTAAGTTGACATTCGAGGAGTCTGAACAAATGAAAAGCGCCTTGCGGTTGCATTGTCTTCGCCAGACACGAGTCCAATGCTCTCTCCGGCGCTTTTTAGTTCCGTATTAGATATTACGATGTCTCCTTCGTCTGGAATCGTAATAGAAAGGTCGAAAGTTGCTTTTGCGGCGGGCTCGTCGATACAGGGGAACGCCTCGCGGGCGTAATGGGACTCAAATTGGGTCGAGACGATTTTTTCGGTTTCCCCCTGATATTCGTAAGTCGAAAGATAAGCGCCTTGCATATTTTCGTTTAGAGTGCGGTCATACCCCACTTCGAGGGTCAAATCGCCCCTAGGGGCGTTATTTACGCTCAAAACACCATCTTCGGTTTTAAAATTGACTTTTTCGCCGTTAATTTTAACAGTTTTAATCTTATTGTTGACGGAATGGAGTTTAATGGTCGGAGTTAAAGCTTTTCCGGTAATTTTTACAACACCTTTAAGGAATTTATTTTCTTTATCAATAAAGAGGTCGAGTTGATAATTTTCGGGTATAAAATAATCTAATAATCTTTCCATTAACCCTATTATACGCCAATCGCCGGTTCTTTCGGGCAAGTTTCTAAGACTTTTTCCATGGTAGATTTTTCTGCTTCGGAAATCCAGAGGGAGTATTTATATTTGACGGAGATTTGGCGGGCAATGTATTGGCAGCGGAAAGATTTATTTGGTGGCAGCCAAGTCGAGGCATCGCCGTCGGATTTTCCCATGTTGGTTTTAGCATCAACCGCGAGGAGGTTTAAGGGGTCGGTCGCGAGGAAATAGCGGTCTTCTTTCGATAAATTTTGCGCGCCCTTTTGCCATGCGTCAGAGAGGGCGACAACGTGGTCGATTTGAATGCCAGAGGAAAGATCAGATTTTTGGTAGAAGATGAGATGAGAACCAGTATAGGGTTCGTCAAATTCGCCGGAGATAACGGTACAATTATCTTCCGAGGAAAGAACCGCAGAATCGCCGAGTTCACGCTTAATGATTCGTTGGCGTAGAGAACAGCCGTCGATAGTTGGCCATGAATTATAAAATTCGGTTCGCGCGTAGCCTGTTTTCGGGGCGCGACCCTTAACTTTTAAATCGTTTAAGACGTCAACCGCGAGTTTTTCGGAAGTTTCGCCAGACTCAAGAGAAGAAGAAACGCCCTTTGGGGTCAGTTTTCCCGATTCGGAGTCGGAAAGAGAGGTTTCGGCGGAAGATTCGGGAGCTTCGGTTTTAATTAGGGTGGATTCGTAGGAGTTTTGGTTTAGGGCTAAAAAGCCAACGGTGGCGGCGACCCCAACGACGGTGGCGGCGACGCGACGGGCGCGGTAATTCGTTTTGGAGGATTTTGTCGATTTTGAGGATTTAGCAGATTTCTTTTTTGGCATTAGTTTTATTATAAACGATGGGATTTAGCGCGAGAAGATTGATTTTTTTGACGATTTATGATATAATTAGGGGATAAGGTTTTCCTTGTAACTTAAAAATCTATTCCAGTTAGGGGGCGATTAGTTTTGAAGCGGTTAATCTATCAACTTTACCCAAGTAGTTTCTCTGGTGGCTTTCCAGAGATGACAAGATTCCTGCCGAGATTGAGGGAGCTGGAGGTTGATTTTGTTTGGGTGAGTCCGTTTTACCCGAGTCCGTGGAAAGACGGCGGCTACGATATTTCTGACTACCAAGCGGTCAATCCGCGATTTGGGACAATGGATGATTTTGATA
Organism: uncultured Candidatus Saccharibacteria bacterium; assembly: GCA_964610655.1. Taxonomy (GTDB): domain Bacteria; phylum Patescibacteriota; class Saccharimonadia; order Saccharimonadales; family Saccharimonadaceae; genus Nanosyncoccus. The sequence continues at coordinate 3,656 of CAZSYG010000017.1, forward strand.
AATTCGTTAAGGAGGCGAAGGAACTCGGAATTAAGGTTTTGATTGACTTGGTCTTGAATCATACTTCGACTGAACATCCGTGGTTTAAGGCATCAGAGGCGGGAGATCCGGTCTATAAGGATTATTACCGCTGGACAAAGAAGGACTTGGGTTGGCACAACGTTTTTAACTGGGGGTCGGCGTTTAAGTTTTCCGAGAAAAGAGGGGAGTTTTATCTCCATCTTTTCCACGAATCTCAGCCGGATTTGAACTTCGACAACCCGAACGTCGTTCGAGAGTTCGAGAAAATCATCATGTTCTGGACGATTGGACACGAAGTCGCTGGGTTTCGGCTCGACGTTCCGCAGTTTATCCAAGAGACGATGATTCCCTCACCGCCAATTTCGCGGTTGACGCCGGTTTCGGGGTTTTCGCGGTATTACATGAACCCAAAAACTCTGACGCTGCTGAATGATTTGTTCGCAGGGAGGAATCTCTACACAATCGGGGAAGGCGGGAGTCCGTTTAAATCGACGCTTCTGAGACTCGTTCAGCCGAACGGGCCTCTGAGTGCGATGTATAACGTCCTGATTCGAGAGTCTGTCAACCATCATGGAATTATCATTCCGGCGAAACCGAGCCTTTCGAGACTTCAGCGGACAATAAATCGCTGGGGACAGGACGAGAGAATCGGGGTTGTTTTGGAGTCACATGACCATCCGCGATTTACGTCTTACTCAGGATATTCCGGAAAGGAGATTCTGAGGACGCTGTTTCAGTCTCGCGCGAAGACAATCATACTCTATCAGGGGCAAGAACTCGGTCTTTTGAACCCGAAACTGCCAGACAGCTTCTTTGAGTACGAAGACCGGATGTTTATCATGCAAGTTGAGAAGATGGTTATGCGCGGATCCCAAATTGAAGAAGCGATGGAAAAATTGAAGCCGACAGCGCGGGAAAACGCGCGGGTCAAACTCGATTTAGCCGAATATGCGCGTCAGGAACACGAACAAGACTCTTGTCTTAACTACACGAAGGAGTTGGTTCGTGACTGGAAAGGGGGAAGATTTTAAATTTTGCCGACCTTAGGGTCGGCTTTTTTATGTTATAATTTTTTTATGAACGCGTTTAAGCTAAATTTTGAGACGGCGCTAAGGCTAACGGGATTGCTCTTGATTGGAAAAGGGTTGTTGTGTTGGTTGAGCCAAATCGGAATTATGTATGGTTATGCCGAACGAGGGATGATTGATAATTATTCAAAGATTTTTCTGGTTGCGGATATATTTTTTATGGCGACGGTAATTTTAGGGATTTATTTTTCCGAATTAGGCGTAATTAAAACGAGAAAACCCAACGCGAAAAAGATTATAACTTTAAGGAAAGAAATTCCGACGCGGAGAGTGGGGATTTTTCTGTTTTTGGAAATTTTAGGGAGTATTTTAATCTTCTTAACAATCCCGCAGTTTCCAAAATTATGGATTTTTACGATTATCGAGTTTATAACGTGCGTTTGGGCGTTGATGAGGGCGGTTGGGGAGAAGTAGATTGAAGAATATCGAGAGTAACGTTTATTTTCTTATTTAAATCATCTAGTGGAAACCAGCCGATGTTTTTTAGTTTTTCGCCGTTTAGTATTGTCATGGTGGAATTTGAAAAACCTTTTCGTTCGACATCAGTCGGAAGATCGAATATGATTTTTTTATCAAAATATTTAGCGATGCTTTCGGCGAAATCCCTTAATCTGCCGTCGAACTTTTCGCTTGAAACGTTATAGGCTTCGCTGGTTTTGCCTTCTAACATTACTTTGAGAATGGCGGTTACGGTATCGCCAACGTAGTTGTAGGAATAGAGCTGGCTGCCATCACTTTTGAGGACGATATCTTCGCCGTTTAAGCCGTTTTTGATAAATTGCGTGAGTGAGAGAGTCGACTCAACATTCATAGTTGGGCCAAAAACCCTAGACAGTCTAACGATAGAGGTGTCAATTTTCCTCTGTTCGGAGTAGGCGATACACAAGGACTCGCTCAGACGCTTACTTTCGGGATAGCACGACCTTAAAATCGTATTATTAATAGCTCCATAATCATGCTCGCCGATTTTCTTGATATTATTCACGACGCCATAGACCTCAAAAGACGAAACGAGAATAAATTTTTTAACCTTTTTGGCGGCTGACAATTCTAATAAATTTTTAGTGCCGAGAACGTTCGTGTCGATTGTCCCGATTGGGTCAGTAACGTATTGAACCGGAGAAGTATTGCTTGCGCAATGGACAATATAATCTATGTTATTGTCATAAGTAAAATTTTTAGATATATCGTGGGCGACAAATTCAAACAAATTATCATCAAAATAATTTAGAAGTTTTTTCGCTTTGGTCGTGTTGCGTCCGATGGCGATAATTTTGCAGTCTAGTCCGTTACGATTTTTTGACATGATTAAATCTACGAAAAATCGTCCGACTAAGCCTGTGGCGCCAGTGATTAAAATTGTTTTATGTTTGAGTTTATTCCAGTCGATAAACTTAACTTCGGAATATTTTTTTAATTCTTCTAAATAGTTTGCGTTGGTGATTATGTTTGGCATATTATTTAATCCAACTACTTTTTTGGGCAGAAAGGAGTGCTTTGAAAATTTCGATATCATCCGGTCTGGTCAGTTTGATGTTGATTTCGCTGCCGGCAGAATAATAAACTTTTCTACCTAGTTCTGTATATAAAGAACAACTGGCGACTGCTTCGGTAATTCCCTTTTCTTTCGCTTCTTCGTGTGCCGAAAGAAGGTCATCAAGGATAAATGCTTGCGGAGTTTGAGTCAATAGTAAATCGTCGCGATTGATGGTTTTTACGGAATAGCGATTTGTTGTTTTAGAAAGAACAACAGTAGAACACGGAATTACGGCCGTGGCGTTGCCATAAGTTTCGCATTTTGCGATATTGTCGGAAATTATTTCGTCGGAGACCATTGGCCTAACCGCGTCGTGGATTAGAACTATGTCGTTTTTATCGTATAATCTGCTGGCTTCGTCTAAACCGTTTTTGATAGATTCTTGTCCGCAGCGCCCGCCATTAACGACTGAAACTAACTTAGAGATATTAAATTGTTTAGCGTATGATTTTAGAATTTCATGCCAACCGGCGACGCAGACGACGATGATGCTGTCTATACTAGGGTGTTTTTGAAAGGCACTTAGCGTATAGATGATAATAGGCTTATCGTTGACGTTCAAAAATTGTTTCGGGATGTCTTGTCCCATTCGTTTGCCAGAACCGCCGGCAATGATGATAGCTATTTTTTTCATTATGTATTTATTATATACTATTAACGAGGGCAAGGATTAAATTAAGTGTTTTTTATGATAAAATTAGGTTTATGAAAGTTTTATCGGTTTTTGGAACTCGCCCAGAAGCAATAAAAATGGCGCCAGTAGTAAAGGAATTAGAACGATATAAGAATGAGATTGAGAGCGTCGTTTGCGTAACAGCGCAGCATCGAGAGATGTTGGACGAAGTTTTGGATGTTTTCAAAATTCAGCCGAAATATGATTTGAATATCATGAAACAAAACCAAACGCTTTCCATGATTACGAGTTCGGTTTTGATTGAGTTCGAAAAAATTTTGAAAATTGAGAAGCCGGACGTAGTTTTAGTGCACGGAGATACAACAACTACTCTAGCTGCCGCTTTGGCTGCTTTTTATCAACACATAAAAATCGGTCACGTCGAGGCTGGTCTAAGGACATATAATAAATATTCTCCGTTTCCGGAGGAAATAAATCGAGAAATTGTTAGTTTGATAGCTGATTATAATTTCGCGCCGACGGAAGTTGCTGCGGAGAATTTGCTAAAAGAAGGGAAGCGCAAAGACACAATCTTTATCACTGGGAATACGGCTATTGATTCGTTAAAAACTACCGTATCCGAAAATTATCATCATGAAATTTTTGATTGGGTCGGGGAAGATAAAATGATTTTAGTTACGGCGCACAGGCGAGAAAATATCGGAGAGCCGATGCGAAATATTTTTCGAGCGATAAAACGTATAGCTGATGATTTTCCGGACGTTAAAGTCGTTTATCCGATTCATTTAAATCCAGAAGTGAGAAGTATTGCGAGAGAAATTTTCCAAAATGACGAAAAAATAAAACTAATCGAACCCTTAGATGTAGTTGATTTCCATAATTTTATGGAAAAAGCGTATTTTATCATGTCTGATAGCGGAGGAATACAGGAAGAAGCTCCTTCGTTGGGAAAACCGGTCTTGGTCTTGAGAAATAATACGGAGCGTCCGGAAGGGATTGAGGCCGGAACGTTAAAGTTAGTCGGAACGGAAGAAGACGGTGTTTATAATGGCGCGCGCGAGTTATTAGTCGATGATGAAGCGTATAAGAAAATGAGTGAAGCAAAAAATCCTTACGGAGACGGGAACGCGGCGAAGCGAATTGTAGAAACTTTACTTAGAAAGTAGTTTTTTAGAGGTATTAAATCTTTCTTTAAAAACGAGAAGGATGAATTTGGGGATTTTGGCTTGGCGTTTGAAACGCGACGGTTCTTTCATGAGCCTAAATAGCCATTCGATACCGAGTTTTTGCATTATTTTTGGGGCGCGTTTACTATTCCCGCTAAAAACATCAAAAGACCCGCCCACGCATTGAAAAACTTGGGCGTTGACTTTTTCTAGGTTATGATAAATCCACTCTTCCTGTTTCCCGCCACCGAGCGCGACAAGAACGATGTTGGCCTTGCTGTTGTTAATGGCTTCAACGATTTTCGATTCGTCTTTTTCGTATCCATCCATAATCCCGACTATATTTAGATTTGGATATTTTTCTTCTAGATTTTTTTGAGCCTTTTTCGCGACGCCATTTTTCGCTCCATACAAAAAAACCTTTAGATTATTTTCGCTGGCGGTTTTGCATAGATTTTCGGCACAATCTATGCCGGCGATGCGTTCTTTGATTTTTCCACGCAAGATTTTAGAAGCAAAAATTACGCCAATTCCGTCTGGCAAACTATGCGTGGCGCTGTTAAGTATCTTTTTATGTTCCGCATTTTCGACACCGTGCATGATGATTTCCGGATTTATCGACGTGATGAACATTTTTTGGTTCTTTTTTACGGAATCAACAACGTCATCGCAAATTTCTTTAATCGAAGTATTCGATACCTTAATCCCAAGAATCGTTTCAGTTTTCATACTTTATTATTTTCTTCGAGTGATTTCAAGATTAGATTATACCATAGCCTTTTTATATTATCAAAACTATATCGGTAAGCATTTTTTTGCGCGTTGCTTCCCATTTTAGTCAAAGTCTTTTCGTCATTTAATAAACTAATGATGGTTGCTGCCGCTTTTTCTATGTTTCTGTTTTTAACGATGATTCCGTTTTCAGAATTTTTAATAACTTCTAGCGGCCCTTTAGCGGAATCAAAAATTACCGCAGGAATACCGTAAGAACCTGCTTCGATTATGACCGTGCCGAACGACTCTTCGTGGGATACGGATAGAAAGAGGCTGGAGTTTAAAGCAATTTTTTCAATAAAGTTTCTATCCTTAAAACCACAAAAGACGACGTTTTTTTCTAAGTTTTTTTCGCTGACTAACTTTTCTAGTTTTTTTCTTTCACTCCCATCGCCGATGATGTAGAGTTTGATATTTTTTTCGACCTTACAGACTTTTTCCATTATTTTTATGGCATCATCAAAACCTTTTTCGGGCGATAATCTGCCAACCGTAAAAATGCTTTTTCCTTTAAGTTGGGAGACTTGATGAGTTCTATTTTCTAAGGCGTTAGGAATGTAAATGCATTTTGGAGTTTTGAGAAGTTTTTGGTAGGCTTTAGCTAATTCGTTTGAAACGCAAACGAAATAATCGAAATTGCTACAAGATTTTTTTATTCGGTTGAGATATTTTTTATCGTTTAGCGAATAGCGATGCTCTTCGCCGATTAGTATGGCGGTTTTTTTCGCATACTTTTTTAAAATTTTATGGAACTCAATTCTGCTGGAAATGAAAATATCGGCGTCGCTTGTTTTGATGTAATTTTTCATGGTTCGGAACTTTTCTTTTAAGACTTTAGCCGAATAGAAAAGTTCGCTAAATAATTTTTTAACCTTTTTTTCTTTGATAGCGGTTTTTAGTTGTTCCCGATTCGGGCGCACGGATGTTAAATAAATAATTTTTACTCGCTCATCGATTGGAAAGGCCGATTCTTTTAGAAGTTTATATGTAACAACGAGACGAACTTCGTATTTGTCGCATAGCATATTAGCTTGATTAATGATGGCTTGTTCAGTTCCCCCAAAACCTAAATGCAGACCGAGTATGTCTATTTTTTTCATTTTTTGCTCCTCGAAAAATTTTTTCGATAAAGTTCTGCCGCTAACTTTGAATGAAGATGGCTTTTGATGAAAACGATTAGTTTATTTTTAAACGTTTTCTTTTCTTTGAGCCATGTGCCAGTAAAAATGTGTATCGAGATGGAATCTTTTGAGGGATTACATAAAACAGTATCTGGATAGACGGCGATACCGTCTTTTAGGATTTGGAATTGATTATTTTTAATACATTGATATTCTGATGTTAAAATGTTAGATACTGAAATTGTGTTGTTGCTACTAAAGTCAAAATCATACGTCTTTAAATTGTCATAATAATCTAACATTTTTTTCACGAATGGGTGTTTTTTCTTGGCGCCAAACGCCGCGGTGAAAGGGTGATTTTTATTTTCGAAACCAACAAAAGCGTCGTTGTTTAAAAGCGCATCAAAATTATCTAGTAATAAAACATCGGTATCTAAATAAATTCCGCCTTCATGATAGATAACGAAAGCTCGAATATAGTCGCTAACAAAAGCCCATTTTTTTGCTCTGTAGGCCGCTTTTAGAAATGGATGCTGGTTAATTTTAAAATTTTTTTCGTTCCATTCAATTATTCGATAGCCTACTAGATATTTTTTCCAAGATTTAATGCATCTTTTTATGGTTCTTGTTTTTTTAGCGTTACCGACCCAAACATAATGAATTATTTTCGGGATTTTAGTTTTATTTTTGGCTGTTCTCATTGGCAGCAACGCTATCAAGCTAAGATAAAAACAGACGCTAGGCGAAGTTAAGATATGTCCAGCTAAAGTAGAGAGTATAGCAATCAATGCAAAGAAGAAAATATATTCTTTAAATATGTAGTCGCGGGGAGAACTTCGGAAGAATTGTTTGAAGAAGACGATTATGGCCGCTAAGTAGATGATGAATCCTAAAAATCCTAAACGTAATAAGATGTCGACACAGTCAATTTCGGCGGTTCGGTTTTCTCCGGAAAGAGTTATTTCGGTTTTGCCAAAAAGTAGATGTTTGAGTTGTAAGTTGTTTTCCGAATAAATTTTTCGGGTAGTGGTTAATCTATGGCTCATCAAAGTATCGGCTTTTGAAAAAATCTTTTTGAGTAGGTTTTCTTTAATGTCTTTTTTGACTGGGACAGTAGATATAATTTTATTATTATCGTTCGACAATGTTGGCTGAGGATTATCGTTGGTATTTACCGATACGGTCGAGGTCGTGGTTTGAAGCTTGGCTAATAGCGGTGATATTGTTTTTGAAAAAGTCTGAGTATAAAAAAGCATCAAAACGCTAAATAAAAGTAAAAATAGACGGTTCAAGCACGCTTTTTTATTAAAGTTAATCGTCGATACGATAAAATCGACTATTATAATAATTATTAAGGAAAAAATAGCGGTTTTGGTTTCTAGCAAGACAACGGAAGAAACGCAGAGAAGCGACGCAATAAAACAAAGTAGTTTTTTAGATTTCTGTTTAGAGATTTGTAGAATAGCAAAAAGATGAAGGAGAAGAATTGGTCCAAGTTCATTGGCGGCATAATACCATCCAGTTGAACCCTCGCGAGTATAACCATAGGACGGATAATTAAGGCTAAGAATAGTCGGGATGATGATAAAAACCGAATAAATTATTGCGCTGACGAGGATGGCGATTGGTAAATTTTTGGTGTTGCGTGAATTATTTTTATATAAAATGTATAGTGATAAGGAAAATATTGGAAGTGAAAAATATTTTAGAATTGTTTGAGTATCTAGGAGGAGGGTTTTATTAGATTCAAGCGCGCCAGACACGAAAAGATGAAGAACATAGTAAATTAGAACTAGCGATCCCGCTAAAAGATAATTTTTGTTTTTATTTTTTAATGAATAGATTATTAAAATAATTATGCCGGCGATTAAAAAGATAGTTTTTATAATTGCGCCTAGGGAAAAAGGAAGAAAATGGAGCCGTTCGTTAAGCGAGGTAACGACGTCTATTAGCGGGATAGCCATAATCAAGAAAGGGAGAATCGTGAAGCGTCTCATTGTTTTTCCTTTTTGTTGATTTTAATGGTTAAGTTGACGTTATGGATGTTCATAAGTTTAATAAAATTTTCGATTTTTTCGCTATCGTCTTTGTTCTTACAAATTATAACATCAAAACCGCTATTCAGCGTTTGTATGATTTTTTCGAAACCGCAGTTAAGTTTTTCATCGAATAGATTTCGGGAGAAATGGCGGACATCCTTGCCAAGAAGATTTTCTTTGAAAGTATATTCGGTTAAATCTAGAGTTTTTTTAGTGTGTTTTTGGGACTGATATTTTAAGAATGATAAATACTCTTTGAAAAATATGGGGAACGAATTTTTGTCGGGATAAGTTTTTTCGATAATAAATTTTATTATTTTATATTGAGACTTAGGGGAAGTAGAAGCTTTGAGAAAAACTGGATGGTATTGGAGATTGAGTTTATTAAATAACCTAAAGATATAATATTGGAAACAATAAAACGGGATTTTATAGTTTTTCATTAAATTTATCGCGGTTCTTAGCTCGCCATTTAAGACGCAAAATTTTCCGAGATTATTATTTTTATAATTTTCTTCATGGACACGATATTTTATAAATGGAAAATCGACTTTATTTATTTTTAGATTTTTTTTCGAATTAAAATCAAGCCAAAACGGAGTATTCCATTTTAGATAATTATCGGTTACGGTCGTTAAGAAAACATCTTTTTGCCAAAACGCGAAGTCTATATACGGATTTCTGCCAAGCCATAATAAAGTTAGGCTGCTTGCTTGGTCTTTGTTGGTTGGAACTTTTACCTTTTGTTTGCCAATAAGTTTACTCTTTTCGTTTATCAATTCGAGGTCGGAAACGATAGTGTCCGGAGGTGTAGCGTTGACGCCGAGTTTTTGTTTGGCTTTTTCTAGGACTTCGTCGTTCGCGAACATATCGTCGGAATGTAAAATGAAAACATATTTTCCGCGAATTAGTTTTTCTGATTTTAAAATAGCGTTTAGTTGGTCTTCATTTTTTCGTGATTTTATATATTTGATTCTCGAATCGTTTTTTAGATAAGTTTTGACGACGGATTCGGTATTGTCCGGCGACGCGTCGTCGGAGATAATTAACTCCCAACTTTTTTCGGTTTGTTGAATAACCGATTCTATCGAAGCCGAAATTGTTTTTTCGTCTCCATAAGTAGGCATGATTATTGAAAAGATAACTTCTTTTTGCATATTATTTAGCGCCTTTTTTAGAGAAAGTTTTGGTTAGGTTTCTGAAATCGGGTGAAAATATGTAGAAAATCAAAAATAGTATCGGCGCGGTAATTAACGCGAAGATAATTCCGCTCACGATAAAACCGCTTAGAGACGATAAGTCTAGCTTGATGAAGAATAATGAGACTGACACGAAGATAGCTGTTACTGTTAGGGCGAAGAAATAAGTTAGATAATAGTTTAGCGCGGTGGTTTTATAAATATGTTTTAAGACGTAAGTTGGGTTTTGGATGAAAGTAGTGAGGAATCTCGACAGAACCGTCCCGAGCAGCGCGCCGCTGATGCCGATATTTTTTACTAGAACTAGCGATATAGTTAAGTTCAAAATTGCTTCTAGGATGCTAGCTATTTTTGTTTTTTCGAATAGACCCTTGGCGTTAATCGTCATGGAAATTGCTCTGAACGCGATATTATAGAAGGTAATCACGCAGAACAAAATCAAGGTCGGGACGGCGACCGCATAAATATCTCCTAGCCATAGTTTAATGAACGGAGTTAAAAACGTAGATAGGATTATCGTGACGAAACTAGCAATAAACAAGAAGAAAATATTGATTTCTTTAAAGATTTTATATGATTTTTTCTCGTCATCGCCGTATAGGAGATTGGCGAAACTAGGGACGGTGGCCGACGCGATTAAATAAATAGTGTCAGTTATGAAAGTAGTTATGTAGCAATAGGAGCTATAAATAACGACGCTTAGAGGATTGATAAAAGTCGAGATTAGAACAATGTCGGTATTAGTGTTTAAGATTCCGGCGATTTTTATAGATAGGAGGTCTTTTGTTCCTTTGAGATGTTTTTTGTTGAAGGTATGGGTATTTTTTAGCCAACTATATTCTTTGAAAACTTTTTTGCAGATAATGCAGTCAATGATAATGGTGATGATGATGCCCGGAATTAAGATGATGAGATAATCGAAGCCTAATAAAAGTAAAATTATTTCCGTGATGCTTTCTAGGATTTTTATTGCTTTTAATAAATAGTTAATTTTATAACTTTTTTGGTTGGCTTCGATTACGGTTCTGGGCGCGATAAAGAAATAGTCGATAATTCCTCTGGTTACGAACAGTAGGAAAGAGAGACGAATGTAGGTCGAATCTAGGTTGGCTTGTGTGAAAACTGGAACGATAAAACTTAGAATAATGGAAATTAAAAACATCGAAACGCCGATGATTCGATAGAATTTGACGGATGTGCTGTAAATTTTGTTGACTTCTTCGCGATCATTTTTAGCGAAGGCTTTGTAGAGGTTTTTGCTGATGATAAAGCCGAATCCAATGTCTGCTAATGTGATATAGCTGTAGATTTGATAGAAGAGTTGGTTGATTGAATAAGTGTCGGTGCTGAGATGAGAGACAAAAATTTTTGTTTTGATGAAGCCAATCAGACCAATAATTATATTCATAATTATGACTGAAAAAATGTTTTTGAATGAATTTTTAGTCCTAGACATCTTTCTCGAACTCTCCATTCACTAGCATTTTATAGAATCGCTCAGCAACTTTGCCGTCGTTTAGATTATTAAACTTTTTATTATAACTTTGTAGTTTTTCTTTATATATTTTTTTATCGTAACTTTTTTCTTTAATTGCGTTATATAGTTCTTCTTCGGTGTGGACTATGATACCCGGTAAATCTTTTTCGTAGTTTAAATAGAAACCGTTTTCTGAACTATATCTTTCATAGTCGAATGCGTAGAAGATGGTGGGCTTTTTTAGAAGAGCATATTCGCTGAACGTGCCTGAATAGTCGGTTAT
>CAZSYG010000018.1:0-14941 GCA_964610655.1 uncultured Candidatus Saccharibacteria bacterium
TTAAAGCCATATCTAAAGTTACGGTTTTTACGGTTGTTCCTTTCGGAAGAGGCACAAAGCGAGGCTTTTTACCGGACTCTTTTTCGTTTTCGCCGACTTGGATAAAGCCGCCGTTTTTGCCGATTTTAGCGTAGATTTTTTCGCCGGATTTTGGGTCAGTTCCGAGTTCGACGGCGGCGTTGTAGCGCTCGATGAAGGAAGAATTTCCGACGAGTTCGGAAAACGGGGTATAAAAATCTCTTAGCATTTTAACGCGTTCGAGTTTTCGCTCGGCGATTAAATCGAGGCGCTTTTCGACGTCGGCGGTAAAACCATAATCGACGATTTGGTCAAAGTTTTCGAGGAGAAAATCGGAAACGAGCTCGCCGATTGGGGTCGGGAGGAGTTTCCCCTTGGTTGCGCCGGTTTTTTCGGTCGCAGTTCCCTCTTTTAGCTCGTTATTTTTGAGTTTTAGCTCAATAACTTCGCGTTCTTTCCCCTCGGATTCGCCTTTTTTAACGTAATTACGGGATTGGATGGCGGTCATGATTGAGGCATAGGTCGAAGGGCGACCGATTCCGAGCTCTTCGAGTTTTTTAACGAGGGAGCCCTCGGTATAACGGGCGGGGGGTTTTGAGAAAGTTTGGCGCGCGGAAAGTTCTTCCGCGGCAACTCGTTCGCCTTGTTTTAGGGGTGGGAGTTCGACATCTTTCGATTTCCCATAGACTTTTAAGAAACCATCAAAGAGGAGAACTTCGCCGCGAGCGATAAATTGGAGTTTTTCGTTTTTAGAGGGGGTGAGATAGATGGTAGTTTTCGCGACTTTCGCGGCGGTCATCTGGGTCGCGAGAGTGCGGGAGCGGATGAGGCGGTAGAGCTTCTTTTCGTATTCGTTTTTACCGGCGGTTTCAACTTCGATATGGGTGGGGCGGATGGCTTCATGAGCTTCTTGAGCTTCGGCGGATTTGGTTTTGAATGTGCGGACTTTAAGATAGTTTTCGCCAAAAGTGGATTTTATATAGTTCGCGATTGAGCTGAGGGCGAGTTTCGAGAGGTTAAGAGAGTCGGTTCGGTGGTAGGTAATGTGGCCGGATTGGTAAAGACCTTGGGCGGCGTTCATGGTCGTTCGGGAAGAGAAACCGAGGCGGGAGTTCGCTTCGATTTGGAGAGCGGCGGTCGTAAAGGGGATGGGGGAGGCTTTGATTCCCTCGCTTTGGTCGACGGCGGAGACGGTATAGGCGGAATTTTTAAGGGAAGCGAGGAGGGTTTTCGCTTCGTCGAGGGTCTTAGGAGAATTTTTTTCGAGAGTCGCGGGGAAAGTAGAATTTTTAGAATCGAGGAAGAGACCGGAGACTTTAAAGGCAAACTTTTCGCCGAATTTTTCGATTTCGCGCTCTTTTTCGACGATGAGGCGAAGCGCGGGGCTTTGGACGCGACCAGCGGAGATGGCGCCCGGAACTTTTCGGCGGACAACGCCAGAAAGGTCGAAACCGACGAGCAAATCGAGGGTTTGGCGGGCTTGTTGGGACGAAACCATCGCCATATCGACGGTTCGAGGGTTTTTTATCGCGTATTCAAGGGCTGGTTTGGTGATTTCGTGGAAAGTGATGCGGTTAGTCTCTTTCGGGAGGTTCAAAACTTCGAGAAGATGCCAAGAAATCGACTCTCCCTCGCGGTCTTCATCGGTCGCGAGCCAGATTTTATCGGCGGATTTCGCGGCTTTTTTTAGGTCGGAGACGATTTTTTTGTGACCCGGATCGATTTCGTAAGTAACGGCGAAATCGTGTTCGACGTCAACTTTAGTGTCTTTGCGGATGTGGCCGACGGAAGCGAGAACATGGAAATCACGACCGAGATATTTCTCAATCGTTTTAGCTTTAGCGGGAGACTCGACGATAACTAAGTTTTTTGACATATTATATATAGTAGCATAAAAATAAAGAACAAAAAAGCCTCAGGTGAGGGTGGGCACCACCTGAGGCTATTTCGCCCTATAACGCTTCGATTTTGTATACCGGGAGAAGCCCCGGAAGCGTAACCCACCTCACACAAATTGGGGCCCGCCGGTTATAGGGGTTACTACGCCTTTGAATTTACTCCCTCAAAAGTGGAGGTAATACTTATAAGATTTATAACCATAGAAGAAGAAATCATAAATCCGAGGGGTTTCAAAAGCGCGTAACTTTTGTTACACTAGATATGTAACAAAAATTTTGATTTATTTAGGTACAGATTAGGGTCAAAGACCCTAACTTGTTTCCATTATAGCACACTATTTTAAAAAAGTCAATACTTTTTTCACATTTTTTATGAAAATCAAACAAATTTCTCCCCAAAACAACATTTTCTTACAGAGATTAGATTCTATTGCGCTTAAGCCTAAAATGTTATATTATTATGGCGAGTTGCCAACAGAGAAGAAAAAGGTGGTGGCGATTGTTGGGGCGAGGAAAAATACAAAATATGGGGAGGAGATTGCGTATCAGTTGGCGTATGATTTGGCGAAAAAGGGGGTGATTATTGTTTCGGGGCTGGCGCTAGGGATTGATTCGATTGCGCACAGAGGGGCGGTAGATGCGGGCGGGGTAACGATTGGGATTTTGGGGACGGAGATTGAGAAGATTTATCCGCGGCAGCATGAAGCATTAGCAGAGAAGATGGTGGATTTGGGCGGGGCGGTGATGAGTGAGTATAAGATGGGAGATAAGATGAACTATAAGTGGTCGTTTTTGGCGCGGAATCGGCTGATTTCGGGGTTGGCGGATGCGGTAGTGGTGGTTGAGGCGGCGGCGAAGTCGGGGAGTTTGAATACGGCGTCGCACGCGATTACACAGGGGCGGGAGTTGTTTGTGGTCCCTGGAGATATTACGAGGAAGATGAGCGAAGGGTGTAATAATCTATTGAAGTTGGGGGCGATGCCTTATACGAAGTCGGACGATATACTTTCGATTCTCTTTCCGGTCGAGACGGAAAAAGCGCGGAAGAGGCAGATGGAAGAGGCGCAGTTAGAGCTGTTCGGGGACACGGAAGAGGAAAAAGAGGTGATAGCGAAGTTGATTGAGGGGATCAGGGACGGAGAGGAGATTATGGAGAAGCTAGAGATGGATGTATCGACGTTCAATCAGACGATTACGATGTTGGAGATTAAAGGTATCGTTCGTCCTCTAGGTATGAATATGTGGATGCTAAAATAGACGGCAGAACTTCTTTTTCTTCGGGGGTGAATTTTCCGAGAACGAAGTCGGTATCGCCGAGTTTTTTGCGGAGTTCGTCGTTCCCTGTTCCGAGGCGGAGACGGGGGAAAGCGTCGGTTTTTAGCTCGCTGATGATGGATTTTAGGCCGTTATTGCCGCCAGCGGAGCCGGATTTGCGGAGGCGGGTAGTCCCGAACGGGAGGTTGAAATCGTCGCAGATAACAAGGAGATTTTCTGGCGGGATTTTGTAATAGTCCATAAAGGCTTTTACAGGGACGCCAGAGGTATTATAGTAACCTTGGGGCTTGAGGAAGATTTTATCGTCGACTTTTTTCCAGATGCCGCCGAATTTTTCGGTCGGCTCCCAAGTTAAGCCGTTACGTTTAAAATAAAAATCAAGGGCAAGAAAGCCAAAATTATGGCGAGTAAAGTTGTATTTAGATTCGGGATTTCCGAGGCCAACGATTAAAAACATGGAGCTATTATATCATAATTTTTTAGGGTTGATTTTAGTTAGAATAACCGCTATAATTTTTTATAAAGGTTATTTTTATATTTTATGGAAATAAAAAAGACAGGAATTCGCGCGATTTTTGAGAAGGTCAATAAACGGGTGGCGGTGGTTGTTGCGGCGTTTTTAGTTTTGGTTGGCGCAGGCGTAACGTATTATTTTGTTCTAGCTGATAACGCGATTTCGGGGACGAATGTTTCGATTTCGGCGAGTACGAAGATGAAATATGGGAAAAATAAAGATAAGGTTACGTATCGTTATATTATTAAATATAAGGCCGGAACAGATAGTCAGGGCAATTCGGGGGCGCAATATGAGGCGGTTTGTGCGGAGCCGGATAAAAATTCCCCGAAAGGTCAATCTAGCTCGGTCTATGAGATGGATGCTACAACAAAGAACGAGAAAATTAAGCGGATTCTTTTAACAACGAGGTTGGGTAAGAACGCGTCGATAGAGTATAACGGGACGACATATAACGCTTATAATAACAGAGTTTTTGATTGGACAGCTTATACGAATTATACGGATTATTCATCTTCGAAGAGTTTAAGTAAGTTTGATTATGTCGGTATTGCGTTGGGGCACGCTTTAGCGGGGTATGTTTATTCCGGTTCAACGCAGGGGTTTGGGAGTGAGTTCGCGAATGATTATTGGGAGGGGAGTAATGGACTAATCCAGAAGATTTGGGATATTTTTGAGCAGGACGGGTATAAACAGTTGGCGGAGTCGGTTACGTTGAGAAGGTCAGAGGGGACGACGGCGTCTGGTGCGTATCAGGATTTGATTTGGCTAGAGAATGTTCCGCAGGCGACAGAGGAGGGTCAGGTTGGGATTACGAAAGTAATACCGATAGAACATGAATCGTTGTTGACGGACTATCCAGATAAATATACGTTAAGCGGAGCGGTATTTGATATTTATGACGAGGGGGGATGTACGGGCGGGACGCTTATTGAGACTGATAGGGTAGACGGATTGGCGATTTTAGAGGGGGGAGCGTGTAGTAATCCAGTTGGGACGTTAACGACGGGAGGAGACGGGAAGACGACGGGGGTGTTGAGTTTGGTTCCGGGGATTTATTATATTAAGGAAAGGTCGGCGCCGACGGGCTTTAGGTTGAATAACGATATTTATCAGACGGCGATTTTGGATGGCGATACGGTGTGGTTAGATATTGAAGACGATCCGATTGTTGGGGGGATTATGATTCAGAAAGTCGATAGCGAGACGTTACAGGTTACGCCGCAGGGAGGAGCGAAGTTACAGGGTTCGAGATTTAGGATTAATAATTTAGATACGATGACGACGGTAGCAGATAATTTATATTCAGCGGCGGACGGGACGGTAGAATATGACGGATTACCGGTCGGAAATTATCAAATTTATGAGACAGCGGCGGCAGAGGGATATGTTACTCCGAGTAGTAGTTCGACGACGAGGATTAATTTTACGATTAATAGCGACGGGTCGAATAGTAGAGACGGGGAGGTGCCAAAAGTTACAAATAAGATTAAACGCGGGGATTTAAGGTTTACCAAGAAAAAGAAGAGCTATTTAGGGGTGGAGACTGTGGCGGCGGGAGTTCCGTTCTTAATTCAGTTGTTGGATTCGAGCGGGGATGTGATTGAGCAGCACGTAATCGTGAGTGATGATGACGGGGTAGTTGATACGAGCGCGAGGAGAGGCGTAAGGGTAAACGCGAACGATGCGACGTTTGGGAATGATGGGGTTGCGTTGGACGGGACGGATTATTCGGGAGTGAGGAGTAGTAGTTTGGACAAGACGGCGGGGGTTTGGTTTGGGACGGGGACGAATGGAGTGGACAATACTTATCGCGCGAATAACGGGGCGTTGATTTATGGGAGTTATCGCGTAGTTGAGTTGAAGATTGCAGATAATATGATTTATGTTCCGGCGGGAGGAAGCGACGCAGCGTTTACGTTTAACGTGTCGGAAAACGGAGCAGTTGTTTCGGGAGGGGAAGGGACAGTTGTAGATAATTTGATTGGGAATCCGGCGTTAGGGACGATTGCGAGCGCGGTTGAGGGGGATTCGAGCGCTAGTAGTCGGACGAGCGAGGTTGAGATTGGGGAAAGCGTGACGATTTATGACTATATTAGTTATAGTGGGTTAATTGCGGGGAGGAATTATAAGATTGTCGCGTTTTTGACGGATGAGAGCGGAAATGAGGTGAGGCAGAATGGAAATGTAGTGAGCGGGAATGTTAGCTTTACGGCGGGGAGCGGGGGGAGCGGAACGACGAAAGTAAAGTTGGAGAATGTTGACACGTCGAAATTTGTGGGGAAAGAGTTGACGGTCAACGAGGTATTGTATTATGTGATTGCTGGGTCAGATACGATAGAGATTGGGAAGCATTTAGACCCGAATTATAGCGGAGTGAGCAACGCGAGCATTGAGGCGATGTCGAGTAGCGAAAATACGAATCAGACGGTTAAGGTTAAGACAACAAGTATAACTTCGACCACGGCGACGGCGAGCGATGGGAATAGTAAGGAGATGAATGTTGGGTTTGTCCAGATTCAAGATAAGATGACGGTTAAGGGGTTGGTGAACGGGAAGAGCTACACGATTAAGACTTGGGTTCAGGACGAGAGCGGAAATAAGGTAACGATTTGGAGTAGTAATGGATTTGCGGGGTGGGAGACGGTTGAGACGACGATTAGTAGCTATAGTGGAACGACGGCGGAAGACGCAGAGCTAACGATAAATAATATATATATAGATACGACAGATTATATTGGGAAGAAATTGACAGTTTATCAAGAGATTAGCGATAGCGATGGGAATAAAAGTACGCATCCGAATAGTAGCAGTTCGAGCAGCGAGATAGCAAAGGAGACGGTAACGGTTAAAACGTTAGAGATTGGAACCGTGGCGTATGACGGAGGAGGGACGGATGAGAGCGATAAAGAGGTTAAAATTAGCGAAACGGCGAAAATTAAAGATAGGATTCATTATAATAATTTAGAGAGCGGGACGAAGTATTATTTAACGGGGAAAGTAGTTGATGAGAATGGGAATGAGGTCTCACATGCGGAGAGTAATATATTGGTTGAGAAAGAAGCGACAGGAAGTAGCGGGGATTGGTATTTAGATTTTACGGTTGATACGAGAAGTTTCGTTGGGAAGAGCTTGACGATTTATGAGTATTTGTATGCGAGTAGGACGGATTCGACGCCGATTTTGAGCCATGCGGAGACAATGAATAATGACGAAAAGACGGCAGAGACAGTTAGAGTCGCGGCGGTGTCGATTGCGACGGAAGCAAAGAACGCCGATAATACTTCGACGAAAGATGTCGGGGTCGGGACGGTTAATATCATTGATTACGTTAAATATGTTGGATTGACGGTTGGGGAGAGGTATAGGTTGGCTGCGAGCTTGAGGAAGACGGACGGAACAGTGATTAAGGAAGCGGTGAGCGAGGCATTTACGGCGGTGGCGGACGGAGAGAATAATCCGGCGAGCGTGACGTTTTATAATGTTGATACGAAAAGTTTGATAGGGCAGACTTTATATGTCACCGAGATTGTTTATACGGGAGAAAGCGGGGGAGTTGAAGTGGCAAGACATGAGCAGAATGTTGAAAGTCAGAGAGTCTATGTTAAAACGCCAGAGATTGGGACAGTGGCGTATGACGGAGGAGGGACGGATGAGAATGATAAGGAAATTAAGATTAGCGAAAACGCAGTAGTTAATGATAAGGTTCATTACGAAGGGTTGGTTAATGATACGAAGTATTATTTGACGGGAAAAGTGGTTGATGTTGATTCGGGAACAGTTCTAGGGACAGTAGAAAAGAAAGAAGTAATAGCGACAGGAGAGAGCGGGGATTGGGTAATGACGTTTGAGCATGTCGATACGAGGGGGCATGTAGGGAAAAATCTGATTGTTTATGAATACTTATATATGAATAGCGGAGACGGAGAGCCGGCGGTTAGTCACGCAGAAGAGATGAACGCGGAAGAGAAAGGCAAGGAGACGGTTAGGGTAATTACTCCGGAGATTAGGACGAGGGCGAGAAACGCGGATGATACTTCAACGCAAGAAGTCGGGGTCGGAACAATAAACGTGATTGATTATGTAGAATATACTGGGTTGACAGTAGGGGATTCGTATTGGTTAAAGGCGAGTTTGAGGAAAGCGGACGGAACGGTAATTAAAACAGTTCAGGGAGAGAAGTTTACGGCGGTGGCGGACGGAGAGAGCAATTCGGCGAGCGTGACGTTTACTGGGATAGATACGACGGGGCTTATTAGTGAGACGCTTTATATAACAGAAGTTCTATATCAAGGTGAAAGCGGCGACGAGACGTATGAGATTGCAAAACACGAAGAAAATGTTGAGAGTCAGAGGATTAAAGTTAAGACGCCGACGATAGAAACAGTAGCGACGGGAGACAGAGAAAACGGAAAGGAAGTTGAGGTTTTAACGGATGCGAAAGTTTATGATAAGATTCGAGTTACGGGATTGGTTAAGGGGGAGACATATAAGTTAATAAGCCAGCTGACGAGAGATGTCGAGGGGGGCGAGTTTGTTGAGGTTGAACGAGCGTATCCGACGGAGTTTACGGTGGTAAACGAGGACGGAAGCGCGGAAGTAGAAGTCGAGTTTACGTTGAACACGGTTGGACTAGAAGATAAGGAGCTGACGGCGTTAGAGTGGGCAATTTATGGTGATGACAAGGAAGTAGTTAAACACACGGAGAAGACAGAGGAACAGACCGTTCGGGTTAAGAAGCCGACGCTAGAGACAGAGGCGAAGTCAGGGAGTTTGGTTGAGGGGAACGGAGATAAGGTAGTTGCGTTAGTTAACGAAGCGAAGATTGTTGATACGGCGAGATATACAGGATTGGCGGACGGGGTTAGCTATCGAGCGTTTGGAATTTTGTATGATCAAAATACGGGAGAGAAGTTGTTGGTTAAAGATGAAGACGGAGTAGAAAAGGAAGTGACAGCGGAGAAAGAGTTTGTCGCGAAAGGCGAGGGCGGAGAAGTCGAATTAGAGTTTACGTTGGATGTGACGAGTATGCCTGGTAAAAATATCGTGGTTTTTGAGTATATATATTATAAGGAAGATGAGGAAGAGACGGAAATCATTAAACACGACGATATTGAGAGTACGGAGCAGTGGGTTGAGGTTCAGCCGAGGATTGGGACGAAAGTTATAGATGAGGTTGATGGGGATCAGGCAGTTGGGGTCGGGGTTGCGACGGTGATTGATACGGTAAGATATGAGGGGTTGAAGGTCGGCGCGAAGTATAAGGTTAAGGGGAAGATGATGGACAGAAAAGCAGGAGAAGCGGTTGGAGTTGAGGGGGAGTCGGAGGAGTTTGTTATAACGGAAGAGATGGGGACGACGAACGATAAAGATATTACGGTGAAGTTTGAGTTCGATACGACGGAGATGCAGGGGAGGAGTTTGGTGGTGTTTGAGGAATTGTATGAAATTATTGAGAATGGAGAGGAAAAGGAAGAAATTTTACGCTCGGTTCATGAAGAAATAGAAGATGAGGAACAGTGGGTAGATGTTAAAGAGGCGAGAGTAGCGACGACAGCGGTGGACGGAGATGATGGAGATAAAGAGTTGAATTTCGAGAAAGAAGCGTTGATTACGGATACCGTCGAGTATTATGGGTTGATTAAAGATGAGACGTATAAGTTGGTTGGGATTTTGATGGATAAGGCGACGGGAGAGGGGCTAGGAGTGATGGAGAAGAAGGAGTTTACGGCGGAAGCGGAGAATGGGACGGTTCAGATTGACTTTACGATTGATACAACGGAGATGAGTGGAAAGGAGATAGTGGTTTTTGAGACGTTGTATTATGTTGGCGAGGACGAGGAAGAAGAAGTAGAAATCGCGAAGCATCAAGATTTGGAAGATAGCAGTCAGACGGTTTGGGTTAAGGTTAAGACGCCGAATACGGGTATGTTTGGGTCGGTGAGCGATGGAGTGGCGGTTAGAAAAGTAATTTATGCGGCGGTAGTAATTGGAGCGTTAGGTGCGGCCTATGCCATTGTTAATAGAAAAAGAAAGATTAGATTTTAGGAAGATTTGAATAGGGAGATGGGGGCAGGGGTGTTATTTATCATCACGGAAAGAAAAGAAAATTGGCGTTCCGACGAACGGGGCGGATTCGCGGAGGGTATTTTCGAGATAACGTTTCCAAGACCAATGGAGAGAGCCGAGATTATGACCATGGACAACGAACCAAGGCGGACAAGTATCGGTTTGGACGATGTATTTAGGCTTTGGGCGGGAGTTATTTAGACCGGCGGGGGTATGATTCAAAATAGCTTCGTTCAAAATCTTATTAAGGTCGGAAGTTTTGAGTTCGAGATGGCGGTTTTTATCGATTTCTAGAGTTAACTCAAAAAGTTTAGTTACGTTTTCGCCAGTTTTGGCGGAAGCGATGAGAACGGGCGCGTAAGGGATGAAGTTGAAGTCGGATTCGAGGTCGTCGAGGATGGTTTGGACTTTTTCGCTAGAGACGAGGTCGGTTTTATTGAGAACGACGATGATTCCCTTTCCTTTTTTAACGATTTCGCCAGCGAGAGATTGGTCAAGTTTAGAATGGGGTTCGGTTGCGTCGATAAGAAGAGCACAAACGTCGGCTTCTTCGATGGCGGCGAGAGTTCGGAGAGCGGAAAATTTTTCGATTCCGACTTCGCGTTTTCCGGCTTTGCGCAGGCCGGCGGTATCGAGGATTTCTAGGGATTTCCCTTTGAATTTTACTTCGACGCGGTTAACGTCGCGAGTGGTTCCCTGACGGCTAGAGACGAGGGCTTGTTGTTTTTTGCTGAGAGAGTTGAAGAGGCTGGATTTGCCGACGTTGGGGCGGCCGATGAGAGCTAAGGTTATAGCCTTTAGGCTTGTGCGAACATCCGTTTTCGGGACCGGACGGTTCGCTCCGCCTAAGCATTTTTCGATAGTATTGAGTAATTGCGCGATTCCCTGACCGGTGGTGGCGGAGGTTCGGAAAGAGTTTTCTTCTTTGATTCCGAGGGAGCGGAATTCGGAAAACGGGAGAGAACCCTTTTTGTCAGCTTTATTTAAGAGGAGAAAGACGGGCTTTTTAGACTTTAAAGCCATTTTCGCGATTCGTTTGTCTTTTTCGGAGGGGTAGAGGGTAGAATCGAGAGTTAGGAGGATGAGCGCGGCGGAGTTGATGGCGTCGCTGATTTGGTCTTGGATTGAGGCTTCAAAGGAATCTTCGGGGTTTTTAAGACCGGCGGTATCGACGAGGAGAAATTTATCATTAATTCGAGCCGAAACGTTGTCGCGGGTCGTTCCCTCTTCGCGGGCGACGATAGCGATATTTTTGCGCGCGAAACGATTAAGCAGGCTAGATTTACCAGCGTTGGTTTGACCGATTAAAGCGACGATGGGAAGACTCATGATGTCTATATTATATCACGCTTATCTAAAAAGTCAATCTAAGAGAAAACCTTTATAGAACTTATGGTTTATGATATACTTTAACTATGGATGAAGATTTTGAAGATGATTTAGAACCCGGACTGATTGTCGCGGAAGAGCCGGTAAAAATTAAGTCGAGGAGACCTTTGATTACTTTTTTGTTGTATGTGGCGATGTTTTCTTTGGGGCTTTCGGCGAGTTTGTTTTATCGAAATTTTAACTTAAAAAAAGAAGTGGCGGCGAAGTCGAATTTGGTTGAGCGAAAAGTTTCAGACGAAACTTTATACACGATTTTAGCAGATAACATAGCGACGTTGTTTAACCCGAAATTTTCGTCGAATTTAGCTTTTTATGAGAAGATGGCGGAAGAGGGAGAGGAAGATATTCGCTATTTTTACGCGGCGCTCGCGAGCCTTTATAACGAAAATAATACGCGAGACGTTTTTACGGCGGTTGAGGGGTATGAAGAAAACTTTATAAAGAAAGAATATACGGTTCGAGCGAGAGTAGGGTTTTTGAAGGAAGAGGAGGGGAAAGTGGTTTTTGAGAATTTGACAAAGGACGGTTACTATAAGATGGAGGAGTTTGTTGATTTTGGGGCGGCGAATGACTTTTTCAATCAAAAGTCAGATAAATTTAGTCTATATAAATTTACTTTTAGTGTTCTTAACGGCGGAGTCTATCTAAAAAGTATAGAGAACGCATAAAAACAATTAGAAAATAAAAATAGAGATAGGGATAGAGATGGAAGGCAGAGGGGTAGGCGGAGGGAGATTGGGAGATAGGGAGCGGGGGTGAGGCTATGATTCGGGAGGAACAATAGCGATATTGGTTTCGGAAAGTTGGATGGGGTCAACAGGCGAGGGGGAGTTCATCATTAGGTCGACGCCGGAGCCGTTTTTCGGGAAAGCGATGATGTCGCGAATGTTTTTAGAGTTAGTTAGAACCATGAAAATTCGGTCGATGCCGAAAGCACAGCCGGCGTGAGGGGGAGCGCCGAACTTAAAGGCGTTTAACATTCCGCCGAAGCGAGCTTCGACGTATTCGTTGTTGAAGCCGAGGATGTTGAAGACTTTATACATGATTTCGGGATTATAGTTGCGGACGGCGCCAGAGCAGATTTCGTAGCCGTTCATCACCATATCGTATTGATCGGCGACAATGGCGAGCTTTTCTTCATCGGTTTTAGCGGCAGAGAGGGCAGAGAGCCCGCCCTTGGGCATTGAGAATGGGTTATGACCAAAGTCGAGTTTTTTGTTCTTTTCGTCCCACTCGTAGAACGGGAAATCAACAATCCAACAAAGCGCGACTTCGGAGTCGTTTTTAAGGTTAAAGTAGTCCGCAAATTGGATTCGGAGCTCGCCGAGGATTTTATTAACTTTTTCGCGAGTATCAGCGCCGAAGAAAACGGCATCGCCATCGGTCGCTCTAGTTTTTTCTTTTACGGCTTTAATTTCTTCGGGAGACATAAATTTTAGAATCGGGGATTTTTCTTCGCCGTCGGAATAGAGAATATAGGCGAGGCCGCCGGCGCCGAGCTTTTTAGCTTTTTCGGTGAATTCGTCAATTTTCGAACGGGTTAGAGAGGCGCCACCTTTAACACAAATCGCCTTAACGCAAGGAGTTTTAAAGACTTTAAAGTCGGTTTTTTCAAAAACGGAAGTTAGGTCGATTAGTTCCATGCCGTAGCGAAGGTCAGGTTTATCGACGCCGTAGGTGTCCATTGAAAATTCATAGGGGAGGCGCGGGACGGTTTCGCCTTTTTTCAGGAAGGCTCTCGCGGGAGCGGAATTTAGGACGAGTTTTTTACCGCTAAAGTCGGTTACGAGTTTTTTAATTAGGGGCTCGACGGTTTCGCGGACGGTTTCGCCGTTATCGACGAAAGACATTTCGCAGTCGAGCTGGTAAAAGTCGCCATAAAGACGGTCAGCACGAGGGTCTTCATCGCGGAAACAAGGCGCGATTTGGAAATATTTTTCGACGCCGCCGACCATGAGGAGTTGTTTGAACTGTTGGGGAGCCTGAGGGAGAGCGTAGAAAGTTCCCGAATGAAGTCGAGAAGGGATAAGAAAATCGCGCGCGCCCTCGGGAGAGGAGTTCGCGAGAATCGGGGTCGTTATCTCGGTAAAATCGTTTTCGTACATAAATTCGCGCAAGAAACGGTAATAAGCGGAGCGTTTCTTGATTAAAGATTGCATCGACGGGCGGCGAAGATCGAGATAGCGGTATTTAAGGCGAAGTTCTTCGCTCGATTCGGTTCCCTCGTCATGGACATTGACGGGGAGAGGTTCGGAGCGGTTTAGTAATTTTAGCTCGGAAACAACAACTTCGATATCGCCGGTTTCGATGTTGGGGTTTTTCAAACCCTCCTCGCGCTCGCGGACGGTTCCGGTCGCTTCGATAACAAATTCGTCGCGAAGAGTTTCAGCGAGTTTAAAACTTTCATCCGCTTCGGGAGTAATGACGAGCTGAATCAGACCAGCAAAATCGCGGAGATCGATAAAAATTAAGCCACCATGATCGCGGCGGGAATTAACCCAGCCAGAGACAGTTACGGATTTTTTTAGGCAATTTTTTAGATCGAGCGATTTAAGTTTCATAATAGAAAATTATATCACAAAATTAGAGAAGAGGAAAGGTTAGCGGACGGCAACGGCGAGGCGGTTTCCGTCGCGGTCGAATTTGTCGGTCGGGGTTTTTCCTAAGAGAAAGCGAATAAGCATCTCGATAGTTAGGAGCCCGACGAGTTCGTTGGATTTATCGATGACGATAAAAAAGTAGGAGTTCGTTCGGAGGAAGGCGGCGAGGGCTTTTTCGAGAGAATAGTCAGAGCGGACGTAATAAATGTTCGGGTCGAGATATTTAAAGGCGCGGTCGGTTTCCTTGATTTTTAGAGAGTTGAGTGAAGTTGTGTGGAGGACGCCGACGAGAGAACCTTTTGCGTCGAGGACGGGAAAATGTTTAAAGCCGGAACGATAGAGTTTATCGAGAGTTAGAGGCCCCATAAAATCCGTTTCGCGAACGAAAGTAATCGCGGGCTTTTCAAGCATAACGTCTTCGACCTTGGTGGTTCTAAAAGTCATCGCGGAGGCGATTTTTAGGCGTTCGGAGGAGTTTAAAACAGAATCGGGACAGCGTTTTAAAAGGTCGAGAAGTTCTTCTTTCGAGGTCGGGGCGGGGAGCTTTTTCGGAGCGGTCGGTTCAGAAGGTTTTTTACGGTATTTTTCGAGACGCGGGTCGAGAAAATTAGTCAGTTTTCTCATTAGATTTTCTAGAAACGAGGCAGATTTCATAGTATAATTATATCACTATGAAGAAATCTACGATAATTATTGTTATTTTGCTCGTTGCTGGATTCGTTGGCGGCGGGATTTTCTTATCGGAAAAAAGTAAAAAAGAGGCGGAGGAAAATAAAGTTAATCTCGATAGTTATGATTTGTCCTCGGCGATTTTTGGTAAAATCGAGGGGACGACAGGAGCGGCTGGTAGCGGTAGCAGCGAGACGAAGACCAAAAATAGCGAGGTAGTCGAGACGGAAGATAATGGCGGGATTGATGACCATATCAAGGGAAAAGTCGAAGGGGTTGAGCCGGAGTTTTATATTTTTGAGTATGCGGATTTTCAATGTCCGGGATGCGCGGCGACAAATCCTTGGATAAACGAGATTATCGAGAGTTATAACGGGAAAGTCGCGATTGTTTATCGTTCGTTCTTATTATCTTATCATCAGAACGCGAGAGCGGCGGCCTCGGCGGCGGAAGCGGCAGGATTACAGGGTTATTGGAAAGAATATGCAGATTTATTGTTCGCGAATCAG
>CAZSYG010000019.1:0-14836 GCA_964610655.1 uncultured Candidatus Saccharibacteria bacterium
AATCCCCCAACGGACATTTTCAGAAATCGACCGGCTTTCTTCCTGCGCAACCGACGAAAGAATCGTAAAAATCAACTCCGACTTCATATCAAACGAACTGATATTTTCTTTCTCAAAAAATACCTCGACATTTTCCGCCTTTAGCTCGCGCGTTACCGTCAAAGCGTCGACCGTATTCCGCGCGAACCGCGAAATCGACTTCGTCAAAATTAAATCAATTTCTCCTCTCCCCGCCACCTCCAACATCCGCTTAAACCCCGCTCGCCGGCGATAACTTGTCCCCGAAACCCCCTCGTCCGCAAAAATCCCAACCAGCTCCCACTCCGGATTTAACGCCACATAACTTTTATAATAACTAACTTGCGCCTCGAAACTACTCGCCTGAGCCTCAAGTTCTGTCGAAACTCGCGCATATACCGCCACGCGCCTTTTCACTTTTTCTATCATATTTTCTCCAATTCATAATCAAAAAAACGAGATCAGAATTCACTTCCGTCTCGTTTTTATTTCTAACGTTTCTGGTCCCCGAAGTGAGACTCGAACTCACAATCCTTACGGAAAACGATTTTGAGTCGTTCGCGTATACCAATTCCGCCATTCGGGGATACCACAATTATATCATAAATTTAATTTCCCGTCAGCCAATCCCAGATTCTCTCGAAAAAGCTCGGCTCGTTCTCCGGCAACTCTTCCTCAACCGTCTCCTCAACCACTTCTTCTGCCACCTCCGCTTTCTCATAGCTCGGCGAAACCTGCTCCGCCGTCACCAACAACCTATACCTACTCGTCCCCAGCGGCGTACAAGTTATCAACGTCATCACCGGCTTATTCGTCTCATAGACCAACTTCGAAACTTCCGTCGGCTCAATCACCTCTTTTTTCGTCACCTTATAGGTATAGCGAACGGAATTATAATGAACATAAATCACGTCTCCATCCTCTAGCCTCTCCAACCCCGAAAAAATAAATTTATATTGGTTCGCGCTATAAATATCTCCCGCCGAATGACCAGTAATCACGAAATTCCCAATCTCCCCCGGATACGCGCTCGCCCCGTTAATTCGGTAATGCGCTACCCCGTTATCCATCGCCGCCATCACTCCGTCCAACCCCACCCCAAACACAATCGGAACCTGAACGTTCAACTTCGGAATAATCAACTCCGGCTCCGGCGACACATTCGTCGCTACCACCGTCGGGTCAACCGCCGAAATCTCGCTCATCGGCGCCTCCCCAGGCGAAACATACGCCATAATCGGCGCGAAAATCAACCGGTTATATTGCAAAAATAGAACTAACAAAACTACCGCGACCCCCATAATAATCGGCATCAACTTCTTTCGCCGCCTCTCTCTCTTCGCTCGCTCCGACGCTTTCTCACGAATTTTTTCCCTAAACGCGCTCGAAAATCCCCGTTTTTCCTCATTTTTATCTATCTTTTCCGTTATTTTCGCCGCCTCTTCCGCTTCCGCTCGCGCCCGCTCCGCCTTCAACTTCTCTTTCGCGACATAATCTTTCGCCGCTTGGGAATAATAATTAGAATAATACTTCTGATAATAATTTTGCCATGCTGAATGATACTTTTTCCAATCCTCCGCCGAAACCCCCCGAACCGGATTTTCCTTATATTTCGTCGCGCTCACCGAAGCCGTTTCGCCCGACTTCGCCGAATCCTTTTTTTCCTCAACAATCTCCTTGACTACCCCTACCCCCGCTTTTTCATACGCCTCTAAAACTCTCCTCCGCGCAATTTCCGCGGCGGTTTTTCTCTGACGCTCTGAAGATGAAAGCCCACCATTTTCTGAATCCATATAACCTCTATTATAACATTAAAAAATCCGCTAGGAAAGCCCTAGCGGAAAAATGTTGTAGTTAGTTAAATGCTCTCAGACTCAAGAACGCGCCGTTCAATCCGTTCAGATGCCGACCTTCGTCATCAATCGGCCCACGCCGGAAAGAATGGAACAGCTCTTCGTCCTCATAGGTACAAAATCCGCGCGTCGCGTAGATATTCTCCCCTGAGACCCCGCTTCGCCGGAGCAACTCTTCGTTAATCGCGTAGAAATCGAGCCGCGGCTTCTCGTTGGGAGTTCTGATAATCATATCTCCCATCTCAACCATCTCAAACCGCTCCGCGACCTCTTCGCCGACCTCGAAATGTTTCGGCCCCAAACAGGGCGAGATAATCGCGATCAGGTCTTTCGGGTTCGTTCCATAATTCTTCATCATCGCGCCAACCGTGTTCTCAACCACTCCCTTGAGCGCCGTCCGCCACGAACAATGAACCAGTCCAATCGCCCGCTTCTTCGAATCCGCGAGATAGATAATCGCGCAGTCCGCTGCGTATAAAAACAGCACCACCCTCGGATTATCCGTCACGATTGCGTCCGCGTGCGGCGCGGTCGCTTCGTTAAACAGCATCACCTCGCCAACCCGCTCAACCGTTCGCACCTCATTCGTCGAATAAATCAAGCGCGTCGTCGCGATGTTGTTCGAGTTCAGCCCGAACCTCTCGCTATAAAGCCGGAAGCTCTCGCGTCCTTGCCCTAAGCCATACTTCTTATACAGGTTCAAACTGATTTCCACCGGCTTCTTCCGCGAAATCTTTCCGACTTTCGTCGAAAAAATCCCCGTCGCGACGCCTGCATTCTCTAGCGGCCAAAAGTCGAGATAGTCAAAGTTCTTCCCCCGCCGAAGATACCAACCATCCGGCGAACTGTCCAGAATCTTGTCCCTAAAAACGTCCAAAGAAATCCCTCCCTATTCTCTAAATAGACTCTAACTAGGCTAACTACTTTCTAAAGAACAAAACACCCCCTTTCTCTTATTATATCACACTTTCCGAAAAAAGTCAATCTTCCTAAACTTTTCCCCCTCATATATAATAGAAAAAAGGAGATTTTTATGTTTGATACTGATAAATATAAAAAACTAATGAACGAAGCTCTCGAAAAATTCCGCGACGAGCTTAAAAAAGTCAGAACCGGCCGCGCCCATCCCGATATGCTCGCCGGCGTTAAAGTCGAGGCCTATGGTCAATGGATGCCCCTAAACCAAGTCGCGAACGTAACCGTCTCCGGCGCGACTATGCTCCTCGTCACCCCTTATGACCCCTCGACCATCCCCAACATCTCCAACTCCATCCGCTCTGATTCCACCCTCGGTCTTAATCCGTCCGACGACGGTCGCGTCGTCCGCGTCCCGATTCCGCCGCTAACCGAAGAGCGCCGCAAGGAAATTGTTAAATCCGCCTCCAAATTCGTCGAAGAGTCGAAAGTAAAAATTAGAAACATTCGCGAAGACGCCCGAAAAGATTTGAAAGCCGCCGAGCTTCCCGAAGACGCGAAAAAGCGCGCCGAAAAGGGAATCGACGACCTAACGAAAGATTATAACGATAAAATCGACTCCGAATTTAAGGCTAAAGAAGCCGAAATTATGCAAATCTAGCCAAATTTAGCTTAAACGTGATAAAATAACTTTATGAATACTATTCTCGGGATTATTATCGGTCTCTTTGTTTTAATGGTTTTGATTATTGGTCATGAATTTGGTCATTTTCTCCTCGCTCGGAAAAACGGCGTCCGCGTTAAGGAATTTGGGATTGGCTTCCCGCCCCGCGCGGTCGCTTGGCGTCGAATTAAGGGAAAATGGGTTAAATACCCGAAGTCCGAATGGAAATCTCCGAACGAAGTCCTAAAAGCCGTCGGAAAAGACAAGTCCGAGAAAAAATCCGAAACCCCCGAACCCCTAATTCTTAGTCTTAACTGGCTCCCTATCGGCGGCTTCTGCCAGATGGACGGCGAGTCCGACTCCGATACTCGAAAAGGAACTTTCGGCGCCGCTTCTTATTGGTCGAAGACGAAAATCCTCTTCGGCGGCGTCTTGATGAACTGGCTCATGGCGTTTCTTATCTTAACCGTCCTCGCTTGGACAGGGATGCCGCTTTTCCTAGAAAACCAATTTACCATCTCTTCCGACGAAAATATCGAGCGAATTTCCTACGTCGAAGTTGTCGTCGTCGCCGAGGGTAGTCCCGCTGAAGCTGCCGGCTTTAAAGTTGGCGATAAAATCATCTCCCAAAACGGCGAAGAAGTCTATAATGCCTACGACGTCGCCAATCGCGAAAAATTCAAGGGCGGCGAAACCGTCGAATATATAATTGAGCGAATTAGCTCTAATCCCGACTGCCCCGTATGCGTCCAAGCCCCCTGCCCCTGCGATTTAGAAAATGTTGAAACCGAAGAGACCCTTACCGCCACCCTCAACCCCTCCGACGCGAATTATCTCCTCGGCGTAACGATGTCCGGTGGCGGCTCCGTTAATAAATACTCTTGGTCGGCTCCCCTCGTCGGTCTCGGAACAACCGCCCAACTAACCAAAGAAACTTTTGTTGGGTTAGGGAAAATGCTTTGGAATCTTATAACCGGCGCCGCGCGCCAAGTCTCCCTCGATTCCTCGACCCGCGAACAGGGTCGCGAACAAATCTCCGAAGCCGGACAAGGCGTTACCGGAATCGTCGGGATGCTCGGCGGTATCTTCCCGAACTTCGTCGGCTCCGCCTCCGACATCGCTTTTCTCGCCGCTTTAATTTCCGTCAGCTTAGCTTGTATGAACATTCTCCCGATTCCCGCGCTCGACGGCGGTCGTTGGTTCCTAATTACTCTCTATAAGCTGAGGAAAAAGAAACTGACTAAAGAAAAGGAAGAAGCGATCGTCACAAAAGCCTTTATCGTTCTCCTTGGCTTGATGGTTGTCGTAACTATTTTGGACATTATAAGGTTATTTTAACTATGCCAAAATCGTCGTCCAACCCTAACCTTAATCACAAGAATAATCCCTCTAATCCCCCCATTATACCACAAAACCCTAAAAAAGTCAAGAAACCCCTTTGGAAAACCATCTTCTCCATTCTAGGCTTATTGGTCTGGGTCGCCTTTAGCATCCTCATCAGTCAATTCGTCATCGTTTTTCTCCTTTATCTCCTCCTAGGAAAAGAAACTCTCTCGACTCCAGTTTGGACGACCATCATGAACGCCTTCGTCTATTCTTTCGCCCTATTCTTAATTATCTTCATCCCCCCTCGCCTCTTCCGACGTCCCTTTAAAACCCCCAAAAGCCCCCTTAATAAAAACTGGCTCACCAACCGCGAACAACTGGGTCTTCGCGGTCTCCCGACTTGGACCGATATTGGCCTCGCCCCCGTCGGCGTCATCCTCTACCTCATTCTCGCCGTCATTTTTACCGCCATCTTCTCCAATTTTCCATTTTTCAACCTCAAAGAAGCCCAAGACGTCGGCTATAATCTCCTCATCTCTAGAGTCGATCGAATCGTTGCTTTCCTCGCGCTCTGTGTTATCGCCCCCGTCGCCGAAGAAATCATCTTCCGCGGTTTCCTCTACGGAAAACTCCGCGCCAAAATCTCCGGAAAGTTTTCGCTTTTCCTCTCGATTTTTCTCGTCTCGCTCCTCTTCGGAATTCTCCACGGTCAATGGAACGTCGGCGTCAACGTTTTCGCGATAAGTCTCGTTCTTTGCGGTCTCCGCGAAGTAACCGGAACGATTTATTCCGGTATCATTCTTCATATTATTAAAAATACAATTGCTTTCGTTCTTCTTTATATCGTCGGTAGCGGACTTTACTAAAACCGCTTAACTTTGACTTTTCTCAAAAACTCACCTAAACTAGGAAAATCCTAATTCTAGCCTAGCTAGTCGTACTTTAGGAAATTTCTCTGAGGGGAGGGAATTATGTGGCAAGAGTTACCTGTAAGAATACCCGCTACGGCCTCGTCGAGGTTAAGCAGGAAGGTTCCGACTACGTTCTCTATGTCGGCGGCAGCATCAAAGCCATCTCCAAGGACTTGAGTTATATCATGTCCAAATACGACGAGTATTAGCCCCAGCCCCGCCCCGCTTAAAAGCGGGGCTTTTTCAATAACGCCGAAAAACCTAAATGTTGCGTTTTAACGCTTTAGCATTCGCAATTAATCTATCACGAAACGCCTCTCTTGCTTTCTGAACATTTTCCGGCTTTCCCCGCCATGCTTCCAATGCTGGCGCCTGCAACGCCCGCGCAAACGAGAACGTAACGGGAAACGGAAACGGCCCATTATTCGTTACATGCTGTAAATTGTCCATCGCTTGTTGGACTCCCTGCCCGCCCGATAAGAAAACTACTCCCGCAATCTCTTTCGGAACGTGCGCCTTTAGAACTCTCGCCGTCGCCTCGCCAACTTCCTCCGGCGTCGACTGCGTCGCGAACTTCTTTCCGGAAAGAACCATATTCACTTTTAAAATCGTCGCGGAAAGCCTCACTTTTTTCTTTTTTAGATGTTCAAACAACTCATCTAAAATCTCCCCCGTCACTTTCGCGCATTTCTCAATCGAATAATCTCCGTCATGCACCACTTCCGGCTCAACAATCGGAACGATTTTTGCCTTTTGACATAAAAGCGCGTAATCCGCTAAAATCTCCGCGTTTTTTCTAATCGCCAACTTCGTTGGTGTCGAGGAAGTTATCTCAAACGCCGCTCGCCACTTCGCAAACCTCATCCCCATTTCATAGTATTCATTCAGCCTCTCCGATAATCCTTTTAGCCCAATCGTAAACTTCTCGCTCGAACTCGGAAAATTCACTAACCCTTGGTCAACTTTAATCCCCGGAATAATCCCTTTCGCCGTCAAAAACTCCGTAAAATTCCGCCCGTCGTCCGCGAGCTGTCTCGCCGTCTCGTCGAATAAAATAACGCCGTTCACATATTTCTCCAACCCCTCCGTCGTAAAGAAAATGTTGCGATAGTTTCGCCTATGGTCATAATCGTCCGGAATCCCCGCTTCCTCGAATTTCTTATGAATCGACCCGCCCGACTCATCCGCCGCCAAAATCCCTTTCCCGTTCCCAACCAAACTCGCCGCAATCAGCCGAATGTTCGTCCCCTCTTCCTTTTCTTCCTCAACCCGCTCCGTCAGCGTCTCGAAAGGCAAAGTCTCGTCCAACTTCGAGTTTTCGACGTTCTCTTTCGCGTATAGAAGCGCATCCTCGACCGACTTACCTTTCAAGCTCGCGCCCAAAAACGACGCCGCCGCAATCGAATAAACCGAAAGATGAGTCAACAAATCTTTCTTCGGAATCGTCCAATCCACCTCCACGCCATCTATCTTCGCCCCCGTCTCCGAAAAACGACAGACTTTCCCCCGCGGCTCCGCCCAAGCCAAATCCCCGTCCGAAAACACAAAATCCGCCAACGCAACTAGCTCCGCCGCGTTCTTATTCATTTTCTTCGGCGCATAAACCGCCAACCGAACCGACTTATTTTTACTCAAAAAATCCTTAATTTTTTCGCTTAGCTCGCGCGTAATATTCGCCGACCGGTCAACAAAAATCCATTTCACCCCCTTTTCCGGCGTAAATTCCGTTCGCTTTCGCTCGCTCGGAACAAAATACGCAATCTCCTCGCCCTTACAGAGAACATAACGATAGTTCGCCGTCTCAACCCCCACTTTCAACTCGCCATCCTCTAAAAACTCCGCTTTCGAGCCAGCAATTTTCGCCTCAATCCCAAATTTCCCCAAAACTTCCAACGTCACCACCGCTCCGGAAAACACCGGCACTCTTGAGAAAAAATTATGCCCCTCCCCGTTAAACCCAAGATTCATCCAAAAGACGCCTCTCTCATCCTCCTCAAAACTATCTCTCCGCTCATCTAACCTCAAATAAACGTCTTTTAATACATTTCCAACAATCAATATTTCGCTCATGGTTTTATTATAGCACAAAAAAATAGCCCCTAAGGGCTATTTTTATCTTACCTCTACTCTAACTCGCGGTACATTCTTCCCCGAAAAATGCGACTTCTTTGTCTTAACAAACGCAACCACCCCGTCTTTTTTCGCATGAATCGTAAAATTGCGAGACATATATGTCCCCTCGCCGGCTAACTTCGTCGAGCCAGTCTGGCGAACGAGAACTTCTCCCGCTTTAACTTTTTGCCCACCAAAGCGCTTAACTCCGAGCCTCTGGCCAGCGTTATTATGGACATTCTTCGCGGTACCGCCCGCTTTAACGTGTGACATCTTATTTCTTCCTTAAACTTATTATTTCTCTAGCGACGACCTGACCCTCTCGATAATAAATTAGGTCTCTCTGACTCGCAGATTTAAACTTTACTAGATTATACCCCAGCTTTTCGATTTCGTCAAGAATCTTTAACCTTGAATATTCCCCCGTTTCCCTTAGCCACGCCGGAATCGCCAAGGTCACCGGCGTCCCCGCCGAAATCTGTCCGGAAAGGTTCTTTAAAAATCCTAAGATAATCGCCTGACAGTTTTCCTTTTCCTCTCTTAACTTTATCTCAACCGGCGGCTTCGACATCGGCGACCCCAAAAACACTTCCGCCGCCACCGCGTCAATCTTCCTTCCGTTCAAACTCCCCCGCCAATCTACCTCTCTCGCGTCCCCCACTAAGCAACTAGCTTCACTATATCTTTCTATTATATCAAATTTCTCTTCTTTTGTCAAATTCCTCTCTATTGAACCTAGAAATCCCTTTTCCGAAACCAGCCAATCCAAATTCCGCTTCGTATAATCGACCATCTTCTCGCTTAAATCCGTCCCTAAAACTCGATAGCCGTTAAGCAACGCTTCTTGTAAAACTACTCCCGTTCCACAAAACGGGTCTAACACCCTCGCTCCCGCCGAAAGCTCCCCGTTTAGATTCAACAAAATCTGCGCTAATTTCGGCGGCAGCATCCCGACTTTCGCGTCCCGCGCCGGTCGCGCCTGATCCCGCTTCGCGTATTCGGAAATGTTCTGAACCCCTATAACAACATAATACTCTTTCCCAAATTTTATTATTTCAACATGATTTTTCTTTTCCGCAACCTGATTATGGTGCGAAACTGCTGTTGACAAAACCGCTTCTTTATTAGGTATTACCCGAACGCTTCTTCCTAACCGCGCGAGAATCTTCTTCAGCTTCAACGCCTCCGCCAAAGCCTTCCGCGCCGACGCTCCTCTCGAATAGTCCGAAACCCCTAGCGTAATTTTCCCCTCCGGTAGCTTTTTCAAAAACTCCAGCGGCGTTTCCTCGAGCTTCTTCGCGAATTTCAAACTCCCCCCGAACCGCCGAATTTCCGGCAACTCCCCCTCGACCCGCGGAGTAAAAACCGCTAATTTCCCCGCTAAAATTTCCCGAACTCCCGAAAAATTCGCCTCTAATTCCGCCAGCGAAATCTTCGGAAGCCTCCCTAAAACCGCTAAATACTTCATTAAATCCATTTTACCATATATGTTATAATTTTCCTATGACCGATTCAACAAACCTAGCCCCCAAATTCACCGTCTCCGAATTTCTTACGGTCATGAACCAAACTCTCGATTATGCCTTCCCGAAAGTCGAAATCGAGGGAGAAGTAATGAATTTTAAAGTCTCGAAGAATAAATGGGTTTTCTTCGATTTAAAAGATGATACTTCTACTCTTAACTGTTTCATGACCGTTTTTAACCTCCGCCACGCCATCCGCGACGGGATGAAAATCGTCGTCTCTGGCGCGCCGAAAGTGACGAACTTCGGCAGATTCTCCTTTACCGTCTCAAATCTAAAACCCGTCGGAGAAGGGAACATCAAAAAATCTTTCGACTTAATGAAAGAAAAACTCGAAAAAGAAGGACTTTTTTCTCCCGAAAGAAAACGAGAAATTAAGAAAAATCCCGAAAAACTCGGCATCATCTCCTCTATTAACGCCGCCGGCTATAAAGATTTTATTAAAATTTTAAACGAACGCTGGCGCGGGATTGAGCTTACCGTCGCGAACACCGGCGTCCAAGGCCTCGGAGCCGCCGACGAAATTATCCGCGCGCTCCGTTTTTTCAACGAAAAATCCGACGTCGAAGCTATCGCGATTCTCCGCGGTGGCGGCTCAAAAGACGACCTCGCTCTCTTTAACGATGAAAGTTTAACTCGCGAAATCGCTCGCTCAAAAATCCCCGTCATCACCGGAATTGGCCACGAAATCGACGTCTCTCTCGCCGACCTCGCCGCCGACGTTCGCGCCTCAACCCCCTCGAACGCCGCCGAACTCCTAACTTCCGACCGCTTCGCCGAACTTTCTACCTTGAAAAAATCCCTCGCCTCTCTCGAAAACCTCCTTCTCCTAAAAATCTCCGCCCTCTCTCGCGAAAATCTTTCCGCTCTAAACCGAATCAAAGAAAAAATCCTCCTCGAACTTAAAAATTCCCTCGATTTACTCGAAAAAGAGAAACAAACTCTTCTCGCCCTCAATCCCGAAACCGTCTTGAAACGTGGCTACGCCATTCTCTCCGGAAAAGTTTCCGTGGGGAATGTTGTAAAAATAACAACATATCAAACATTAATCGAAGCTGAGGTTAAAAATGTCTCTAAACGCTAAAATCAAACAACTTAATTCCGCTGTCGAATGGTTTTATTCCGACGATTTTTCGCTCGACTCCGCCGTCGAAAATTATAAAAAAGCCATCTCTCTTGAACAGGAAATCGAATCCGACCTTAATAACCTAAAAAACGAAATTAAAGTTCTTTCAAACGACTTTACGAAAGATTAGTGCTTATGTTAAAATAGGCTTATGAATCCTAATTCTTTTAATTTTAATTCCGCCGGAACCCCCCAAAGCAACGCCCCCATGAGCGGGACTCCCCCGAACGCGGCGCCGGCTTCCGCCTTTCCGTCCGGAACTCCCCCGAACATCCCCCAATCTCCTCCTTTTAAGCCCCCGAAAGATTCTTCCGGCTCCTCTAACATCATCAAAATCATCCTCATCGTCTTCTTCGCGCTGACGACCGGAATCGCCGGCTACTTTACCTTCGATTTCTACTCTAAATACACCGAAGCTAAAACCGATCTCGACCAAAAAATCGCGACCGCCGTTGCCGCCGCCGAACGCGACAAAACGACCGAACTCGAAGCCTCTTTCGCCGAACGCGAGAAAAATCCTTATCTAACTTTCGCTGGCCCCGAAAATTACGGCAGCTTAACCTTTGAATACCCTAAAACTTGGAGTGTCTATATCGAAAAAGACACCACGACCGACGACGAATTTATCGCCTATCTTAACCCCGTCCAAATCAACCAACACCCAACCGAAAACATCAACGCCCTTCGCGTCATCATCCGAACCCGCAACTACGACGACGTCATCGAAGAATTCAAGGGACAAATCGAAGACGGTCTTGTCGAAGCCAGCACTCTCCAAATCGCCGGCGAAACCGCCAACGTCTTCAAAACTACCCCGAAAAACGAAGAATGGCAGGGAAAAATCGTCCTCATCCGTATTCGCGACAAAGTCGTTTGGCTCAAAACCGACGCCGAAATTTTCTTCGACGACTTCGAGAAAATCCTCGCTTCCGTCACGTTCAACCTATAAATATGTTAAAATAATAACCATAAGGAGAAATAAAAATGGCCCATATCAAACGTAGTTATATCGATAGTCACTGGTTAATTTTCATCATCAAAGGAATTATCGCCGTCCTGTTCGGCTGGTATGCCCTCTTTAACATCCGTAGCGAGTTCACCGAACTCATGAGCGTGATTGGTATCTTTCTCTTGAGTTTCTCAATCATCGAATTTATCAACGCCCTCTATCGCGCCCGCCAAAAAACCGGTTGGGCAGTTTCCGTCGGCATCGCCGTCGTTGACGCTATCGTCGGTCTCGCCCTCCTCTTTACCCTCGGTCAAGACGCGACTTGGCAACTCGTCCTCCTCGCCGCCTATACTTTCGTCCGCGGCTTCTGCGAGATTATCTCTGGCTTCCGAACAACTATCGACCCGACCGACCGCTTTACGTGGGTCTTCGGCGGGATGTGTGGTGCGATTATGGGTCTCGTCATCTTCAACTCCGGCGTTTATTTCATCCGCTTCTTCGGCGCTTATCTCTTAATCTTAGGTGTTTGTAGCCTCGTTTATGGCGTCCATAACCGCGCCCAAAAACTCGAAGACAAAGAAGCGCGCATCGAAGCCGCCGCTGCCCGAAAATCTGCCCATAAGAAATCCGCGAAAAAATCGAAAAAAGCTAAAAAATAATTCTAAAATCCTCAAGAGTGATATAATATCTATAATTTAACAGGATTTTGTCTATGAATTACAAAAAACCCACTAAAGCGATTATCACCGACGCTGGTTTTGCTAGTCGTTATCTCCCCATCACGAAGACTATTCCGAAAGCCATGATGCCGATTGGAAATCGCCCCGTTATGCAACTCGTCGTCGAAGAATGTATCGCTGCCGGCATCTCCCAAATCATCATCGTCGCGACCCCCGAAGGAAAGCCAATTTACGAAGATTATTTCAACAACGCCTGTAACCATATTAGAAAACAACTCGCTAGTCAAGGCAAACAAGACCGCTACGATTCCATCGCTAAAGTCCTCGATTTCCCGAAAATCACGGTCATCGTTCAGGACCCGTCCTACCCTTATGGCAACGGTTCGCCGATTGCCTCCGCTCGCCCCTATATTCGCGATGACGAAGCCTTTATCGCCATGTATTCCGACGACGTCGTTTTCGGAAAATCCGCCGTTAAAGACCTAATCGAAGCCTACGAGGCTCACCCTGACGCCGCTGCCATCATCGCCGGCCAGCTCGTCCCTCATGAAGAAATCAAAAAATACGCTTCTATCTCCCTCGACGGCGAAAAAGTCACCGGCCTAATCGAAAAACCCGCCCCGAAAGACGCCCCGTCCGACCTCGCTTCCTATGGTCGCTACCTCTTAACGCCCGAAATCTTCGGTTTCCTAAACCCCGCAAACACCGGTCTCGACAACGAACTCTGGACTGCCGACGCTATCGCTCGCTTAATCCCGACCGGTCGCGTTTACGCGAAAAAGACCTCTGGGACATGGATGACAACCGGCGACCCGAAAAACTATTTCCTCGCTCATCTCTCTTATGTCCTCGAAAACGAAGATTACGCTACTGAAGTTAAAGATTTTATCAAACATAACAAAAATTAGGAGGTTTTATGGTGGGTTTAACTATTGCGGAATGGATTTTAGTCGCTTTCCTCTCTATCGCTCTCTTTATCTTTCTCGTCCTCGGAATCATCTTACTCAAAAAACTTATTGATTTGACCGAAGAGGCGAACAAAATCGTCGTCAAGGGTCAAAACATCGCCGAAAAAGCCGACAATATCGCCGCGAAAGCCGAAGATGTTGCCGAGAATGTCAAGGGAATGACCTCTGTTGGCGGCGTCGTTAAAACTTTCTCGAAAAAGCTCCTCGAAAACGAAGAAAAGTCGAAAAAGAAGACCCCTAGCAAAAAGAAGTAATTTATTATAAAACTATTGACTTTTTATTCCGTTTGTGCTATAATGGAATCATCATAAGTTTGGAGGTAAAAAGCCCTCAGACTTCGCACCTTAACCAAGGTTAAGGAAATAAGATAAGGGGAGGTTATCTTTATGAAGTCCTACATGATCCGTTCCGAGAAGCGCACTGCTCAGAAATCTTGGTCTAACCCTTTCTCCGGAAAGCGCGTTACCCCTCGTTTCTATCTGACCGCCGTTATCGCCCTGTCCGTCCTCGTTATCCTCTTCGCTCTGGCTATCGCCTCCGCGAAGCCGAAGACGAACCCCGAAACGTCGCTCGCTCTCGAAGCCGCGCCGAAAATGGATATCGAAGTTGTCGCAACGACTCCGACCCCCGAACCGGTTGAAGAAACCGCGAGCCTGCCAGCTCCCGAAGATTTCATCATTTGGGGAGCCGCGGAAGCCGAAGAGATGACTCCGACCGCGACCGAAAAGCCTGCCGTAACCGAAGAACCGACCATCGCCGAAACGGGAATTCCCGCCGACGATTCATTCTTCGAACTGCCCGACCTGACCGACGATTTCGTTGACCCCTTCACCGCCGAGCTCTACGGTTTGAACGATACTGCCTCTAGCGACTTCTTCGCCGCTTCTGAGGTGGTTCACGGAACTCAGCGCATCACGACCCCTGGTCTCCCGACTTATTTCGAGTGGGACACCGAAGAGGTCAAGCTGATTCAGGAAGCCCTGAACAACTGGTTCTCGTATAACGGTTATAGCTACTACGTAGCCGTCGATGGCGCCTTTGGCCCCGCGACCTCTATGGCAGTTAAGTATTTCCAGTACAAGTCCGGCCTCGAGATGGATGGCGTGCTTGGCCCCAAGGGTCAGAAAACGCTCGGTCTCTATGGCGAACTGTCCGAGAAATACTACTTCTATAACGTTAATCTCGCTTCTCTGAATCTGAAGAACGGAAGGCTGATTTATGGCACTCTTGCCGACCGCAAAGTTACCGTCTATGACGAGACCTTCTCTGGTCTGGAAAAAGTCGGTTCGACTTCCTGCACCATCGGTAAGAACTCGACCCCGACCCCCTCCGGCGTCTATAAGGTCGAAGGCCGAAAGATGAGCCTGACGAAGTATCCCGAAGCTCGCTATTGCACGAACTTCACCGGCGGCTACTATTTCCACACTACTCTTTCCAAGCACGAATCGACCGGCAAGGCGAAGTCCCACGGTTGCATCCGTCTCCCTGAGAAGTATGCGAAATGGCTCTACGAAAACGCCGAAAACGGCACGACCGTCGTCATCGACGACCGCCCGTCCTACGCAGAATAATCCTTAACCCAAGTCCCCCCGCAAGGGGGGATTTTTCATTTCACCTTTACTCCTTCCTCTCCGACCAACTCTTTCAAATGCTTCATAAACTCTTCATTCGGCTCAACATGAAACGGCATCTTTATCGCCTTTTTCTCCCCGCCCCCGTCCAAAACCAACACTATCTCATTCATCCCCAAATTCCGGTCACAAATCCGCTTAATCTCGTTTAACGTCTTCG
>CAZSYG010000020.1:0-14791 GCA_964610655.1 uncultured Candidatus Saccharibacteria bacterium
CTTATATTCTTTCTCTAGTCGCGCCTTTAGCTCCTCTAATCTTTCGACTCGCCTCGCCAAAATCGCCAAATCCGCCCCCTGTTTCGCAAACGCTTCGCTCATCTGCCTCCCCAGTCCGCTCGACGCCCCTGTTACTACTGCTACCTGACCCTTTAAATTAAACATAAAACTCCTTTCTTATGAATTTTAGTCATAAAATCTCTCAAATTACTTAAATCGGAAAGCTAGACTTGACTTCTAAAAGAAATTGCGGTAGAATGACTTTACAAGGTTATTTTATTTTTTCTCCCTTTGCTTTCGCAGGGGAGAAATTTTTATTTGGATGCTGAGTTTAACCTCAGTTATCTCAAACTGCATAACCCCTCCTTTCTACCTTAAATTACTAATAGTCTAATCGACCTAAGTCGCCTAGCTTTCCTAGTAAGATTATACCAGAACCCACCGGTTTTAACACCCCCTCAAAACTCCTTAACCTTGACTTTTTGCCTAATCCGTGATATAATGAAAGCGTATAGTCTTACGTAAGACTCATCGACCTTTAAGAAAGAGGTGTTTTCATGAGTAACTTGTCCGTCAAGGATCTTTTCCGAACCGAATATCGGAATCTCCGTTCTGCTTGCTGGGAACTCGGCGAGCTAGAGCAAAAAGCCTTGTCCGCTCGAAACACTAGCATCGAGATGTTGGCTTTTGTCGTCGCCGGAGTCGTCTATCTTGCTGTCGCGCCGCTCCTTTTTCCCGCTCTCCTTATCTTCTTCTCGACCATTCTCTTGCTTGTCGTCGCCTTGATTTGGAGCATTACTAACCCGTCGCTGATTGGTTTTTGGGACAAAGGCACCTTTACCTTCCAAAAATTCTTCACTAGCGTCTACGAGGGTTGGGCGGATTTTAACATCCTCGAGGGTGCCGGTCGCTTCTACTTCGCCTTCACTCACCCTTCGGCTTGGTTTAGAGAGCTTGATAATCTGGAAATTATCGTGACCATCATTTGCTATATTTTTCTACTTGCTTTTATCCTCACAGCTATTATCGAGGCGTTTCGGCTAGCGTTTTATGCCTCTCGGCGGAATCGCTGCCTCGCTCGCGCCCGTTCTAGCTACGAAACCGTCGAAAATCTTCGCTCTAAGCACCAGCTTCGCCTGAAAGAGACCATCGAAGACAATCTCCACGAGATGCACGACTACATCTATTCCTAACCTCTTTCTCCTAACCTCGCCCAACCGCGAGGTTTTTTATTTTTCTTTAACCTTAACTATGATAAAATAAAACTAACTAAACGGAGCTATTAAACATGAACAACAATACCCCTCCCTCTAAACCAAGCGGCGATAACGGCGGAACTCCCCCAAACGGTTCTTCCAGCTCATCTTTTTCCGGAACGCGTTCCGCTGCGACGACCCTTTCCGAATCCGCCTCACTCTCCTCTCCGTCCTATTCCTCGACTTCTGCCGGCGAAAACGCTCTTCTTGTTACCTCTGGCGAAATTACTTTAGAGAACCCAACCGTCGCTAAATCCGGCGACGAATCCTCCGAAGATTCCGATTTTTACGGAACTAACGCCGCAATTCTCGCGACCGGCGGAACCCTAACTCTCTCTGGCGGCTCAATCGAAACCTCTGGCTCCCACGCCAACGCTCTCTTCGCTTACGGCTCCGGAAAAATTATCGCCAAAGATTTAAAAATCACGACCTCGAAAAATAACTCCGGCGGAATTATGGTAACCGG
The DNA here is from genome assembly GCA_964610655.1 of uncultured Candidatus Saccharibacteria bacterium. GTDB lineage: Bacteria > Patescibacteriota > Saccharimonadia > Saccharimonadales > Saccharimonadaceae > Nanosyncoccus. Next base: position 1,723 of record CAZSYG010000020.1, read on the forward strand.
CGGCGGGACTCTCTCCGCGACTGACCTCTCTGTTGAAACCTCCGGAAACTCCTCCGCCGCGATTCGCTCTGACCGTGGCGGCGGAACCATGACGGTCAAGGGCGGCTCCTATAAAACCTCCGGCGTTGGCTCTCCGGCCATCTACTCAACCGCCGAAATTTCCGTCTCCGACGGCGCGACCCTAACCTCGACTTCTTCTGAGGGCGTCGTCATCGAGGGCTCAAACTCCGTTTCTCTTTCTGGCGTAACTTTGACCGATACCAACAATTCCCTAAACGGCAATTCCGAAACCTATAAAAACATCTTTATCTACCAGTCTATGTCCGGCGACGCCGAAGAGGGAACTGGCACTTTTTCCGCCGCCAACTCCAAAATCATCACGAACCAAGGCGATACTTTTTTCATCACCAACACCACTGCGAAAATTACTCTCTCTGGAAATCTCTTTTTAAACAACGACTCAACCGGCGTTTTCCTCCGCGCGGGGAGCGGAAAATGGGGAACTAGCGGGAAAAACGGCGGGATTGTTGATTTGACCCTTAATAACCAAGTCGCCGAGGGCGATATCGTCCTCGACTCGCTCTCTAGCCTGACCTTAACCCTCTCTAACGATTCTCATTACATGGGCGTCATCAACGGCGAAAATACCGCCTCTTCTGTCTCCGTTTCTCTCTCTTCCGACTCAAACCTCGTTCTCGCCGGCGACTCCTATCTTACCTCTCTCGAAAACGCCGACTCTAAAAACTCCAACATCTATAGCAACGGCTATAATTTATATGTCAACGGCTCGAAAGTCGAAATCAACTCCGGCGCCGCTCCCGAAACCCCCGAAGTAACCCTTTCCGAATCTTCCGAAACTGCCTCAACCGAGTCAACAACCGAATCCGTCGGCTCCTCTTCCGAACCGACCTCCTCCCCGAACTTAACCCTAATCATCTCCCTCGCCGTCTGCGGAACTTTGATTCTCGGTTTAATCATCTTCGCGATTCTCAAACTCCGTAAAAAGACCCCCGCTCCTGCCGCTCCTGCCGCTCCCGACCTCTCGACCCCTAATCCTTTTACCCCTAAAACTCCGCCCCAAACCCCACAGAATTAAAAAATACTCTTGCTTTTTTGTCGATTCTGTGATATAATAGGGACATAGCACGGAAATTTCTAACCGTCGCTCGCAATCAGTACCATAATAATAGGGGAGGTATTCATTATGGGAAATTACACTAAGCAGTTTGTTGGGACCGATGCTCAGACTACCCCGTCTACCATCGTCAGACGTCATAGGTCTGACGTTACAACTTCGACCAATCACAGGAAAGGTGGACTGTTCATGGGAGGATTCGGAAAACGTAAACCCAAGCCCAAGCACGAACGTCTCGTCTTTGGCGATGACGACTACCTCGACGACATCAAGTCGGAGGCCGACATCTATGATGTTGACCCCGATGAAATCGACGAGAGAGACATCTTCGACACGACGGATCCGGAAAAGCTCGAAAAGCGCCCGCCGAAGCACGCTGCTTCCCCCGCGCCGCAGCCTGAGCCGAAACCCGAACCGAAGTCTGCGCCGAGGCCGGCTCCGAAGCCCGCCGCAAAACCGGCGCCCTCTTTCGCGCCGCGCATGGCGACGCGGACTCCGACCTATCCCGAGACCGACCAGCAGGTCGTCGCCCTGTTCCGCTCTCTCCAGAGTAAGAACGTGGCGTATGGCGCTGGGATTTTCGTGGATGACTACGGGCGGCTTCTCCCGATCAACCTCATGAGCCTGTCTCCGGAGATGCTGGAGATTCATGAGATCATCGAGGAGCACTACTACGCCCCCGCCGTTCGCAAGAACGTCGCTCCGTTCTGGAGCAAGTTGCCGGGAATGAGCTACGCGATGTCGATCCAGTCGATTCTGAAAGCCCGCGAGGACTTCGGCTGGAATCCGGGTCGTCTCTCCCTGACGGATAAGAACTGTCACTTCTACGTTCTGACCTCCGACGGGAAAGTCGACCTCGCCGCGACCAAGGAACGCCCCGTGACCGACGCGGAAATCGAAGCGTGGAAGAACGCGAACCTCGATTTGCTCGCGAAGCTGGGCTAACCCAACAACGACCAAAGGACGCTTGTAAAAAGCGTCCTTTTTCAATGCCAAAAATCCCCCTAAATATCATAAACATAACCATTTTATCGCTAACCTGTAAAATATATTGTTTTAACCTTGACTTTTTTGACAATGTGTGATATAATGGAGTTAGTCCGTAGAGGTGTGGCTAATTACCTTTACGTATGGTCATTAAAACCGAATCATCTCAGATACAAACCACGTATCTGAAATCTAGGAAACTAAAGGGGAGGTTTAGTTTATGCCGTTCATCACCGTCATCATTCTTGCCGTCGCAGTGTCTTTTTTGACCTCCTGCGCGGCGGCTTGGAACTTGGATCGTGCGATTTTCTTCGCGTCGAAACGTGCTCGGTCAGCTTGGAGGGGAACTTCCGAGCGCGCCGTGTTTCTCGCGCAGCAAACCCTCGTCCCAACGTTCCTCGTTACCCTTGGCGTTGCGCTCGCCTTTCTCCGCCTCTGTATCGTAGATTGCCCAATCTGGCTAACCTGCGTTCTCGGCGCCGTAATTAGCATTTGCGCAATCGTCGCCCACTGCCGGTTCCTGTCCCAAATCTCTGTTGACGACTTTAAAGGCGAGGCCTACGGAAAGATTTTCTACGATCTTCTCGCGGCCGCTACCTTTAGCGTCGCCGCCGCTAACGCGTTTGTTCCTTTCCCAGATGTCTTCAAATGGGCAATCTGGGGGATTCTTCTCATCAGCGGTATCAGTTTTGTTTCGTTCGTCAACCAGACTTACGAACAATACACCCTCCGTTTAGAGAGAATCGAGACAACCATAAGAACCCGAAGGCCCGACAATAAGAAGGAGGATGATCGAAAATGAGGAAAATGAATGTCTTTGGGTACCTCGCTATTATTGTCGCGGTACTCGGCCTCGCCTTTAACGGCTTGACCGCCATCTCTCCGACCACTGCCAGCGAAATCGCGGGTGTCTTTGACCCTGTCGCTTACGCTGATGGTGGCGAGATTATGGCCATGACCATTCACCTCGACGACCTCAGTGTCCGCCACTCTACCTACTGGACGGACGAAGAAGTTTACTTTAGTCATAACTCGCTGCCGGAAAACGACGCTCGCCGCGTTGAGGCTTCCGGTTTTAGCGACGCTCTGACTATGCCTTTCTCGACTTGGACTGATGATGACTTTGGTTTCTTCGGCTACGAATCCCTGCGGAACGAAGTTTATGAAGAAATCAAAACGAACCCGATTTACGCCTACGCCGTCGCGAAATATCTTTACGATAAAGAGCTGCGGACGGGCGATACTCTGGGTTCTCTGAACGACGACTGGATGGGCGATTTCATCCGCAAGGTTGAATACTACATGAGTCTCAAAGATCCCGACTCTCCGAACTATGACTGGGCTCTGACGTCCGGTTACGGTTGGGACTTCCTGATTGCTTACGTCTCCAACGGCGAAGCGGTCTTGAACGACTACTACAAAGTTTTTGCGGTTCATCTTCTGATGCTCCTCGATAACTTTGTTGTTCTCGGGGTTTACGAGAACTGTAACGCTCGTGAATCTTGGGCGCTGAACCCGATTGAGAACGCTTCTCTGCGTCTCCCGATTCAGGTTAGCTACCTCGATTTCCTGCCGGGGTTTGTCCTCGCTTATGAGCGTAAGGACAGTTTCGGCGCGCGTTTCTTCGGCCAGACCGGAACCTACGATTGTTATATCGGTTTTAACCGGTATGATAAGCGTCCGGTAAATCCGGAACAGCCCAGACCCAAGCCGACTCCCCAGCCGACCAAAGTCCCGCATAAACCGACCCCCGAACCGACTAACCCTCCGACTCGTCCGCCCGAAAGGACGCCAGAACCGACGCCGACTTGTCCGGTGGTAACTCCCACCCCGACTTGTCCGGTAGTCACCCCGACACCGACCCCGATACCGGATATTACGCCGACTCCAACGCCGGTTGTAACTCCTACTCCGGTGGTAACCCCGACTCCTACTCCGATACCGGACATCACTCCCACCCCGACCTGTCCTGTCGTTACCCCGACGCCCACGTCGGTCGTAACGCCCACTCCTACCCCGGTGGTAACCCCGACTCCGACTCCGGTAGTTACTCCTACCCCGACGCCGGTTATCACGCCGACTCCCCAGCCGACTAAAGTCCCTGAGGAAGATCCGTCCCATCAGGGAACCGACGGCGATCAGGGCGGAACTCCGGTTGACCAAGACCCCGAAGACTACGACGGACCTGAAACTCAACCGACCCGTCCGCCAGTCGAAGAACCCGTGACGATTACCCCGTCACCGAAACCGGTGGAGCAGCCAACTAAGGCGCCCGACCCCACTCAGGCTCCCGAACAACCAACCAAAGCTCCGGAACCGACTAAAGCTCCTGAACAACCGACGAAAGCGCCGGAAATAACTTCCGCGCCCCCGCCGCCAAAGGAGCCCGAAAAGCCGGATCCGACCAAGGAGCCCAAAGTTGAGGAACAGGGAACCTTCGAAGGCGATCCGGAAGAGCCCGACTAAGTTTCCTACGCACCTTTCGGGGACGCTAACTCTAGCGTCCCCCTTCCCAAGTTTTGTTTCTGAGACGATTCGGCTTTTTGACTTCGATGCTAGTTAACAATCAGGCTAGAAAAAAGTTTAAAAGTATGTTAATTTTAATCTAATAATAAGGAGTTATTATGAAAAAAGGATTAAAAATTGCTCTCGGCACGAGCCTTGCGCTTGTTCTCGCCGGAGCTAATGTCGTCCCGACCCTTGTTTCGGCTTGGGGTGACTCTTCTGCTGATGGTCGTCCCAGCTATACAGTCGACCAAATCAACCACGGAGCTATCAACGACAAAATCGTTCTTAACTCTATCTCCGATGGCGAAATCGGTAACGAAAAAGACTTCGTCGCCGCTCGTCTCGATGGTTCCTCCGATTGGTACGGAACCGAAATCAACGTTGAAGATGGAAAAACTTACGTTGTCCGTCTCTACGTCCACAACAACAACCCTCGCGCTACCGAAATGGTCGCCAAGGGCGTTAATGTAAAGTATTCGATTCCTTCGAAATCCGCTACTTCTATCGAAGTTAACGGTATCATCGATACTGAAAACGCTGACCCTCTAAGTTACTGGGACAACGTTGTCTTCAAATCGAATCAAAACTTCCACCTAGAATACATCAGCGGTTCCGCGAAGATTAACGGTAACGGTAAAACCGGTGGTTCTACCCTTTCCGACTCTATCGTAACGAACGCCGGTGCTTTAATCGGCTACGATTCCCTTAACGGTGAAATCCCAGGTTGTTTTAAATACGCCCAATACATCACCTTAAAGGTTAAAGCGACTTACGATTACGATTTCGAAGTTGCGAAAAAAGTCCGCATTAAAGGAACTAGTGGTTGGAACGAATCCGTCGACGCGAAAGTTGGCGACGAAGTCGAATACCAAATCCACTACAAAAACACTAGCGGTGTTGTCGCGAAGAATGTTATCCTAAAAGACATTCTCCCGTCCAACATTACCTATGTCAATGGCTCAACCGTTCTCTACGCTGGCAAATACGCTAAAACTGGTTTAGCCTTAGAGTCCAACGGTGTTACTACTGACGGTATTAACATCGGTGACTATGCTGCTGGTGCTGGCGCTTATGTTCGCTTCACCGCGAAAGTCGTCGATACTAACCTTGGTTGTGGCAATAATACCTTAACCAACTGGGCTCAAGTTTACGTTGGCGAAAACGGAACTAACCAGATGAAACAAGACGACGCTGACGTTATCGTCGCGAAAACTTGTACTGATCCGACCCCAACAACGCCTACCCCAACCACCCCGACTGAGCTTCCTCAGACCGGTGCTGGTTCTATCGTCGGTAGCGCGCTCGGACTTGGCTCCATCGTCACTTCCGCAGGCTACTACATTTCTAGCCGCAAAAAATTAGCCTAAGCTTGATCGCTCTCTGTCGGGCGATTAGCCCAAACTTGCAAAAAATCCCCCTTGTGGGGATTTTTTGTGTATGCTAAAATAAACATAAGATGAATAGATTTAGAAAACTTTTTACATTTCTCCTCGCCGGAATGATGATTTTTTCCGGTGCCTTATTATCTAACCGCGACGCCTTCGCCGCTGTCCGCTATACCTCCTACGCGAATCGTGGAACTGGCTATTATTATAGTCAGGCTGGCTGGTGGAGCGTTAGCTCCGAAGTCCGCTCCGGAAAAAACGGTTGCGGGATAACCGCTTTCGCGACTGCCGCCTCGATTCTTTACGGAAAGAGAATAACCCCCCGAAAAGTCGCCGAAGCTACCTATAGACGTGGCTATTGGAACCTCCGCGGGAATACCCCGACGAATCTCGTCCGAAAGCTCGCTTCTGCTGCCGGTCTAAAGTCGACCACGATCAGCAAAAGCTGGAAGTCCATGCTAAGCGCCCTCTTAAAGAACCGTATCCTCGTCATCCGCTCCCACGGAACTAAGCCGTTTACCTCCGGTGGTCATTACGTCACCGTCGTCGGCGCTCGCTCCGATGGCTACTTTAAAATCGTCGATCCGGGCGATAAATCCTACCGCCCGAAGTGGATTTATTATTCCAACTTCATGAAGTCAATGACTTCCTCGACGACTATCTTCGCCCTCGGCCGCTAAAACCACGATTTAAAATCATAACCTCATGTTTTCAAAACGTGAGGTTATGTTTTAAAAACATCATGTTAAGTTTTTTAATCAACTTCTCCTGTCTTTTTAAAGCCGCCTAGTTTAATTCCGCCGTCACCACATTATCGAAAAGCACCGCGACAGTCATCGGGCCTACCCCGCCAACCTTTGGCGTAATCGCGGTGAGGTCATCTCGAAGTCGAAGAGAATCATCAATATCGCCGACCAAAACCCCACCCGCGCTCGCCGTCCCCGCATCAACCAAAATCGCCCCGCTCGGAACCATCTCGTCCTTGATTAAATGCGGAACCCCCGTCGCCGAAATAATTACATCATATTCCGGTAAAGTTTCGAGCGAATCTCCTTCCTGAAAAACCGAAACATCAAATCCGGAATTTTTAAACATCTTAAAAAGCGGCGCCCCGACTAATCTTCCTTGTCCGACCAACGCGATTTTTTTTCCCGAAAGCTCGATATTATATCCCGCGAGTAGCCAATTTATCGCCGTCGCCGTCGCCGAATCGAATTTTCCGTTTCCCGAAAGCCCGTCAACATCCTTCTCTGGTTTTATCAGCTTAACAATTTCTTCGGTCGCTTCCTTATGAACGAGCGGTAGTTGGACTATTATTCCCGAAACCTCCGCGTCTTCGTTCGCGCGTAAAATTTCCGCCTTAATCTTTTCTAAACTTTCCGCATAAAAATCGGAAACTAAAACCCCAATCTCCTCGCCGTATTTTTTCTTGAGCTGGACATATTTCTCAATCACCGGATTTTTACTATCGCGAACGATTAAAAGTTTCGGCGCTTTTTTCTTTCCGAACTCCCCGTCCAAAATCCCCTGAACGAGGTTCGCCTGTCGCTCCTTAATAAATCCTGCGAGTTCTTTTCCGTCTAGAATCTTTGTCATTTTTTAATCTCAACCGGTTCTTTTTCTAACTTAACCCCGAATTTTTTAAATATAATTTCCGAAATTTCCGAAACTGCCTTCTCTAAATCCGAAAAACTTTTTCCGTCTTCGTTAATCAAAACTAAACTCGCTTTTTCGTTTACCTTGAACCCGTGGAATTTTTTTCCGATTAGCCCCGCCGCCTCGATTAAAAATCCCGTATTAACTTTATTTCTTTTCGTTTCTGGACTTCCTGTTTCGCTTCTCCGAATCGGAACGCCGAGTTTCTCCAATCTCTCCGCTTCCGCGTCTGAGACATAAATGTTTTTAAAGAAACTTCCCGCGCTCGCGACTTTTTTCGGATCCGGTAATTTCTCCGCCCGAATTTCCGAAACCGCGTCATAAATCACTTTTGGCGAATAATCCGAAATTTTTTTCTCGTCCAAATATTTTTGTAGGGAATTATAAAATGGCTGCTCCATCTTTCCTTTTCTTAATTTTAGCGTCAACGAAACAATAAAATACCTACCCTTATCTTCGCCCGAATTAAATATCGACTTTCGATAGCTTAGCTTCATTTTCTCTTTCGGAATTACGACGAACTCATCAATCATCGTATCATACGCCTCGACCGACTCTAAAACTTGCGCGACTTCTTGTCCATACGCTCCGATGTTTTGCACCGGCGCCGCTCCCGCCGTCCCAGGGATTTTTGCCATTGCTTCGATTCCAGTCAATCCCCTCTTCGTTGTAAATTTTACAACATCATCCCAAATCTCCCCGCCCTCGACTTTTATCTTTACTTCTCCTCCCGCTTCCTCAATAATTTCAATCCCCTGAATCTTGTTCATCAAAATCGCGCCCGAAAACCCCTCGTCCCTTCCCAACGAATTTGCTCCTCCGCCCAAAAAATAAACTTCTAAATTTTTATCATGAATAAACTCAAACGCCTCGACAATCTCTTCTCTATCAAAAACTTCAATCACGTACTCCGCCACTCCCCCCAGCCTCATCGTCGTCAAACTAGATAACAAAACATTCTCTCGTAAAATCATATTGTAATTATATCACAATTCAACTTGGTCCCCGAAAGGAGATTTGAACTCCTACTTTCTTGCGAAAACTAGCACCTGAAGCTAGCGCGTCTACCAATTCCGCCATTCGGGGATATATAATATATTATATAAAATTTAACCGATAAATTTAAGTCCTTATGGTATAATAATCTTTATGACGGAGGAAGTTCTTAGTCTTGTTTTATACTTTTTAATTTATTCTGTGCTCGGCTATTTTATCGAAATTACTCTCTGCTCGCTAACCGAAAAAAAGTTAGTTAACCGCGGCTTTCTTTTCGGACCTTGGATTCCGGTTTACGGTTTCGGGATGCTTCTCGTTCTCGGCGCGACTTTTTCCGTTAAAGAAAATTTTACGTTAACTTTTCTAACTTCGACTCTCGTTTGTTCGCTCCTCGAATATTTTACTTCTTGGCTCATGGAAAAACTTTTCCATATCAAATGGTGGGACTATTCCAAAACCGATAAATATAACTTAAACGGTCGAATTTGTTTAAGAAACTGTCTCGCGTTCGGAATTGCCGGTTCACTCATCGTTTACCAAGTCCACCCTTTCTTCGCGTCGCTTGTTGCTTTAATTTCTTCGCCCGTTAAAATTTCTCTCGCGAGTTTTTTTGTCTTTATATTTATTTTCGACACCATTATTTCTTGTTACGCCGTTTTGAAGGCGAAAAAGGTTTTCGACTTTTCTAAAATTGTCGGCGACCAAACTAACGAAATCAAACGCCAAGCTCGTAAAGTCATCAAAGAACTTCTTCGTCGTAAGAAAAAAGTTGAAAAAGAATTAAAAAAGAAACGTAAAAAGTTTGAAAAGGAAATTAAAAGGAGAATAAAATGAAAAAAAACGAGATTGACCTAGATTACGAACTTGCGCTTGAGTTAATCGACGAAATAAAAAACGATCCAATGGGCGCGTGGTTTGACCTTCCCGATAATTTTCCGCCTTCCGAACTCGAAAGAATAAAAACCGCCTCAGAAAAAATTAACGCAACGTCCGAATATTTAGTTTGCATCGGCATCGGCGGAAGTTATCTAGGAACGCGCGCTGTTTACGAAGCGCTTCTCCCGCTTGAACATGGGAAAACGAAACTCCTTTTCGCCGGAAATTCAATGAACGAAAAAGAACTAAAAAAAGTTTTAGCCGAAATCGGCGATCATGATTTTTCGATTAACGTAATCTCGAAATCCGGAACCACGCTCGAACCCGCTGTCGCGTTTAGAATTTTAAAAGAAAAGCTAATCGAAAAATACGGAAAAGAAGAGGCGAAAAACCGAATTTTTGTTACGACCGATCCAGAATCCGGTGCTTTGCGCGAAGAAGCGAATCGGGAAGGTTATGTCGCCTTCGATATTCCTCTCGGTGTTGGCGGTCGTTATTCTGTCCTGTCCGCCGTCGGACTTTTTCCGCTCTGTGTTGCTGGTGTTAATATCGAAAAGTTGCTTGCCGGCGCGCGCGACTGTAAACTGACCCAAACTTCCCCCGAAAAAATTAAAGCCTCGACTCTCGTTTCCTACGCTTTTACGCGTTTTTATCTATACGACGAAGAAAATTGCGACGTCGAAGTTCTCGCTAGCTTCGAGCCGAGTTTGATGTATTTTAACGAATGGTGGAAACAACTTTTCGGCGAATCGGAAGGGAAAGACGGTCAAGGAATTTTCCCCGCCTCCGTAATTTACTCGACCGATCTTCATTCTCTCGGCCAATTCATGCAAGACGGTCGTCGTAACATTTTCGAAACTTTTCTCCGCTTTAAAAATCCCGAACCGTCCGCCTCGTCGATTTTTGTCCCCGAAAACGAAGAGAACTTAGATGGTCTAAATTACCTTGCAGGAAAAACCCTTCCCGAAATTTCCGAAACCGCTTTGACCGCGACTGTTTCCGCTCATTCTTCTGGCGGAATCTCGACTATCGAAATCGAAGTGAGCGACGAAGAAGATTTTGGAATTTCCGAAAAATCGCTCGGTTTTTTGATTTTCTTCTTTGAAACCGCCTGCGCAATCTCCGCCATGCTCCACGGCGTCGATCCTTTTAACCAACCGGGGGTTGAAAAATATAAAAAAGAAATGTTCCGACTGCTCGGAAGATAGGAAAGGTATATAATATATATGTCAAAAAAACGCGTTGTGATTGCTCTCGGCGGTAACGCTCTCCAAAAAAACGGCGAAGTAACCGCCGAGGCCCAGAAAAAAGTCGCAAAAAACGTCGGCGAGCTTATCGCGAAACTTTCCGATAAATACGAAATCGTCGTCGCGCATGGTAACGGCCCCCAAGTCGGAAATATCCTAATCCACGAAGAGCAGGCTAGCTCCGAAAAAGCTCCCGCGATGCCGCTCGAAACCGGCGTCGCCATGTCTCAGGGCCAAATCGGCTATTGGCTTTCCCAGTCCATCACGAACGCTTTTGAAAAGCTCGGAAAAAATCGTAAAGTCGCCTGCATCGTTACCCAAGTCGAAGTCGATAAAAACGACCCCGCGTTCAAAAATCCCTCGAAGCCCGTCGGTCAGTTTTATTCCGAAAAAGAAGCCTTAAAGCTCATTAAAGAAAAAGGTTGGATTGTAAAAGAAGATGCCGGTCGCGGTTGGCGTCGCGTCGTTCCGAGTCCAAAGCCGAAAAATATCATCGAAAAGCGCGCGATTCTCGACCTCGTTCGTTCTGGCGCGATTGTTATCGCCGTTGGTGGTGGCGGTGTTCCGGTTTATCGAACGAAAATCTTGCGTATGCTAAAAGGCGTTGATGCTGTGATTGATAAAGATTTTGCCGCCGAAAAACTTGCCGAGTTGATTAAAGCCGATTATTTCGTTTCCGTTACTGCTGTTGATTTTGCTTGTCTAAATTTTGGAACGCCCGAAGAAATTAAATTAAGAAATCTAACCATTAAAGAAGCCGAAGAATATTCTCGTCAAGGTTATTTTAAAGCCGGTTCGATGCTTCCGAAAGTCGAAGCTGCGACTAAATTCGCGAAACTGAAAAAAACCGGAATTATTTGTTCTCTCGAAAATCTTGAAGAAGCCTTAAAAGAAAACTCCGGAACCATAATTGAAAAATAGTTATGTTTAATATATAATTAAACTTATGGATAATTTATATACTTTAACGAATAAAGTCCCCTCGAAAAAAGACTTTATCGATACTTCCGACTTTGATCAAGCCGAAATTATCGACATTATAAAAACCGCAGTCGTCGTTCGAGACTTTATTAAATCCGGTGGGATTCTTGACGCTTTATACCATAAAAACCTCGCGATGCTTTTCGAACAAAAATCGACCCGCACTCGCGTTTCCTTTGAAGTTGCCATGTCCCAGCTCGGTGGTCATGCCCTTAATCTCGCTCCAGGCGCGATCCAACTCGGCGCGCACGAAACCATCGAAGACACGGCTCAGGTTCTCGGCCGGATGTGCGATATGATCATGGCTCGCGTCGATCGCCATGAATCCGTTACTGCTCTCGCGAAATACGCTGCTGTTCCTGTTTTGAATGGTATGTCCGACTATAACCACCCTACACAGGAAATTGGCGACATCATCACCATCCTTGATCATCTCCCTGAGAATAAGCGCAACGACGAAATTAAAGTCGTCTTCGTTGGCGACTGTACCCAAGTCTGCGCGAGCCTAATGATGATCACGACTAAGATGGGAATGAATTATGTCCATTACGGCCCGAAAGATAAACTTCTCTCCGAAGATTATCTAAAAATCGGTCGCGCCAACGTCGAAAAATACGGTGGCTCTGTTGCCGTTAGTGATGACCGCTCCGTTCTAAAAGGTGCCGACTTTGTCTATACCGACGTTTGGTATGGTCTTTATGACAAAGAAACTCCGAAAGAAGTTTACATGAAAGATTTTTACCCTACGTTCCAGGTTAATGATGGTCTTATGGCTGAAACCGAGAACCCAAATTGTAAGTTTATGCATTGTCTCCCCGCGAATCGTAACGAAGAAGTAACCGACAGCGTAATGGACGGGAAAAATTCGATTTGTTTCGACCAAGCCGAAAACCGTCTAACCGCTCAGAGGGGTTTAGTTTTACATTTTTCCGGCGCCGCACAGGCGACTTTAGATTATATAAAACAACAAAAGGAGGGCAAATAATGCCTCAGAAAAAACCAAAATTCAGGCTGTTTAGCGCAGTGCTCGCGACGGTCTGTATCGTTCTCGTGATCGACGCCGTCGCGCCGACTGCCTCGATTGGGAACAGCCAATATCTCTGGTGGATCATAATGATCCTAGGGTTCTTTATCCCCTATGCTCTTATTTCCGCCGAACTCGGTACACAATATCCCTCAGAAGGCGGGATGTATACCTGGGTTAAAAAAGCTTTCGGAAAGAAGTGGGCGGGCCGCGTTGCTTGGTTCTACTGGGTTAATTTCCCGCTCTGGATTGCCTCCCTTGCTGATTTATGTAC
>CAZSYG010000021.1:0-13274 GCA_964610655.1 uncultured Candidatus Saccharibacteria bacterium
ATCGGCTCCATTTTTTGTGGTATAATGAATTTATGAAAAGCTTGAGCGAAAGTTTTAGGAAGATTTTTAAGGAAGATAGAGGGTTTTTAGGGTTGGTGTGCTTGATGATTCTGATCGGGGTAATTTTATTTATTTATACGTTGATTAAGATCAACACAGGGAAAACGTTGATGTATGTGGGGTATGGAGATATTGGAGAGTTTACGGGAGGGGAGATTGCGAGCCTTTGGAGTTCGGGGGGATACCGAGCGGGGGGAATGACGGAAATGATTGCGTTTCCGATAATGATGATTGTTCTAGGGGTTTTTCATAGTTTGCTTGCGGTTCGGATTTATGAACGAAAGGGGAAGGGGGTAGCGAAGATGTTTCTGTTGCTGTCATTTTTGATGATGGTGGGCGTAATAATTACGCTAATGAGATTACTGGGAGAGGGGTAGATGAGTAAAGATATTGAGTTGCCGTTAGGGAGACGGACGAAGCAATATCGGTTTTTTGAGATTTTACCGGCAGCGTTAAGTTACTCAGCGGTGATTTTGTTGTTTATTTTGTCGTATTTTGCGCCGATTATCGCGGCGATTTATTTGTTGTTGATAATTTCGACGACGTTGGTTAAAGCGGTCGCGGTTGCGTTTAGGACATGGCAGGGGTATGAGACGGTTAAGAAGGCGGAAAGAGTAGATTGGCGGAAGAGGGTGGAGGAGCTGGCGAATGCGCACGAAGCGTATGAAAAAAATCGCGGGCGGGTTTCGGAAAAATATGAATTTAATGAACATATAAAGAATTTGAAGAAGATTAGTATTGCGGAGAAAGGGAGATATCCGAGTCCGGAGAAGATTTATCACGCGGTAATTATGGTCGCGTATAATGAGGGACTAGAAACCTTAATTCCGAGTATTGAGGCGGTTAAGGCGACGAGTTTTCCGAATGAGCGGATTATTTTTGTGTTTGGGTATGAGGAGCGCGGAGGGGAAGAGATGAAAAAGAACGCGCAGGTTATTCGGGAAAAGTATAAAGATACGTTTTCAAAGTTGATTCTCGCGGAGCATCCGGACGGATTAAAAGACGAGATTAAGGGGAAAGGCCCGAATTTGTGTTTTGCGGCGGAGAAGTTGAGTAAATATATTAAAAATCGCGGAATTAAAAGCGAGAATGTGATCGTGACGTCTTTAGATAGTGATAATAGGATGAGCGAGGGGTATTTGGACTATGTTTTGTATGAGTTCGTAACGAGAGAGAATAGACAGAGGGTTAGTTATCAGCCAGTTTCGTTGTTTACGAATAACATTTGGGACGCGCCGGCGCCGATGAGGGTAATCGCGATTTCTAATTCGTTTTTCAATGTGATTTCGACGATGAGACCGCATAATTTGCGGAATTTTGCGAGCCATTCGCAGCCGTTGGCGGCGCTAGAGGGGATGGGGTATTGGAGTAAGCGGACGATTGTTGAGGATGGGCATCAGTATTGGAGGAGCTTGTTTTATTTTGATGGGGATTATGAGGTGGTTCCGATTCGGGTGCCGATTTATCAAGACGCGGTGATTGCTGAGACGCTGAGAGAGACGTTAGTCGCGCAGTTTGTTCAGCTGAGAAGATGGGACTATGGGGCGAGCGATGTGGCGTATGTTGGGGTAAGGTTGTTTAATAAAAAGAGGAGGACAATTCCGTTTGTGGAGTTGTTCCCGAAGTTCGTGAGGTTGCTAGACGGGCACGTAACGCTCGCGATGATGTCGCCGATTGTGGCGTTTGGGGGGTGGGTGCCGATGATTATGAATTTGACGAGTAGAGGGATGGCGGTATTTAATTTGCCGCAAGTAGTTTCGGTAGTCCAGACGATTGCGGTTTTGGGGCTATTTGTCACGATTTTGACGAGTTTGAGGATGTTGCCAGAAAGGCCGAAAAGATATCGAAAAACGAGGAAGGTGATGATGGTTTTGCAATGGATTTTGATGCCGGTGATTGCGTTAGTTTATACGAGTTTGGCGGGATATTATTCGCAGACTAGGTTGATGATTGGGAAGTATATGGAGAATTTTGATGTAACGAAAAAAGTCGTTAAGAAGTAGAGAGGAGGAAAATGAAAAAACTGGTTATTATTGACGGGAAAAGCGTATTTTATCGGGGATATTACGCGATGGGGGCGCTCTCTACGAGCGGGGGGATTCCGACGGGGGGAATATATGGGTTTGCGGCGATCGCGATGGAGATTGTTCGGAAGTTGAATCCGAAGAAAGTGGTGGTGGCTTGGGATAAGGCGGGGACGTCGGTTGCGAAGCGCAAGGCGATTTATGCGGATTATAAGGCAGGAAGGGTGAAGCCGCCGGAAGATTTTTATGCGCAGATACCGTATCTTAAAGAGTTGATATTGAGTTTGGGGTGGAATTTTGTGGAGTGCGATGACTATGAGGCGGACGACATTATAGGAACTCTGAGTTATCAGGCAACGCGTTCTGCGTCGTTGGAATGGCAGGTTTATATTATTTCGAGCGACTTAGATATGCTTCAGATTGTGGATGAGAATGTGAAGATGTATCGTGTTCTCAAGGGATTTACGAATATAGAGGAGATGGATGTTAAGGCGGTAGAAGAGAAATACGGAATAAAGAAGAGTCAGTTTTTAGATTTGAAGGCGATTAAGGGAGATAATTCGGACAACATTCCGGGGGTGTTGGGGATTGGGGAAAAGGGCGCGGTTAAATTGTTGAATGAATTTGGGAGCCTTATGGGAGTATATGAGAATCTAGATAAGATTCAGGGGGCGACGAGAAAAAAGTTAGAAGAGGGAAGAGAGTCGGCGTTTATGTCGTATCAACTCGCGAAAATTGATACGACGGCGCCGGTGAAGTTAGAAGAACTAAAGGATTTAGAGATAAAACCTGAACAAATTATTTATTCACTAAGAAGATTAGAGTTTAGGAGTTTGGAGAGGAAATTTAGGAAATGGTTGGAGGAAGACGATTTTAAAGATAGGCTGGCGGAGGATTTCAAGATACAAGAGGAAGAAAGAGCGGAGGAAAGGGAATTGCCGGAGGGGGTGATTGTATCTTGGGACGTGAAGGAGTTGATGCATAGAGATGAGGAAGTTGCGGAGAGGATTTTGGGGGGAGCGGAGTTTTATGATTTGAATCAGGGGAAGTTTTTATTAAATCCGTTGGAGAGAATAAAAGACGAGGAGAGAGCACCGACGCTGTTTGAGGACAGGGAAGAGTTAAGGCAGGAGTATTGGCGACAACAAGACGAATTTAAAAAGTATCCGAAGTTGAATAAAATTTTTACTCAACTGGATTTGCCGTTGATTCCGGTATTGTATAAGATGGAAAAGCGGGGGATGCTGATTTCGCGAGAGCATTTTAAGACGTTAAAAGAAGAATACGAAAAACAGGTTCGAGAAATTGAACAAAAAATTTATTCACTTTCGGGGATGGAGTTTAATATCAATTCACCGCTTCAGTTAAGCGCGGTTTTATTCGAGAAGTTAGGTTTACCGACGAAGGGGATTAAGAAAGCGACAAGGGGTTATTCGACGGGAGCGAAAGAATTAGAAAAATTAAAAGATTTACATCCGATTATACCAGTTTTAATTTTTTATCGCGAAGCGGCGAAACTGCTGAACACATATATTATGCCGATTCCGAGTTTGGCAGATAAAGAGGGAAGAGTTCATACAACGTTTACACAGAACGTGACGGCGACGGGGCGACTTTCTTCGCTAAGCCCGAATCTTCAGAACATTCCGATTCGGACGGAAGAGGGGAAACGGATTCGAGAGGGATTTATTGCGCCAGAAGGGAAGGTTTTAGTTTCGGCGGATTATGCGCAGTTCGAACTTCGACTCGCGGCGGTTTTGGCAGGAGATGAGAAGTTGATTGATGATTTTAACGCGGGGGTAGATATTCATACGAAGACGGCGGCGGAAGTTTTCAAGATTCCGATGGAAAAAGTTGAGAAGAATCAGAGGCGGGCGGCGAAAGTAATTAATTTTGGGGTTTTGTATGGGATGTCGGCGAAAGGGTTGGCGGACGCAACGGGGATGAGCGTGCCGGAGGCAAAACAGTTTATTGATGGGTATTTTGAGTTGAGAAAACCGATTCGAGAAATGTTGGATAAAATTTTAGAACAGGCAAAACACGAGGGGTATGTTGAGACGTATTTTGGGCGAAGACGCCCAACGCCAGATGTGAAGTCGAGTAATTTTCTTGTTCGGGTGGCAGCGGAAAGGGCGGCGCAGAATATGCCGATTCAAGGAACAGAGGCGGATTTGATGAAGAGGGCGATGATAGAGGTTTTTAAGAAATTGCCGAGGGGGGCGGAGATGATTATGCAGGTGCATGATTCGTTGATTGTTGAGTGTGATAGGGAGCAGGAGGGGGAAGTAAGGAAGGTGCTAAAAGAGACGATGGAGGGGGTAGCGCCGGAGTTAGGAATAAAGCTGGCGGTGGATGTGACGAGCGGAGGAAATTGGGGAGAGGTATAGCATGTGGGGCTTTCTTTCGGAAAGAAAGCCCCAACGAAAGAAACCTAGCAATAAATAAAAGTCCGGCACATGTCCGTACTTTTATTTTGAATAAGATTATAATAAAATCGATTTATGGATAATCGACAGCTAGAGGTCTATCAGGCGGAAGAGGGGGAGTTGATTTTTGATGTTGATAAAGAAGAGCAGACGATTTGGGCGACACAGGAAGAGATTGCAAAGTTGTTTGGAGTAACGAGAAGGAACGTTTTATTACATTTAACGAATATATATAAAGAGGGGGAATTAGAGGAAAAACGAACTTGGAAGAAAAACTTCCAAGTTCGATTAGAGGGAAATAGACGGGTAAAAAGGGCGGTAAGCTATTATAATTTAGACGCGATTATTTCGGTTGGGTATAGAGTAAACTCGAAAAAAGCGACGAAATTTAGGGTTTGGGCGACGGGGGTGCTTAAAAAATATATTGTGGGCGGGGTGGCGATAAACGAGCGACGATTGGAGCAGTTGGGGAAGGAAAAGCTAGCGGAGATAGAGGGGACGCTAGACGTTGTAAAGAGGCTGATGAGAAAGACGGAGCTTCAGGAGGGAGAGGCGAAAGGGATTTTAGAGGTAATTGCGCGATATGGGGGGAGTTTGAAGATGATTAAGGAGTATGACGAGGGGCACATCTCGTTTAAAAAGGAAAAAACGGGGAAGCTAAAACGGAGTTTGACGGTCGGGGATGCGGAGAATTTGGTGGAGAATTTAAGGGAAGAGATTAACGAGAGCGAGGGTTTCGGGCAGTTTAAGAACGAGAAGATGGAAGAGAGATGGAAAGAGGCGATTTCAAGTTTAGAAGAGGAAAAGTCAGGGAAAGATTTGGCCGAGAAAGCGGTTCGGCTGCTTTATTTTATCGTTAAGGAGCGACCGTTTTTGGATGGGAATCGAAGGATTTCCGCGCTATTATTTATTTATTTTTTAACGATTAATGATTATCATTTGACAGAGAATGGGGAAACGAAGATTTCTGATAGAGCACTGGTTGCAATGACGCTGTTGATTGCGGAAAGCGAGGCGAAGGAGAAGGAGTTAATTATTTCTTTAATTCAGAAACTTTTAGAAGATTAAGGTATAATAGGGGTATATGAAGAAAAATAAAAAGATTTTTTTCGGTATTCTCGGAGGGATTTTAGTGGTTAGTTTAGGGTTTTTCGGGGTGCGGGCGATTTTGGAGAGGACGGTTGAGACGGAAAAGGAAGTTAGAGTTATAGATGATGAAGAGACAAAAGAGGAAATTAAGTATTTAAAGCTAGGGCTAAAAGCAGAGTTTTTAGGGGAGTATTTATTTCGGGAGGGGTTAGGAGAAGAGTTTAGGAGCGAAATTTTAAAGTTAGCGCGAGAGCTAGAGGGGATTCGGGAAGAGGAGCTAGGGGAGATTTTTCGGGAGGATTTTAAGGTTTTAAAGGAAGAAGTTAGAGGAATGGAGGGAGTTTTAGAGAAGGAATTTAAAGACGAGGGGGAGAAACAGTTAGAGTTTATGGAAACGGTTGCGGAAGCGACGGAGCGAAAAAAGGTTAATTATGTAATTTTAAGGACGGTTTTTGATGGAGATAGAGGGAGGTTAGAGGAGACGGGAGGGGTAGTTTTTAACGGGGTAGAGATTTTTCAGGTTAGAAAAGAGGGGGAAGTTTATTGTTTCATCGGGGGAGAAGAGGAGGTTGGGATTAATCTTGAGGATTTAGAGGGGAGCGGACTAGAGGAAACCGAGGAGATTTCGATAGTAAAAAAGACGGGGGAGAAGATAGAACTAGGAGAAGGGTTTAAGACGCTACTAAAAAGAGGGAAGCTAACCGCGGTTAAAGCGGAGTTTTCAAGCGAGGGAGAAGGGAAGATTCGGAAAACGGAGATAAGTTTAAGGGGGAAAGGGACTTGGGACTTGGAGGAAGAACTAGAGGAGAGAGGAATTTTAGGGGTGGTCGGGGAGAGGTATGTTGAGAATAATTTACCAGCAACAATAAAAGCGACGTTGGAGATTTTAGGAGAGGAGGAGTAGATGCCGGAGCTGCCGGAAGTTGAGACGATTCGGAGGGGATTAGAGAAGCGAATTTTGAATAAAAAAATTATTCAGGTTAAGGTTTTTGAGCCGAAGAGCTTTTTAGGGGAAGTTTCCGAGGTCAGGGGAGTGAAGATAGAAAAAATCGGGAGACGAGGAAAGGCGTTAATAATAGATTTAAGTAATGAGCGGAGTTTTTTGATTCATTTGAGGATGACCGGACAATTAATTTATACAGGCGAAGAGAGGTTTGCGGGGGGACATCCGAACGAGAGTTTTGTTGAGGAGCTACCGAATAAACAGACGAGAGTGGTGATTGAATTTTTGGACGGGGGGAAGTTGTTTTTTAATGACCAGAGGAAGTTCGGATTTATTAAGGTAGTTGAAACGGAGAAAATCGGGGAAGACGCGTTTATTCGGAAACTGGCGAAAGAACCGTGGGAGATGACGGGAGGGGAGTTATATGAGAAATTACAGAGGCACAAAAATTCGGCGATTAAGGCGGTAATTTTAGATCAGGAAGTCATCGCGGGGCTAGGGAACATTTATGCGGACGAGACGCTGTATTTTTCGGGGATTCGACCGACGCGAAAGGCGGGGGAAGTTTCGAGAGAAGAGGCGGAGAAAATAATAATAGGGGCGAGGACGGTGATGGAGCGGTCGCTAGAGGCGGGAGGCTCGACGATTAAAAATTATGTAAGGGCGGACGGGACGAGGGGAAATTATCTTGATTTATTCGCGAAAGTGTACGGAAGAGGCGGGGAGAAATGTGAAAAGTGTGGCGGGGAGATTAAAAAAATAAAGGTCGGCGGGAGGGGGACGCATTATTGTGAGGAGTGCCAAAAATGAACGAAGAAGAACTAGAAATTTTAAGGGAAGAGCAGGAAGACGACAGAGAGAAAAACGACGAAAAAGGGGATTGCGGTGATTAGAATTTTTACGGGAGATGACCGAAAACGAGCTTTTTCGGAAATAAAACGCGTCTTAGGGCTAAATTATGAGGTTTTTGAGGGGGAAAGGGTCGAACCTTCGTTACTTCCCAGTATTTTTTTAGGGACGTCTCTTTTCGCTGCTAAACGCGAAATTTTGATAAAAGACCTTTCGGAGAACAGAGAGAGTTTTCAGGCGTTCGCGGAGAATTTATCGAAGTTTTTGAAGACGGACGCGGAGGTTGTTTTATGGGAAACGAAGTTGGACAAGCGGACGACGGCGTTTCGGGAGATAAAAAAACAGGGAATCGAGATTCGGGAGTTTAAAGAAGCGGCGAAAGTCGATATTCGGAGGGTTTTTGGGATTTATGATTTGGCGCTGAGGGACGGGAAGAAAGCGGTCGAGGAGTTGGAAAAAATAGAGGCGGAGGAAGATCCGTATATGTTCTTTGGGGTTTTAGTTTCGCAGGCGTTAAAGAGGTTTGAACAGAGGCCACGAGGAGAAAAAGAAAAGAGAGTTCTTAAAGAACTCTCGAAGTTAGACAAACAGATGAAATCGACGGGGTTTCAACCTTGGATTCTGGTTAAAGGATTTTTAGTTCGACTAAAGGAAATTTAGGCAGACTTTTTCGCGGATTTTTTCGCCGGTTTCTTCGCGGATTTTTTAGTTTTCGCGGAATTTAGGGCTTTAGAGATTTTCGCGAGGTTCGCTTTGCGGCGAGAAGCGGTATTTTTCTTTAGGAGACCCTTTTTGACGGCTTTATCATATTCGGATTGAACCTTGGACATATTTTCGGAGGTCGGGTCGGATTTGAAGGTTTTAAGAGCGAGTTTAATGTTCTTTTTGATTTCGAGGTTTTTAGCATTACGCTTAGTCGCCTGACGCGCGGCTTTTTTCGCGGATTTAATAATCGGCATTTAGTATATATTCCTTAGAGTTAATAAAGTTTTAGATGATTATATATTAAAAAGAGGGAAAAAGCAAGGGGTAGAATTTTTAGGGTTGAACTTAAAAAAAGTTTATGGTAAAGTTAGAGTATGTATGCCTGAGCAAAATACAAAAGTTGAGGAAAAACCGGTTCAAAGCAAGCCCGCTCCGAAAGAGGGGGAGAAGAAAGACGCGACTTTAGATAAAATAGTCGCGAAGATTGGGGATGCGGAAAATGTGTTGGTGGCGCTGTCTGATAATCCGACGGTAGATGAGATGGCGGCGGCGATTGGGCTGACGATGGTTTTGGATTCGATTGGGAAACACGCAACGGCGATTTATTCGGGTAAAACGCCGAATGTGTTGGAATTTTTGAACCCGCAGGCGACTTTTGAAACGAATACGAACAGTTTACAGGATTTTATTATCGCCTTAAACAAGGAAAAGGCAGACCATTTACGTTATAAGGTAGATGGGGACTTCGTTAAGGTTTATATTACGCCGTATCGAACGACGATTTCGGAAGACGATTTAGAGTTTTCGCGAGGGGATTTTAATGTTGACCTTGTGATCGCGCTAAACGTCGCGGCGGCGACGGATTTGGACGGAGCGCTCAAGGAACACGGGCGAATTATGCACGACGCGTCGGCGATTAACATTACGACGGGCGAGGCGGGGAAATTCGGGGAAGTAGAATGGACGAATCCGGAAGCGAGCTCGATTTCGGAGATGGTGACGAATCTCGCGACGCGGCTTCAGAAAGATTTGGACCAAGCAAGCGCAACGGCGTTGTTGACGGGGTTGGTGGCGGCGACAGATAGATTTTCGAACGAACAGACGACGCCGGCGGCGATGGTGTTGGCGGCGACGTTGATGAAAGCGGGGGCAGACCAACAGTTAGTCGCGGCGAATGTTTCGGGGGGAGTAGGAGCCGGCGGGGAAGAGGCGGCGGAAGAAAGTTCGGACGAGCCGGCGGGGGAGATTAAGGTTCCGAAGAAAGAGGAAGATAAGTCGGTGCTTGATGTTCGTCGTTCGGAGCCGGCGAAAGAAGAACAGCCAGAGGAAGCGAAGGAAGAGCCGAAAGAGGAAGTAAAAGCCGAGGAGGCGAAAGTCGAGGAAACGCCGGCGGAAGAAAAGCCAGCGGAAGAGCCGGCGACGTTGCCGACGATAACGCCGTTGGAGTCGGGCGCGAGCCAACCGGCGACGGTAGGAAATGTGATTGCGGGGGTGGAAATTGGCCCGACGGGGGGAGCGACGAACGGGGCGGACGGAGCGAGCGCGGGGAATTTAGCGGATTCGATGGTTGCGCAGATTACTGGAGCGCAAGAGACGAAAGATTACGGAAAGATGATTGACGAGGCTTTGTCGGAGCCGTTGCCTGGGGAGGGAGGGATTCAAGTCGGCGCGAATGGGCCGAGTGGGATGATTGAAAATACTCAAGACGTTGAGGCGGTTTCCGGAGGGGAGGGACAGGTAGGTCAAGAGCCGGCGGCGGGGAGTGTGTCGGTGAATAATCCGGCGGTGGGGGCAGCGCCGATTGTCTCGAATACGCCGGCAGTCAACAACATTCCGCCGATGACTTTTAGCGGGGAGTATGTTTCGCAGCAGCCGGAGAAAGTGTTGAATCCGGCGAACGCGCAAGAAATTTTTAAGCCGCTAGGAGATTTGAGTAAAGAGTTGGAGAATATGGCGGTTGAACAGGGCGGACAAGTCGAACAGGGAATGAGCCCAGAGGCGAATATGGGGGCGCCAGAGACGGGACAGGGAATGGGGATGGAGCCGGTTCCGGTTCCGAGTGGGTTGCCGATGCCGGATCAAGAGATTTTGCCACCGCCGCCAACGCCGCCAGTTGATTTTGGGAATATGAATGCGGAAAATTCGATGCCGGCGCCGATGCCGGAGATGCCACAGGTGCAGTTCGGAAATGTGCCGGAAGCGCAAAGTCCGGAGCAGGCTCCGCCGGAAAATAATTCTGGGATGCCTGGGGCGTTCCAGATACCGAATATGTGATAAAATAATCTCGTATGGACGAGATTATTTTAATTGATAAGCCGGAAGGGATAACGAGTTTTGGGGTGGTATCTAGAGTTAGAAGGGTTTTAACAGAGAAAATTAAGGAAGAGTATAAAAAACGGGGAGAAACGGCGCCGAAGAGGCTGAAAGTTGGGCATACGGGGACGCTCGACCCGTTCGCGACGGGGTTATTGATTGTTCTAGCGGGGAAAGCGACGAAGAAGAGCAACGAATTTTTAAAGTTAGATAAGGAGTATGTCGCGGAGATTCGGCTTGGAGAGGTTTCGACGACGGGAGACCCAGAGGGGGAGATAAGGAAGAGTTTTGATGAAAAAGAGGGGGAGATTCCGAGTCGAGAGCGGGTCAAGGAAGTTTTAGAGAAGTTTAAAGGGGAGATTTCACAGAGAGTGCCGGCATATTCGGCGGTAAAAATAAACGGGGAGAGGGCGTATGAGTTAGCGAGAAAAGGGAAGGATTTCGAGACGCCGGAGAGGAAAGTAAGGATTTATGAACTAGAGGTTTTAGAGTATGAGTTTCCGAAGCTAAAGATTCGGGCGAAAGTTTCGAGCGGGACGTATATTCGGACGCTCGGCGAAGATATTGGGAAGAAGCTCGGGACGGGAGCATACTTAACGGGGTTGAGGCGAACTAAAATAGATAAATATAAAGTTGAAGACGCAATTACTCTTGAAGAATGGATGAAAAGATAGTATAATACGGGGCATGATTACTAAAGAAAGAAAAGCTGAGGCTATTTCTAAGCTCGCGCGTTCGGAAAAGGACGTTGGCTCGCCGGAAGTTCAGGTCGCTATTCTTACCGAGAGGATTAAGGAAGTAACGGAACACGTTAAAGCGAACAAACACGATTTTATGGCGCGAAGAGGTCTGATGCAGATGGTTGGGAAGCGAAAAAAGCTGCTCAAGTATCTTGAGAAAACTAACTTTGAACTTTATAAAGAGACTGTTTCGAAGTTAGGATTAAGGAAATAGTTAGCTAAAGATAAGACTTTTTACTTGGTTTAGACGATTGGGTCTTCGCTCGGTAAAAAGAAAAGTCCCCGCGAAGAGCGGGGATTTTTGAGGGAATGATTATTTCAGCCTTAGTTCTGGAAATAAGATGTTGATGATGTCGCGAGAGTTCTCGGTATTTCTGCCGGTACAGCGGAGAAAAGTCCAGCTTTCGTCCTCGTTAGCTTCGCGGAAGGTAGGATGCTTCTTGAGAATGACGGGGTAGTCGGAAGAGAGGGGAGGAACGATTTCGACGTTCTCGCAGAGATGGTTGGCGTGGAGGAATTCGGCGTAGAGGGTCGCGTCAGAGAAGCTCTCGAACGCGATGATGAGGGCTTTGGACTTAGAAGTCCAGCTCAGGGCGACGTGACGGGGGAGTTTTGACTTCCTATTCAAGGTAATCATTCCTTTCTTGAGGTTCGTTAGACTCAAAAGAGACTAATTGGTTCTATTATATCACACTTTTAAGAAAAAAGCAATAGGAGAATAAAAAAGGGGGGATTGGGGG
This sequence comes from uncultured Candidatus Saccharibacteria bacterium, assembly GCA_964610655.1. Classification (GTDB taxonomy): domain Bacteria; phylum Patescibacteriota; class Saccharimonadia; order Saccharimonadales; family Saccharimonadaceae; genus Nanosyncoccus. Next base: position 11,890 of record CAZSYG010000021.1, read on the forward strand.
ATTTTTTCTTGTTGACAAAAATGCTTTAGCTTGGTAAAATGAAAATGCATTAATTAAATACGAACGTCAGTTTTTGCTATAGAGATATAGTAAAACCTAACAGCACCTTTTGGATATGAAAAAGAACAGATGAACAGGAGCTAAGTGCTTTTGCTCATAGTTTACTCGTTATAGGTAATTCTGGCGCCATGAGGTATCAGTAGCCTATAAGTGAGTAAAACAAGCTGTTAGACGTTCTGATTTTAATTAATGCACCCCCTCGTGGTGCCATTTTTGTTTACGGGAGCCGTATCGCTCCTATGGTTCAAAAAGTGTTCGCTTACGGCTCCCGTGAGCAAGAATGGCTCGAAGCGCGGGACAATCATTTAAAAGAGAGGTAGGCAAGAATGCAAAGAAGACATATAGTAAAATCTAAGAGGGCGAGCAGATTAGATCTCGCTAGGGTTTGTTATAGGAATCTGCGCGTTTCCTGTCTGCTTCTCTTCCTTTCTATTTTTAGCTTTGTGGTTGTCCCGTATTTGATTATGGACGCGAACGCGGCGAATAACGTAGCGGCGGCAGCAACGTGGACGCCGGTGAGTTTGACGCTAGCGACAAGTGATGTTGCGTTTGGGGACATTACTCCATCGGTGGATGATGGGACGAATAATTTTGGGACGATGGTCGTCACAAGAAAAAATGTGGGAATTACTTCGAACGGAAAAGCAGTCAAGGTTTATCTCTCTACCAATGACGATGATTCGAACGATTTAGTCCACGAAACGGCGACAGGGGTAAAAATTCCGGCGATTGGGGATGGGACAACGACGGGGATTTGGACGAATCCGACGAGCTTTTCGGGAAAAGGATGGGGGTATGCGGTTCCGGACAAGACCGAGAGCGGTTCGACGATTTTTTCGACAAGTTTCGATACAGACGCGGAGTTTGCGAGCTATTTTGGGATTAATGTTAACGCGCTGACGAGCCAGTTGGAATATGGCGACGGGGGTTATAACGGGAAAACTTGGGCGGCGGTTCCGAAGTTGGGGAATGAACAGTTGATTTATAGTATGACAACGACGGAGGCGAACGGGTTTACGGACGACGCGGTAAGGAATAATTTTGATATTTATTATGCGGTGGTCGCGGACGAGAGCTTGATTTCTGGGACTTATAGCAATCAGGTCGTTTATACGGCGATAGGGTCGATGGACAGTTTAGATAATGTTAGCTATAACATCGGAGTCGAGAACCAGAACTCGAACGGGGTGAACGCGGACGCGAAAAGGTTCGCGAACAACGGAAATAGGCTGAAGTTGACGTTTGACCTCGCGGCGAGTCCGAGCAATTTGATTGAGTATGGGGATTTGGAGATTTATCTGGTTCCGCACGCGACGATTGCGGCG
>CAZSYG010000022.1:0-12929 GCA_964610655.1 uncultured Candidatus Saccharibacteria bacterium
CAATCGGGTTTTGAAAGTTATTGTGCAGAAAATAGGGGTGGGATTTTTTCTTGACGCGAGACGGTGAAATATTGTGAAATATACTTTCATAACCGTGAAAAGATACATTTCGTGGTATAATTATAGTAGAAATTTTATTAATTAATTGCGGCAAATAAGGACATAGATGGGCTTATTCAATAAATCTGAACAAACTCCCCCTGCTTATCAACCTCCAACAATATTGGATAACGTAAATAGCAAGGTTATTGATGATTTAAAACAAACAATTCGTAAAGGAAGTAAAGTGTCCATTGCCGCCGCATCATTCTCTATTTATGCGTTCGAGGCTCTAAAAAAGGAATTGAATTCCGTGGATGAGTTTCGTTTTCTTTTTACTGGTGAAACCTTTACGAAAGAAAAGGCTCCGAAGGAAGCACGCGAATTTTATATCCCCCGTCTTAGTCGCGAACGTTCTCTGTATGGTACTGATTTCGAAGTACGACTCCGCAATGAATTAAATCAGCAAGCTATCGCCAAAGAATGTGCCGACTGGATTCGCAAAAAAGCTCATTTCCGCTCCAACATCTCCGGTGAAGCAATGTCTCCGTTCATGAATGTAGAAAACGCCAAGAAAAGTGTCACCTATAATCCATTTCCGAATTTTACCACGGCTGAACTAGGTGAAGATCGCGGTAATAACGCTTATTCAACTATCACCAAGCTTCAATCCTCATTCGCCGAACAATTCCTAAGGATGTTTGATCAGATATGGAATGATGACGACCGTCTGGTCGATGTGACCGACACTGTCCTTGAAAACATAACGGCCGCCTATAAAGAAAATTCGCCAGAATTCATTTATTTTATCGCGCTATACAACATTTTTAGCGAATTCCTCGAAGACGTCGACGACGCTTCGCTCCCAAATGAAGCCGTCGGATTCAAGCAGTCGAAAGTCTGGAATATGCTCTACAATTTTCAGCGCGATGCTGTTGTTGGCTGCATTACGAAGCTCAACCGCTACGGTGGCTGTATTCTCGCCGACTCTGTAGGTCTTGGTAAAACTTTCTCCGCGCTCGGAGTCATCAAATACTTTGAATCACGCAATCAGCGCGTACTCGTCCTTTGCCCGAAACGCCTTAGCGATAACTGGAATACATTCAAAGGTAACTACAAGAATAACCCTCTGGCGGACGACCGCTTAAACTACGATGTTCTCTATCATACCGACCTCGGTCGCGAACGCGGAGATTCCAACGGTATTGACTTGAGTTTAATAAACTGGGGCAACTACGATCTTGTCGTGATTGATGAGTCGCACAACTTCCGTAATGGCGAGCATAGCACGCACAGAAATGATGAAAACTACGAAAATCGCTATCAAAAACTTATCCGTAAGGTTATAAAATCGGGCGTCAATACAAAAGTCTTGATGCTTTCGGCTACTCCGGTCAACATTAACTTTACTGACCTAAAGAATCAGCTCATGATAGCAAGCGGCGGAAATGAGTATGAACTTAGCGGTAAGCTAAAAACCGGTAGTTCACTAGAAAAAATCTTCCGCGATGCAAACAATGCTTTTAAGACCTGGTCAGAGTTAGAAACCGACGAACGCACGACCGAAAAACTACTCGAGATGCTCAGCTTCGACTTCTTTGATTTGCTCGATAGCGTCACGATCGCACGCTCCAGAAAACATATCGAAAAATATTACAACGAAACAAATCTCGGTACTTTTCCAGAAAGGCTCACTCCGAAAAGTTACCGACCTGGACTTACTGACCTCGAGGGAATTGGCTATAACACTTTATTCGAGTATATCGACAAGCTTAATCTCGAAATCTACACTCCGCTCAAATTCGTATTAAAATCTAAACTTTTAAAGTATGTAGACGTTGAATCGTCACAAGGAAAAACCTGGGAGAACCGCGAAGCTGGCCGTAACGTCCTTATGATTACGAATCTTCTAAAACGCGCCGAGAGTTCTGTTTATGCATTCCGCGAGACCGTCGAACGTCTGAACAATTTAATTGTAGGAACAATTAATAACATCGACCGATTCGATCAAGGCCGAACAAGTAATTTCGACTTTGCTGATATCATGGATGATATAAATGAGATCGACGATGACGATAACGATTCTGACTATACCGTCGGTAAAGATTTAAAAATTGAGCTCGGCGATATCGATCGTATTTCTTGGCGCCAAAAACTATCCGAAGATCACGAAGTTCTAGAAGAACTCCTCGAGAAGATTCGCTTAATTACTCCAGACCACGATTTGAAGCTTATCGAGCTAGAAAAAGTCATTAAGAAAAAGATCGAGAATCCAATCAATGGCAACAATAAGAAGATCATTATCTTTACAGCATTCGCCGATACTGCCGACTATCTTTATGGAGAGTTGGCGCACGTTATCGAAGAAAAATACGGGCTCCATTCCGGCGTCATTACCGGTAGTAGAAATCCGGACACTAACTGTTCTGGTGTTCCGAAAGACTTTAATAGCATCCTTACTTGCTTTAGTCCGAAGTCAAAGAACCGTGAAGCATTCGGAACAGCCTTTGCCGGCAAAGATATTGATATCCTTATCGCAACAGACTGTATTTCTGAGGGCCAGAACCTTCAGGACTGCGACTACCTAATTAACTATGATATCCACTGGAACCCAGTTCGCATCATTCAGCGCTTCGGCCGCGTAGATCGTATTGGTTCAGATAATAGGCAGATTCAGCTCGTGAACTTCTGGCCAAATGTTACACTCGACGAATACATCAATCTTAAGGCTCGCGTCGAAAACCGCACCAAGCTCATCTCGATTACTGGCGCCGGCGGCGACGTATTAGAAAATACCGATCCAGAACTAGAATATCGCAAAGATCAACTCGAAAGACTCCAGAAAGAGGTCGTAGATCTCGAAGAAATGAATAGTGGCGTATCAATTATGGATCTTGGACTCAACGAGTTCCACATGGACTTACAAGAGCTCCATAAGAAATATGGCGACGCCGATCATATGCCATTCGGCATTAGCGCTACTGCCGGCGCAATCAAAGACGAAGCTCCGGCCGGCGTCATTTATGTCCTCAAGAATATTAACTCTGGCGTAAATATCGACAAGCAGAATCGCCTACATCCGTTCTATCTCGTTTACATCAAAGACAACGGCGAGGTATTCGTAGATCATCTCAATCCGAAGTCACTTCTTGATAAGATGCGCTTACTTTGTAAAGAAAAAGATACGCCAAACCGCGAACTCGTATCGAGCTTCAACGTGGAGACCGAGAACGGCAAAAAGATGGATAGATACTCGAAGCTTCTGTCTGATTCAATCCGCAGTATTGTAACTATTAAGGATGAGAAAGATGTCGCGAGTTTATTTAAGGCCGGCGGTACTACTGCGCTAACCAACCAGATATCTGGCCTTGATGATTTTGAGCTAATTAACTTCTTGGTGGTCAAATAATGGTAAAGTTTCCGGAATATACAAAGGTCGGCCGAATCGTAGCCAAAGAAAACTTCTACGATAAAACCGACACCGCTACAAAGAATCTCTTCCAGAGCGAGATTGCTAGGATTACGTGGGAATACAAGCTTGCTCCGGAAACTATCAATATTCCGGCTAAGAAATGGTCTGAGATTCAAGTCTTTCGTATTGATCTAAAAAACTCCGAAGTACCTATTAAAGCCCTAAAAGTTATCGACTCGGCGATTCCGTACCCAATTCTTTTCTTAATTGGAAAAGGCTCCGTCGAAAAGGCTGTTATCTGTTATAAAGAACAAAACCAAAAAGACGAGAATTCAGCAAAGGTTGATGCCTATTTTGAAACTGAGTGGAATGACGAAAGATTAAAGAATATCAAGATTGACGGCCTCAATATCGATACCGTATTCTCGAACTTTGTGCGCCAAATTGCCGGCGACAAGCTATCAACGACGAAAACTGATTCAACCGAAGCCCCAAAAAACATTAAAGATGACGTCGAGGCAATGAAAGAGCGCGAGAAGATTCAGAAACAGATAGACGCCATTACGCGCAAGATAAACGCGGAGCCATCGCTTGGTAAGAAACAGGAGCTGGCAGAAGAAAGGTATAAATTACGTCAACTATTATAAAATAGCATAAGCATTATAGTCAACCGAACACGGCCAGACAGACACAACCGAACAAAAATTAGAAGAACAGAGTAAAAAAATTTTCATAAACGCCTTGACAACGCATACGCTTTTTGCTAAGCTATAATTAGCAAGGAGGTAATTGGGAGGTGGTTTGGTAAAAACTGCCAGATTATCCCTAAGCTGTACTTTAAGTTGCGACCCCTTAGTACATCCGCGGTAAGTACGACTTACGGTACATTATTTCTAAGCCACCGAAATGGGCGGTGGCAGAAAGGGAAAAGGTCAAAATGCCTATATTTTATATTTATGGCATCACTAGAGACGATGGCGACAACAGTGATCCTGACGCCGCTATTGACAAATATTATTACATCGATAGTAGTGACGGGAAGCGTTATTGGGACTATCGTCAAAATGTCGTTAATAAGGTAAAGGCTGGCTCTGTCAAGGCATATACCTACAGGAACGAGAAAATCGGCTCCGTCTGCGTGGTTAGAAGATCGATTTTTGGAACAGAGTTCTTGAAAACCTTGCCAGATAGCGACCCGACCGACAATCTGTCATCTCTACCGGAGATGTAGGTTGCAAAAGGAGTGGCTCCGCCACTCCTTTTTTACAAAGCTATGGTATAATAAAACAAAGAATATTTTTGGAGGTAATTATGGATAACGTCGAGAAAGTCGACTTGAGACAAGTAGACTGGAAAAGCAGTCGCGAATTCTTCGAATCATTGGGCGAAGCCCTTGATAAACTAGACGATAAAGATGAGTCGTATAACTTTACTTGGGTTGGCAAACGCAGGAGTATCGTCGAGGCCGGCGCTCCAATCAATAAGATTCTCCGTCCAGACGTAGAGGCCTCCAAAAACTTCGACGACACAAAAAATATGCTCATTGTGGGCGATAATCTTGACGCGCTTAAACTCCTCCAAGAATCATATCTAGGTAAAATAAAAATGATCTATATCGATCCTCCATATAACACTGGTCACGATTTTGTTTATCACGACAACTTCACAATCAAGAAAGAGGAGTTTAATGATTCAGCAAAAGATTCAACCGGAAACATCGTAATCTCTGAAGATGAATATCTGGAAAACGCAAAAGCAAATGGCCGCTTCCATTCAGATTGGCTTTCTATGATGTATCCACGGTTAAGATTAGCCAAGAATCTATTATCGGACGAGGGAGTTATTTTCATCTCTATAGATAATAATGAGCATGCAAATTTGAAAAAAATATGCGATGAAATATATGGCGACGATAATTTCGTTGGCAACATAGCACGCGTGATGAAGAGCGGCGGCAACAAAGGCCAGTACTTCTCTCCGAACATGGAGTACATACTCGTATATGCTAAGAATTTGTCTACTCTGCCTTTCTTCCGCGCTCCGTTATCAGACGAAACAAAAGCAACTTATAACCATATCGAAACGGACGGACCAAGAAAAGGCGAGCCATTTACAATTAAAGGGCTCTGTCAGCCAGGACTTGGCGTGCGGCCAAATCAACGCTATTATGTTGAGGCTCCCGACGGAACATTGATTATACCTAAGGGAAAAACTTTTCCAGAAATTGAAAAAGACGGAGAAAAAGTTTTGCCTTCTGGTGACGACTATTGCTGGCGATGGTCGAGAGAAAGATATTTGGAAGAAAAGAAAAAAGGAACACTATATTTCTCAGAAAATAAATCAGCTACAGCTCTCATTGACCAACATGGGAATGTATCAAAATGGAATGTATATACAAAAATATATCTTTCCGACAGAGAAGATAAAGGTAGAGTCCCTACGGATTTAATCAGTAAATGGGAGAATAGAATAAGTTCAGTCGAATTAAAGGAACTCGGAATACCGTTTGACTTCGCCAAACCCACTGCCATCATTCGTTACTTATCTACCATATGCGGCACATCCGGCGATGATATAATTTTAGATTTCTTTGCCGGGTCAGGCACAACAGGTCAAGCCATCATGCAACAAAATCTTGAAGATGGCGGTACAAGAAGATTCATATTGGCCCAAATTAATGAACTAGTCAATGAAGACTCTGAAGCCGGAAAGGCCGGTTACAAAACAGTAGACCAGATAACCGCTGAGCGGCTTCGTAGGTCCGGAGACAAAATCGGCGCATCGGATAAAGACTTTGGTTTCCGCGTATTCCGCGTGGACGACAGCAATGAAAATGAAGGTATTAGAAAACCGCTTAATCAAATCAGCCAATCCGATCTCTTCGGAGCTATCGATAATGTTAAAAAAGACCGGACTCCACTCGACCTGCTTTTCGGCGTAGTCTACGTCTCTGCTCTTCCATTCGACCTAAGACTCGAAACGCGCAAAATCGGCGAGAATACAGTATACCTTTACGGATACCTTGATGAGGGCACCGGTCTCGTAGCTTGTTTCGACGACAATATCCCAGAAGAAACAATTAAAGAAATAGCCAACCTTAAAGCCCTGACTGCTGCGTTCAAAGATTCGTCATTTGCCGATTCCGCCGCAAAGATTAACCTCTCTGAACATTTCCGTATTATTAGTCTTGATACGAAAGTCAAGGTAATCTAATATGGAAAACAATAATTTAACAATTTTTGAAAACATCAAACATAGCGACGAAACTATTGACGAATTTTGGAGCGCACGCGAATTATACAGGGCTTTAGGCTATTCTAGGTGGGAAAAATTTCTCGTTGTTATTGAAAAAGCAAAAACTTCATTTGAAAAAAGCGAACTTACTAAAAACTACAACATAAATGATCATTTTCACCAAGTGGTGCAAATGATCGCAACAGGAAAGGGCGCAGAGCGCCCAGTAGACGACTATCAACTCTCGAAATATGCCTGCTATCTTATCGCACAAAACGGTGATTCTCGTAAGGAACCAATTGCTCTTGCGCAGTCATATTTCAACATCCAAACTTTGCGTCAAGAACAATTTGACAGGCTTTCTGCCGACGAGAAACGTTTGTATATCCGCCAGCAGGTCACCGACTGGGACAAAAAGCTGTTCAAATCCGCTCAAGACAGTGGCGTAGAGAATTACGGGAAATTTTATGACGCAGGATATCTCGGATTATATGGAATGCGCAGTAAAGAAATCCGTGAAAAGAAAGGTCTCGGGAAAGATAAAGTCCTAGATAGAGCCGGCACAACGGAACTTGCGGCAAACCTATTCCGCATAACTCAAACGGACGATAAGCTTCAGAACAAAATTCAGAATGGCGAGAGAATCGGGGATGAAGCGGCGGCAAATACGCACTACAATGTCGGCAAAATTGTTCGAAAGACCATCAAAGAAATTGGAGGTGCTATGCCGGAAGACTTGCCGCCGGAATCAGAGCATTCTAAAAAATTAGAAAAAAGAATTAAGAAATTAAAAAATCTCGATAATAAATCCGGCCACGCACCCAACTTGTCGGAAAAACCGACAAGTTCAGAACGGATTCGCGGAGGCAAAAATGAAGCTTAGATTTAAACACCAGAGATTCCAAGAAGATGCCGTCAAGGCTACCTGTGATATATTTACTGGACAGATAAATGCCGAGCATCGATTCCTTGCTGATCAAGGGGATATTGATGATACGCTCTTTTCTCAAATTGAACGCGCCGGTTTCGGTAACGCAGAGATTTCTTTGCAGGATGCCCAACTTCTAAAAAACCTTCACGAAGTTCAAGGACGCCAAAACATTACTAGAAACACTAAAATTGAACGGCTGAACAACCGCCCAGTATTCACGATTGAAATGGAAACCGGTACCGGTAAGACCTATACATATATCAAAACGATGTATGAGCTTAATAAGCAATATGGCTGGTGCAAGTTCATCGTCGTAGTTCCAAGCATCGCCATCCGTGAGGGCGTTTATAAAACATTCCAAACTACGGCCGAGCATTTCGCTGAAGATTATGGCAAAAAGATTCGTTTCTTTATCTATAATTCCTTTAAATTAAGCGAGCTCGAGCAATTCTCTGAAGATCCAAATATCAACGTAATGATTATTAACACGCAAGCATTCAACGCCCGCAGCGCGGACGCTCGCCGTATCTATATGCAGCTCGATTCGTTCCGTTCTAGGAAGCCTATCGATGTTATTGCGGCAACAAAACCGATTGTGATTGTTGACGAACCGCAGAGCGTCCTCGGAACCGACAGAAGTGCCAACGTGACGCGCGAGAGTATCGCGAAGTTTAACCCACTATTTTTCTTGACCTACTCAGCTACCCACCGCGAAGATTTTAATAAAGTATTCCGGCTTGATGCTGTCGATGCTTACCAAAGGCAACTTGTTAAAAAGATTACCGTCAAAGGTATCAGTGTCAAAGGCGGCAGCGCGACGCATGGCTATTTATACCTTCAAAAAATTAACACTTATCCAAATCGCAAACCAACCGCGACTGTTGTATTTGAATTTGACGCGAAAACAGGCGACGGGATCCGTCGTAAGACCAAGACGCTTGTTCTCGGCGACGACATCTACATTCACTCTGGCGAACTTGAAGCCTATCACGACGGGTATCTAATTACCGAAATCAACGCCAAAGAAGATGAGGGTTTCGTTGATTTTAAAAACGGAATTCGAATTCATGAGGGTGAGGTTATCGGAGAGACCAATACCGACGATTTGCGCCGCATTCAGATTCGTGAAACAATCATGTCCCATTTAGAGACCGAAAGAAAATTATATAAGAAAGGTATTAAAGTTCTCTCGCTCTTCTTTATTGACGAAGTTAAGAAATACAAGTATTATGACGACGACGGTGAACAAAAAGGTATTTACGCGAAGATTTTCGAAGAAGAATTTAATAAAGCTATAGACATCTACTTAAACCAACAACTTCAATTCGAGGAGGACAAAGACTTCCGCGAATACCTCGAGAAATTCACCGCTTCGGAAATCCATGCCGGTTACTTCTCAATCGATAAGAAAGGCCATGCGATCAATAGCAAAGAAGGTCGAGAGGGTGGTTCTGACGATGTCTCGGCTTATGATCTCATCATGAAGAATAAGGAACGTTTGCTCGACCTTAAAGAGCCAGTTCGTTTCATCTTCTCTCATTCAGCGCTTCGTGAAGGTTGGGATAATCCGAATGTCTTCCAGATTTGCACACTCCGCGAATCTGACGCCGAAATCAAGAAACGCCAAGAGATTGGCCGCGGCCTTCGCCTCTGCGTTGATCAGAACGGCATCCGCCAAGATGCTGAAATTCTCGGCGAAAATCTTGTCCACGATACGAATATTTTGACCGTTATTGCTAACGAAAGCTACGAAAGTTTCGCCAATAGCCTCCAGAGTGAGTTTGACGAGATCATCGCGAAACGCCCCAAAGACGCCTCGGCTTCTCTTTTCAACGGCAAAATTATCCAGGATGCAAGCGGGGAGAAGACCATTGCACTTGACGACTCTGCGGCCGCTGATATTTATCTTGGTCTCGTGAACGCTGGACTCGTAGATAAAGACTCCAAACAATTGACCAACACCTATCATGCCCTCAACGAAGAACAAAAGATTCAAAAAGTACGCGAAGCGGTCGGAGAAACTTATGCTCCATTCGCCGAGAACCTCGAGAATATTCTTGCTTCCGTTTACGATCCAAAGCGTGGTCAACTCATCACGAATGCTCGCCGTTCCGAGAGACTCAATCTCGATCAAGAAAAATTTGCTTCAAAAAAGTTCAAGGAACTTTGGGATCATATCAACGAAAAAACCTATTACACTGTAGACTTTGACGAGAAAGAGCTTATCGAACATTGCATCGACGCGCTCAATAAAAATATGCGCATCACAAAGCGAGAAGTTATCGTAACTGAAGGGATTTTGAGAACGGCAGGAAAAGACAATGTCGAGATGTGGAGAAAAAGAATTGGCACGCCAATTGCTGTCTCGGAACTTACAAACGATAGAGTTCAATACGATTTAATCTCCGAACTATCGAAGTCTCAAAATGATGGTGGCACAAGTTTAACTCGCAAAGCAATTGCGAATATACTCACTGGAATCGAACCGTGCGTATTCGATATGTTTAAGACAAATCCAGAGGAATTCATCCACAACGCAATTCAACTTATTAACGAACAAAAAGCTTCAACTGTTGTCGAACATATTGAATACGACAAGCTAAACGAAAAATGGGACGGCGGCGAAATCTTCATCAACGGCGAGATTGCCGGCGAATACAACCATAATCTTATCGACACGCCAAATCACCACCTATACGATAAACTCCGCTATGATTCCGAAGTCGAAAAGAACTTCGCCGAGGAACTCGATAAGAGTGACGCCGTAGAGGTTTATGTAAAGCTACCGAAGAAGTTCTATATCGATACACCAATGGGTCACTATAATCCAGACTGGGCGATTGCCTTTAAGGATGAAGCTGGCGTAAAACATATCTACTTCGTAGTCGAAACTAAAGGCGTCAATGAGGACCAACTCGACGTCGGCGTTCGGGGGGTCGAAAAAGCGAAGATCGAATGCGCGAAAAAACACTTTAAGAAAATTGCCAATGGTGATTATATCTACGGAGTTTGCAATTCTTACGAAGCTCTTTTAAAATTAGTTAGTCAATAAAATTTTCGAAAGGATAATTCGCTCATGGGTTTAGCCTTAAAAGACGATATAATAAAAGCGATTAGCATAATAACCGAACGTACTGGCGAGGAATGGGCGCCGCTAAAAGACATTTATAGAGAAGTCGAGCTAATTCAAGGCAAAGAAAATGCCAATGATGGCGCATCCGTTCGAGAAACTATTGAGAGGTATTGCAAAAGCTCGGAGCACTTCGGTGGAACAGAATTATTCGTAGTGAAAGAAAAAAGATCCGGACTTTACAAATTGGCGCACGAAGAAACAGATGAAGAAAGAGCTCTCAAAAAATCAATAGAATTTTTCAACAAAGAAGATGACAACGCCTATAATTCGGAATATATCTCCTTAAGGCAAGCCTTTCTTGACAAATTTCCTATTAAATCGCTTGAAACGATTGATGTGGAAAAATACGCACTCGGTCACGAAGGCTATAAAGACTCTTTCTGCTACTGGCTAGAAACACGCTTAGAAAAATTTGGCAATATACACGGCAGCTTTGCTAATAAATTTGGTGTTTATTTTGGACGGCTCGGCGAAGATAAAGAGAATAAATGGCGTTGGACAAAATGGACAGATGGTAATTTTGAAGTCGTGCGAGAAGAGCTTGTAAAATTAGTCATAGCTGGAGAAAGACTAGATTTAGAATCCATTACCGAAAACAAATTGTCGCCAATGTTTAAGGGGAAAATTCTCGTGACGTATTTCCCAGACAAATATCCAAATATCTTTAGCTACGAACACGTAAAATATTTTCTTAAAAAATTAGGCGAGACTGAATATCCGCCTTTAGAAGTTGCCAAACAGCGTCTTCTTCAGATAAAGAATAGAAATTCTACAATGAAAAAGTGGAGCAATCTTAAGTTTTCTAATTTTCTCTATTCTACTTTTAGCGAAGTAATGCTTTTAGATAAAAAAACAATAGACGAAGAGACGCCAGAAATAGTAGGGAAAGAATTAACGTTAACGCAATCTAGTGGTCTATATGTTAGAACCCAAGCATCGCCAGATGATGAAGGGTCAGAAAAAGTTGAAAAGAAAAAATACAAGCCAGATTATCTCAAGGCCACCGAATACAAAACAAGAACTGGCGCATCTGGCGAAAAAGCGGTTTTCGATTTCGAAAGGAAACACCTAATTGAAAGTGGGCATCAAGATCTGGCGGAAAAAGTCATACATGTTTCGAAAGAAGATGACTCTAAAGGGTATGATGTTCTATCTTTCGATCCAGAAACTGGCGCAGAAAAGCACATCGAAGTCAAATCGACAAAAGCAAGATCATCCAAGAAAGTGTCATTTTATATAACCATCAATGAAATAAAGCAGTTGATGACGGACGATAAACATATCATATACTACATTACGGATATATATGGCGAACATCCCGGCATAAAGCAACTAGATAGTGAACAACTCAAAAAGAATTTCGCACAACTTTCTTGCCCAGTCCTGTTCCAGGTTAACTTCTCTGAGCAATAAAAATTACGCCACATTTCGGCGCAAAAATCCATGGTGATCCGGGAGGGACTCGAACCCTCGACACCAAGCTTAAGAGGCTCGTGCTCTAACCAGCTGAGCTACCGGACCGAACTTCCTAAATTATATCATAACTCCTCCAAAAATAAAACCCTAACCCGCTCTGACCGCCTATCCGACCCACAATCCCCAGAAAAATTCACGATTCACTTCTAAACCCCACAAGTCTCCACTGCCAAAAATCAAAAAACATCAAAGACTCAAAAGTACAATCCTAAACCCTGCTAATCCGAATAATCTTTATACTCCAACCCCCTTGAACTATAAAAATCCATCGCCGTCGGCATCCCCAAATTTTTCAACGTCAAATTCGTTACTTCGTCAATCATCACTAAAGAAAATAGCGTAATTGCCAAGCCTAGAAACGCCCGCCTCGGCATTTTTTGCGCTATTTTTTCTAAAAACGGCAATAATAAATATGTCAAAATCAGCGCATAAACCCCGAATCCGAGCACGCTGAACAAACACACAAACCCGTTTATGCTCCCAATCGCCCAAATCCCCTCATTGTAATTCCAATACCTCGCCCCGTCCCAAATCGTATAAACTAACCACCCTCCGAAAAGTTCCAAAACTCCCGCTGCCAACCCGCAAACTAAAAATACTGCCGTCGGATTTTTCTTTAACTTCCCCCCAATCAAAATCATCATCAACGCCCCGAACGCATAAATATTCATCCACGGCAAAAAATTCCCGCCCTTCATATAAAC
>CAZSYG010000023.1:0-12731 GCA_964610655.1 uncultured Candidatus Saccharibacteria bacterium
GGTTCTACTGGGTTAATTTCCCGCTCTGGATTGCCTCCCTTGCTGATTTATGTACGACTCTAATCATGCAGGCGTTCGGCATCGAGTTGAATCTAACCGAAATTTTAGTTATTCAAGTCGCCTATATCGCCCTTGTCACGATTTTTGGTATGATGCGAATCTCCCAATCCGCGTGGGTTTCTAATCTTGGTGCGATTGTGAAATTTATCGTCCTCGCCGGAATTGGTTTCATCGGAATTTACGTCTTCCTCAAAGAAGGCTCCGCGAACCCAGTCCAAAGTTGGCATGATCTTGTTCCTCTTGCTTCTGCTGATGGTGGAATTGATTGGACGGGTCTTTCTTTTGTTTCTTTAATTATCTTTAATATGCTCGGCTTCGAAGTTGTCGGAACCTTTATCGACGATATGGATAAGCCAAAGAAACAAATCCCTCAAGCAATTATCTTAGGTGGGATTCTTATCGCTGTGTTCTATCTTCTTCCGAGTTTTGCCATGGGCGTCGCAATTCCTTTGGAGGAAATCGAAACGAATAGTGGGCTCCTCGAAAGTTACGGCGTTCTCCTTTCCGCGATTGGACTTTCTGCTGCTGCGATAAAATCAATTATCGCTGTCATCGGCGGAATGTTTATCTATACCTTGATTGCAAACATCGCTTCTTGGCAATTCGGCGTTTACTCCGTCGTCGCTTATGCCGCGAAAGATGGAATTTTCCCGAAATCTTGGAAGAAACTCAACAAAGACGGCTGCGCCTATGTCGTTTCGATTTGGACGAGCATCATCGCTGCCATCTTAGCAATTGCCGGTGCGCTTCTCGGTGAATATCTACCGGATTCAGCGTTCTCTAACGCATTCTGGGCGTTCTTCGACCTTTCGCTCGTCTGTCTCTTAGTTGGTTATATTCCGATGTTTGCCGCTTTCATGAAGCTTCATAAAAAAGGCGTCCAAGATAAGAACGGCTACTGGCTCAATATCGGGTCGATTCTTAGAATTCTCATGGGTATCATCCCGATGATTATGCTAATTATCTCTCTCTTCTTTACGTTGATTCCCGAATTCAACATTGAAGCAATTGCCGAAAATGGTATCTTGATCATCAGCTCCATCGTCTGTGTCGTTATCGGCGAAGTTCTCGTCTTCAACATGCAACGAAAAGATAATCAAAGAAAGGCGTTGCGTCGTGCGAATAAATAACTCCACGCCTAAACAAGACGGTTTCTATATGCCGTCTGAACTTAGCGAACACTCCGCGACTTACCTCCTTTGGCCTGAGCGCCCAGACAACTGGCGCTCTGGCGCCAAGCCGGCCCAAGCCGCTTTTAAACAAGTCGTTGAAACCATTGCGAAATACGAACCAGTTATTCTCGGCGTAAATCAGTCCCAATACTCCCATGTCCTCGGAATGAACATGGAAAACGTCGAGGTTGTCGAAATTTCTAATAACGACTCTTGGATTCGCGATACCGGCCCGACTTTCCTCGTCAACGGAAAGGGCGATCTTCGCGCAGTTGACTGGGCGTTTAACGGCTACGGCGGGCTTTATAATGGAATCTACTTCCCGTGGGACTTCGACGATATGATTGCCGCGAAAGTTTGCGCCATCGAGGGCGTTGACCGCTACCGAACCGATGATTTTGTCCTTGAGGGCGGCTCAGTCCACAGCGACGGCGAGGGGACTCTTCTCGTAACCGAAGAAACTTGTCTTGATAAGGGTAGAAACCCTGACCTCTCGAAAGAAGAAATCGAAAAATATCTTCTCGATTATTGTGGTGCCGAGAAAGTTCTTTGGCTCCCCTACGGAATCTATAAAGACGAAGACACGAACGGTCATGTCGATAACATCTGCCAGTTCGTTGCCCCCGGAAAAGTAGTTCTTGCTTGGGAAGATAACGAACAAGATCCTCAGCACGAACGCAGCAAGAAAGATTTAGAATATCTCGAATCCGTAACCGATGCTAAAGGACGTAAACTTGAAGTGATTAAGATTCACGTCCCGAACCCGATAACGATTACCAAAGAAGAATCCGAAGGTGTCGATGTTGTTGACGGAACTTTCCCGCGCAACGAGGGTGATCGTCTCCCAGCCAGCTATATAAATTACTATAACTGCAACGGCGCGATTATTCTTCCGGTCTTTAACGATGAACATGACCAAGCCGCAATCAACATCCTTCAGGATTGTTTCCCCGACCGTAAAATCGAACCGATTTACGCTCGCGAGATTCTTCTCGGTGGTGGCGACATCCATTGCATCACCCAACAAGTTCCGAAAGCTTAATCAAAAAGGCGCCATAAGGCGCTTTTTTGATATATAATATATTATATGGAAAAGAAATTATCTTATAAAGGCCCAATCGTCCTCGTCGTGATGGACGGCGTCGGGCTTGCTCCTGCTGGCGCGGGAAATGCCGTTAAAATGGCGCATACCGAATTTCTCGATTTTGCCCTAGAAAACTATCTCAACATCCCCCTCGAGGCTTCCGGCGAAGCTGTCGGAATTTTAAAAGGCGATATGGGAAACTCCGAAGTCGGTCATAACGCTCTCGGTAGTGGTCAGATTATTAAACAGGGAATTGCTCAAGTCGAAGATTATTTTACCTCCGGAAAAATCTACGACGGCGAAACATGGCGAAAAATCATTGATAATGTTGTCAAAAATACAACACCTGAAGCGTCTAGAACCCTCCACTTCGCTGGCATTTTCTCCGATGGTAATGTCCACAGTTCTATCGTCCATCTCGAACGTATGATTAAAAAAGCGTCCGAAGAGGGCGTGAGAAAAATCCGCGTCCATCTCATGCTCGATGGTCGCGACGTCCCGCCGCAAAGCGAGCCGAAATACATCAACCGTCTCGAATCTTTTCTGAAGCCTTTTAACGAAAAAGGGAACGATTATAAAATCGCTTCTGGCGCCGGTCGAATGGTTGCGGTTTGTGACCGCTATGAAAACGATTGGAATATGGTTAAACTCGGTTGGGATATGATGGTTGGCGGCGTTGCCGAAAATAAGTTCGCCTCTGCCCTCGAAGCGATTGAAAGTTTTCGGAAAAAAGATTCAAAAGTCCAAGACCAATATCTTCCGCCTTTTGTTATCGTCGATAAAAATAACGAACCCGTCGGAAAAGTTGAAAAGGGTGATAGTTTCATCTATTACGATTTTCGTGCCGACCGCGCGATTGAAATCGCTCAGGCGTTTACCTACTACGATTTCCCATATTTCGACCGCGGGAACTATTCTCCCGATGACGTTTGCTTCGCCGGCATGACCGAATATAATTCCGATACCCATGTCCCCGCGCTTACTCTCGTCCCGCCCGTAAAAATCGACAATGCGCTGAATACTTTTCTTGGGCGTAACGGCGTCTCTCAGCTCGCCGTTTCCGAAACCGTTAAATTCGGTCATATCACTTACTACTTTAACGGTAACTCCTACGAAAAAGCCGAAAGCGAAGCTCATCTCAAGGTCGAATCCGACACTCTCCCGTTCGACACTCGTCCGTGGATGAAGTCCGCCGAAATCACCGACCTCGTTTTAGAAAACCTAGAAAAATATAAATTTATTCGGATTAACTTTCCGGGTGGTGATATGGTGGGCCATTTTGCCGAGCTCGAACCGACCATGACCGCGATGCAGGCGATTGACCTGAGTTTAAAGCGTATCGCCGAAAAAGTTGACGCCCTCGGCGGAATGATGTTAATTACTGCCGACCACGGCAACGCCGAAGAAATCGCCGACGAAAATGGAAACCCGAAGACTTCCCACTCATTAAACAAAGTCCCCTGTATTTTCTACGACAATACTAAAAACCGCGCGAACTATTATTCTAAAAATCTCGAAGACGCTGGGCTCTCAAACGTCGCCGCGACTCTCGCCCTTCTCCTCGGTCTCGAAAATTACCCGAAAGATATTTGGCGCGAACCCTTGATTGGTGTAGAATAATTTTATGGAAACTTTTTTCATCCTCTTAGCCTCAACAGTCTTAACCGTTTTTGTCTCTCTGATGGGCGGCTTTCTACTCCTTCTAAGTCTAAAAAAAGATTCTAAAAAACCCGACAATAAACTCTCGAAACTCTTAAAAAAGATAACGACTCCCCTCGCCGCCCTCCTTCTCGTTTATACCGTCTTTTTTGATTTGCTTCCCGAATCGCTCGAGGAAAACGAACTCTCGGTTTCTGTTGTCGTGGCTCTAGTTTTGGTCGGGCTAATCGCCTGTTTCTCCGTAAACTATATCCTTGGCAATTTTCATAAACACGGCGACAAAGTTTCCCTCCACGATAAACATCAAGCCTACTCTATGCTCGTCGTTGATAGTCTCCATACTATCGTCGATGGAATCGTCATCGGCACGAGCTTCGCTGCTTCGCTTCCGACGGGACTTCTCGCCGCTCTCTCGACCGCCGCGCACGAAATCCCCCAAGAAATTGGCGATTTTTCGATTATGATTCGTTCAAATTTTTCCTTTAAAAAAATTTTAAATCTCCAAATCGTCTCCGGACTTCTGCTCGTCCCTGCTGCGGTTATCGCCTATTTCATCGGCAGCTCTCTCTTGAAAAAACTTCCGGTCTTTCTCTCGTTGATTGCGGGATTTTTCCTATATATTGCCATAGGGGAAATTTATGGTATGATAAAAGAGTTAAGGAGGTAATTCATGATTACTAAAGCAATTATTCCAGTCGCCGGTTGGGGAACCCGCCGTCTTCCGATCACTAAAATTATCGAAAAATCCATGCTTCCCGTCGGGAACCGCCCGCTTGTTGATTATTCCGTCCAAGAGCTAATTAAAGCCGGCGTAACCGATATTTATATGGTCATCTCCAACGTTGAACCGTGTCAGGTTCGCGAGTTTTATAAAGATAATCTCGCGCTAAACGATTATCTTGAATCCCGCGGAAAAGAAGACCGTCTCGAATTGGCGAAGACTCTCCCGAAAAACGTTAAAATCCATTACACCTCCCAAGATCCCTCCGCGAAATACGGAACTGCCGTTCCGGTCGCGATGGTCGTTGAAGAATTTAACCTTAACGAACCGGTTTTCTGTTTCATGGGCGACGATTTTATCTGGAATCCGACCGGCGAATCTGCTGCGGAATCTTTATTAAAAACCCTAAAGTCCGAAACCGACTCCGCGATTTTTGGCGCCCAAGTTAAAAAAGAAGAAGTCGAGAAATACGGCGTTTTCTCCGTTGAGGACGGAAAACTAAAAGAAGTAATCGAAAAGCCGAACCCGAAAGACGCTCCCTCGAACTTAATTAACGTCTCTAAATACATCCTCTCTCCCGAATTGCTCAAAGAAATTGTCGAATACGTCAACAAAAACGATTTCGGCCCTCTCGACCAAGAATACATGATTACCGACCCTATTGACGCCTACCTTAAACGCGGTGGCGTGATGCGCGTTGCGACGAATTCCGGCGAATACCTCGACGGCGGCTCTCTCGAAGGCTGGGTTCATGCCAACGACGTAGTTTCAAAGAATTATTAAATTACCCCTGTTAAACCTGTGGAAAAATGAATAAAAAATTTGTTCAAAAAGGATAACCAATGGCAAAACCTCGAACAGTTTTTATTTGCTCTGAATGCGGCGCAACCGCCCCGAAATGGACAGGAAAATGTCCAAATTGCGGCGAGTGGAATACCTATGTCGAATCCCTAAACGAAGAATCCGTTGCCGCGACTGGAAAGAACGCTGTTTCACGCGGTGCAATTTCCGGAAAAATGCTCGACTTTGTTAATATAAAATCAATTATCCCCTCCGACGCTAAAGAACGCCTAGAAACCGGTTTTCCCGACCTCGATTCCGTCCTTGGCGGCGGCTTCTTGATGGGCTCGGTTACTCTCCTGACCGGCCAACCTGGAATCGGAAAATCAACTCTCCTCATGCAAATCTGCGCTAAAATTTCCGAAAAAGAGTCCGTTCTTTATATCTCCGGCGAGGAATCTGCTGGCCAAGTCAAACTCCGCGCGACTCGCCTCGGCGCCGAATCCGACAATTTAAATTTTGCGTCCTCGACTTCCGGAAACGACATCGCGAAGACTATCGAATCCGGAGAGTTTAAATTCGTTGTTGTCGACTCAATCCAAACCCTCTCCATCGCCGAAATTTCCTCCGCCCCAGGTGGCGTCTCCCAAGTCACCAACTGCGGCAACTTAATCATCCGCGCCGCGAAAGCGACCGATACTGCCGTCGTGATTGTCGGTCACGTTACCAAAGAGGGAACTCTTGCCGGCCCGAAAGTCCTCGAACATCTCGTTGACGTCGTCATCAACTTCGAGGGCGACCGTTATGGCGGTTTTAAAACCGTCCGCTCCGTCAAAAACCGTTTCGGCTCGACTAGCGAAGTTGCGATTTTCGAGATGAACGAAACCGGTCTAAAAGAAGTTAAAAATCCCTCCGCGGCTCTTCTTGCCGAGCGCCAAAACACCGACGGCTCGATTATTCTCGCGACTCTTGAGGGGTCTCGCCCGCTCCTCGTCGAAATTCAGGCTCTCGCCTCGAAAACTAACTTTGGCTATCCGAACCGAACCGTTTCCGGTTTTGACTTGAACCGCCTAAAACTTCTCATCGCCGTCCTTGAACGTCGAACAAAACTCAACCTTTCCGATAAAGATATTTTTATCAACGTTGTTGGCGGAATTAAGCTGAACGATTCCGCTGCCGACCTCGCGATTTGTCTCGCGATTGCTTCCGCCGTCGCCGAACGCCGCCTTTCCGAAGAATACGTCGTTTTTGGCGAAGTCGGTCTAGGTGGTGAAATTCGCTCTGCTTTCCGTCCCGATCAACGCATTTCCGAAGCGAAAAAACTTGGCTTTAAGCGTGCAATCGCTCCCGCAACGATAAAAGACAAATTCGTCATTCCCGTTTCCGACCTCCGCGAAACTTTAATTAAATATGTCAAATGAAAATTCTTGGCGTTGACCCCGGAACCGGAATTTGCGGTTTTGGTGTTATCGAAATAAAACCTCGCCCGAAGCTAATCGACTGTGGCGTCATCTCGACCCCGCCCCATACTCCTCTCCCCGACCGTCTCCTTGATATCTATAATTCTCTTCATGAAATTATTAAATTGAACTCTCCCGACTGCATCTCGATTGAAAAACTTTTTTTCATGCAAAACATCTCGACCGGTATTTCTGTCGCTGAAGCCCGTGGCGTCGTTTTATTGGTCGCGAAGCAAGAAAATCTCCCGATTTTCGAATACTCCCCGAATGAAATTAAAAAGGCCATGACCGGCTACGGCCATGCCGACAAGAAACAAATCCAAGAGATGGTTCGGCTCCATCTCAACCTTAAAGAAATCATCAAGCCCGATGACGCCGCCGATGCCCTCGCCGCCGCCATCACTCATTCTCTAATTTCCAAAGTTGATTTATAAAAGTCCTTATGCTAATATATTATATATAAGGAGCTTTTTAATGAAAAAACTAGTTTTATCAATTTCTCTTCTATTAACCTTGGGTCTCGGACTTGTCTCGTTTAGGGTCTCTGCCGTCTCGCTTACCGCCGAAGAAGAAACCTTAGCCGAATCTCTTACTGCTACCTCTGACGCTTTGACGACCTCCTGCTCCGATGATCTCTCCGGTGAAGAATATGTTAAATGTCTTGAAGATGAAGACGATTACGCTAATTCCTGCACCGAAGACCTAGAAAACGATCCTTCTAGTGAATGTTATATTGACCTAGCCGCACATATCGACAACGACGGAGAAAGTGATGCTTCCGAAATCGAAGATTTTGAAGAAACTAAAGACGAAGATTTTCTCGCCGGCTTTGCCGAAGAAGAAACCGAGGAAGAAGAGGGCGAACCTGCCTCGATTATTCCTGTTGTCGTCGCGACCGTCCTCGGTCTCATTATAATCATCGCCTTGAATCTTGCCGGAAAGAAGAAATAGTTTTAAAATCATTTCATGATTGCTCATATCTCCGGAACACTTGCGGAAAAGTTTGACCATTCCGTCATTGTTGATGTCAACGGCGTTGGTTACGAGATTATTCTTACTTCGCTCGATTATGATTCTGTTAGTCTTAAAGACGAAATAAAGTTTTATACTTATCATAACCTCCGCGAAAATGCCGAGGAACTTTATGGCTTTACCTCTCTCGCCGCGAAAAAACTTTTTGAACTCCTAATATCTGTTAATGGTGTTGGACCGAAAGCCGCGATTTCGATTTTATCCCTCGCTTCGGCGGAAGAAGTTCGGAACGCCATCGCAAACGCCGACGCAAATTTCGTCTCCAAGGCTTCTGGCGTTGGGAAGAAATCTGCCGAGCGCATAATCGTTGATCTCCGTGATAAAGTCGGAATCCCGTCCCGCTACGGCGTAACCGCTCCTAAGGTTGCGAAAAAACTCGAAAAAGACGAAGCCCTCGATGCGCTTATCGCTCTCGGCTTCCCTCTAAAAGAAGCAACTTCTGCTCTCGAAAACGTCGATTCTTCGCTCCCGACCGAAGAGCGAATCCGCCTCGCTCTTAAACGCTAAAATCCCCCCTTTTCTTTTTTCTAAAACTATGATATTATTACTATTAATTGTCTAATAATAAAGGTTTATAAAATGAGTTTTTCTATCTTAAAAGAAATTGGCGATGCCCAAAAAAAGAAAGCCGTCGTTGATGTCCGCTCTGGCGATACCGTTAAAGTTACCCAAAAAATTAAAGAAGGTGAAAAGTTCCGCTCTCAGGTTTTCGAGGGTGTCGTAATCCGCACCGACCGCAAAGATTCTCATACCGCCCGAATCACCGTTCGCAAAATCGCTTCTGGCGTTGGCGTTGAAAAATCTTTCCTAATCCATTCTCCTCTTGTCGAAAAAATCGAAATCGTTAAACGCTCGAAAGTTCGCCGCAATAATCTCTCCTATCTCCGCGACCGCTCCGGAAAATCCGCTCGTCTCGCTGCGAAGGATTTTGACCGCGCCGAAGTGAACGCTTTAAAAGAAGCCAAAGAAGTCCTCGAAGCCGAAGAAAAATCTGAAGAAACCGCTGAAGAAGCGAAAAATCCTAAAGGTTCTGCCGAACCTGAAGAATAATGTCTCGGCTTGAGATTTTTGTTTCTAAAAACAATAAAAAATCCAACTTCGCCGTAGCCGTTGGGCTGATAAATCTAAAAAACTCATTTTTAAAAGAAATCGAAATAAAAGACGACGCCAAATCCGCCGTCTTTTTTCTTGTTAAAAAATTCCAGAAAAAGGGAATTAAATTTTCCGAAATTATTTTAAACGGAACCGAAAATTATTTTTCCGGAACCCCTCTCGAAAACTATGTTACCGTCCTAAAAAAGCCTGAACTTTTCTTTTCCGATTTTATAGAATTAAAATCTCTTGCCAGTAAGATTAAAAAAGAAAATAAAGATGAATATATAAATAAAACTAAAATAATAAAAAATAATCAAATAACGACTAAGAAGTTAGGAGATAGGGCCGAATCGCTCGTCGCGACTTATCTCCGAAAATCCGGTCATCAAATCCTCGAACGCAACCATAAAACCCGCTTCTACGAAATCGACATCATCTCAACGAAAGCCGACAAAATCTATTTTACCGAAGTAAAATATCGAAAATCCGAAGCTCGTGGAACTTCGCTCGCTATGATTACCCCGAAAAAACTTGCCCAAATGACTTTTGCTGCCGAATCTTTCCTAAAATCTCGTCCCGACTTAAAGAAAAAATATTCTCCGCTCCTCGCCGCCGCTTCCGTCTCCGGTAAAGATTTTACTTTTAACGGCTGGTTCCCCATTTCCTAAAAAACGCTATATTTAGCGTTAAAACCTATTGACAACCGCTATATATAGCGTTTATAATCATAAGCGTAATCGATTCGCTTTATAAAAACTTTAATCGGAAAAATTAAAAATGAAAAAAATTGTTTATTTTAGCCCCAACGATATCGAAAAATTCGACTTTGCGCGTTATAAAAATTCTCTGAATAAATATGCCGACATCCCCGAAGCCGAACTAAAATCCGCTCTCGAAAAATTAGATAATTACGAAACTATGCACGTCTCTCTCCTCGTTAAAACCGGCGTCCAGCTTATCGAACAATTCGGCTCCGAATCTGCTGCGAAAGAGTATTACGAAGCCCATCAACAATACTTTGGCGAAAAATTTGAACGTCTCCGCCGCATTACCGGCTATCTCGTTGGAACTCTCGACCGCTGGAACGACGGAAAGAAAGCCGAAGAAAAAGTCCGTGTAAAACATTCCGTTAACTCTTGCGTTGACGACCTTGTCCGCGCCTCCAAAATCCAAGACCAAATGCTAGCTCTAAATGCCGCCTATGCCGGAAAAACGTCCGAATAATTGCTAAAAATTCAAAATAACCTTGACTTTTTTCGCAAAATGGAGTATAATAGAAGAACTGCCCTTAACACCTCGGTTAGGACTGCACATTAAGGAGTGAATGAAAATGCGTGACTATTCTAAGTTTCTGCTGACCGACTATTTCATCAACTTGACTGGTGATTCCGTTTCGGTTTACGAAGAGTCGACCGGAATCGTCCGAACCTACTACCCCCAGAAAGGGGAGTTACCATCAAGGCCGCGGTATCCGTCGATTGAACATCCGTTCCGCGTCTATTATATCGTCGCCAAGGAGACCCTGAACCATCTCCGCGGGAAGCGTTCTCTGTCTGACCTCGCTCTCGTCGAAGATGAAGCTATCGGCCGTGGCAATAAGCCCATCTCCTACCTCGTTTGGGCAGAAGACCTCAAAACCCGCGTCCTCGTCTATCCGACGCCTGCCTCAGCTTCCGTCTGAGCCCGCTCTCTCTATTTACTCCGCCCTAGCTCCGGTTTTCCGGAGCTTTTTCTTTTTTATGTTATAATATAAACAATGAATCTAAAAATTGCTATCGTCGGACTTCCGAATGTCGGAAAATCGACTTTGTTTAACGCTCTAACTAACGCCGGCGCCCTCGCCGCGAATTATCCGTTCGCGACGATTGAGCCGAACGTCGGAATTGTTCCCGTTCCCGACGAGCGCCTCGAAGTCCTCGCGAAGATGTATGAAACCGATAAAGTCGTCCCCGCGACCGTTGAATTTGTTGATGTTGCTGGCTTGGTCAAAGGCGCGAGCAAAGGCGAAGGTCTCGGAAATAAGTTTCTCGCGAATATTCGCGAGTGTCAGGCCATCTGCCATGTCGTCCGTGCCTTTAAAAACGACGATATTGTCCGCGCCGACAATAAACCCGAAGAAGATATCTTAAAACAGGCCAAAGAAGACATTGACGTTATCAATCTCGAGCTTGAGCTTGCCGACGAAGAAACCAAAGCCAAAATCGCCGCGAAGCGAAAAAAATCTCCCGAAGACGAAAATATTCCGTTTTTGACCGAAAAGCCGGTGATTTATATGTTTAATGTTGACGAAAAAGGTTTAACTGACGAAGCTTTAAAATCAAAATTAAAAGATCTCGTTAAACCTGCCGAAGCGGTTTTTGTCAACGCAAAGCTCGAAGAAGAAATGTCGGGCATGAATCATCTCGAACGTCTCGAATTTCTCGAAAGTTACGGCGTAAAAAATGACGCTCTCGGCGAGTTGATTAAGGCCGCCTATAAAACTCTCGGTCTCCAAAGTTTCCTAACCGCCGGAAAAAAAGAATGTCGCGCTTGGACGATTAAATCCGGCGCAACCGCTCCCGAAGCCGCCGGAACCATCCACTCCGACTTCGAGCGTGGCTTTATCTCCGCCCAAATTTGCAATTTCGACGACCTAAAGCGTCTCGGCTCCGAAAAAGCCGTTAAAGAAGCCGGCCTCCTCCGCACCGAGGGAAAAACTTACATCATGCGCGACGGCGACGTCGTCGAATTCCGCTTTAACGTTTAGATTAGCCAATTAGATTAGAATATGCTAAAATAAATACAAGTTATGTCTATAAATGTTAAAAATTTTTTTATAGCTTTATTAAATTTCTTTTTTAAGTTAATACCTGTTAAAAATAACCAAATACTCTTCCAATGCGGGCGAGGTATGCTCGATGAAAGCCCCAAAGCTATTTACGATTACATCAAACAACAAAAAACCCAAAAATACAAACTCATCTGGATCATAGACAAAGATACAGTCAACTCAGAAATACCTAAAAATGAATATTGCTACAGCAAAACACTCAAAAGTTTTTTCGTATTAGCGTCTTCGAAATATTGGATTAGAAGCCAAAGCATCGGCAGCCACCTAAAAAAGAAAAATACCCAAATATACATTCAAACATGGCACGGACACGGCACTCTAAAAAAGATGGGGAACGATAAGACTGGAAAAAAAGAGCAACTTTCCCACACCAAAGAATGGGACTATCTCATCTGCGAAAGCGATCCCTGCAAAAAAATAATGTTATCCTCGACCGGATATACCGGAAAAACGTGCGTTATCGGGTATCCATCGACTGACATCATAATAAACAAACATGACGATAAAAAATATCTAAACACTATCCGTAAAAAATTAAACATAGACAACAACAAAAAAATCATCTTGTATGCTCCAACTTATCGCGACTGGTTTTTGAATGAAAAGAAAGTAACTTTACCCATCTCGAAACTAAAGAAACTCACTAGCGAATATAACATTCTAATCCGCATTCATCCGCTAGTGCGAAAAAAACTCGAAAAAGATTTTCTAGAAAAAAATCATTTCATCGATTGCAACGATTATCCAAACATGGAAGATCTTTTATTAGTTTCCGACTTGCTCATAACCGACTATTCAGGCACGTTCAGCGAATATGCTCTTCTAAAAAAGCCCACCA
>CAZSYG010000024.1:0-12330 GCA_964610655.1 uncultured Candidatus Saccharibacteria bacterium
CAACTCGATAAAATTCCTCTCCTCGTTTTAAAATCTCGCGGTCAACCGCCCGAAAACTTTTCCCCCGCGTCGTCTCATAAATCGCCTCCAAAATCGACGTCTTACCGCCTCCGTTTTCCCCCGTAATCATCGTTGTCATCTTCCAACAAGACAACAAAAACTCCCGATGACTCCGAAAATTATTTAATCTAACCGACTTTATAATCATCTTAAACTTTTAACGGCATAATAATATGCGTATACTTTTCACTTTTCTCATTCCGAATCACAACCGGCGACAACTTTCCCGAAATCCCAAACCTCAACTTTTCCTCATCTAGCGCGTTTATCGCGTCAATCAAAAATCGCGAATTTAACGTTACTTTTGCGTCTTCCTTAACTTCCGCCTCAATTTCCGATTCGTTCTCCCCAAATTCATTCGCTACCGCCGCCACCGAAAAAACTCCCGCTTCTTTCTTAGTTTCGCAAGAAATCGACCCCCCAACTTCTCGCGCAAATAACGCCCCCAACTTCGTCACTCGAACCAACTCCGCTCGATCCAAAACAACTTCCTGCTCTGTCTGTTTCGGAATTAACTGTCGATAATCCGGAAAACTCCCGTCGATTAGTTTCGATGTTATCTCTATTTCTCCCAACCTAAATCGCACTTGTGTCTCATCGAACAAAATCTCGACTTCCTCAACATCATCCGCAATCGACCTCATCACTTCCGCCAAACTCCCCGCCGGAACAATCGCCGCGACTTCTGCCTCAACTTTCTCCAACAACTTCCGCTCCGCTAGTCTATATCCGTCCGTCGCCGCAATACAAAGCCCATTCTCAAACGTATTAAAATATACTCCCGTTAACGCCGGCCGCGTCATATCATTCGACGCCGCGATATTAACCTGCGCCACTCCGACCTTAAACTCATCTACCCCAATTTTGAATTTAACCGCCTTTTCTTCCTCAATCCCCGGTAACTCCGGAAAATCGTCCGCTATCGTCCCGTTCACCACCGACGAATATTTTCCCGCCTCGACTATTACTTTCGCCCCCTCCGCCTTAATTTTAACTACTTTTCCTTTTGGTAAGTTTGTAATAAACTCCGCGAGTAGTTTCGCTGGAACCGTCACCACTCCATCTTTCGCTTTAACGACCGGTAAATAATCCACTATTGCCATGTCTAAATTAGTGGTTGTTAAACTAACTTTTCCCGAATCCACTCTAATTAAAACATTGTTTAAAACCGGTAAAGTCGT
Organism: uncultured Candidatus Saccharibacteria bacterium; assembly: GCA_964610655.1. Lineage (GTDB taxonomy): Bacteria > Patescibacteriota > Saccharimonadia > Saccharimonadales > Saccharimonadaceae > Nanosyncoccus. The sequence goes on from CAZSYG010000024.1 coordinate 1,242, forward strand.
CCTACTCCCCGCTGCGACTCGACTAACGATATTTAGAGCTTTAGCTAGTTTCGATTGTTCAACTTCTATTTCCATTTTTTACTTCCTTTTATTATATATTTAGTAGTAATAGTAATAAGCTATGTGGAAATCGTGGAAATCCAATTACGGCTATGGTATTTAATAGGGAACAAAAAATCCAAACTCCATGTGGAAATCCCCTCGCAAAACTCCCGAAAATTATGTGTATTTTGTCTATTTTCCCACCAAAATCCTTTCCCATCCTCCCCTCTCTCGACTTTCTCGCAGCTTTTCCCACCCCCTTTCCACAACTTTCCCACCCCCTTTTCCACCCTTTTTTCCACTATTTTGACAAGATTACTCATAAATGTTCTCCTTTATTGCCTCAACCTGCTCGCGCAACTCTTGATTCTCGCGCAAATCCGCGTCAATTTTCTTAATCCCATGCATCACCGTCGTATGGTCTTTTACCCCAACTTCTAGCGCGATCTTCGGCGTTGACATCTCCAACTCTTTCGACAAAATATACATCGCTACTTGTCTTGCTGTCTTAATGTTGGAAACTCGACTTTTTCCACACATCTCCTTAACCGTTAATTCGTAATACTTCGCGACTTTCTCAACCACTTGCTTTGCGTTTACCTGTTTTTGCTTCCTTATCGCCGCTCCCGAAATAAACCCGTCGTTGATTAACTCTAGCGGCGTTAATCCGCGAATCTCCGAAATCGCCATAATCCTCTGGAATTCTCCTTCGAGGTCGCGAATATTCGTTTTAATATTTTCCGCGATAAACTCAATCGCCGCGTCCTCAATTTCGAATCCTAAAAACTCCGCCTTTGACTTTAGAATTGCGCATCTATCCTCAAAAGAAGGGAACTGTAAGTCGAATGCCCCCGCCATCGACAACCTCGATGATAACCTAACGTCGAGCGTCTTAATCTGCTCTGGCAGCCTATCGCTCGTTATGATAATCTGCCTATTCGCTTGGTGCAAATCGTTAAAAATGTTGAAAAATTCAACCTGACTCTTTTCTTTCCCGACCATAAACTGAAAGTCATCAACAATCAAAACATCTAACTTGCGATATTTATCCGCGAACGAATCCCCCTTTCCTGCCTTAATCGAATTGATAAAATCTGAATAAAAATGATTGATCGGAATATATAAAACTTTCAGTTTTGGATTATTGTTTAAAATTGCGTTTCCGATCGCTTGAACTAAATGCGTTTTTCCGAGTCCGGGCCCACCATACAGAAAAAACGGATTATATTTTTCCCCAGGGTTCTGAATAATAATTTTCGCTACCCCAACCGCAAGGTCATTATTCCCCCCAACCACGAAATTATCTAACGTATATTTTGGATTTAGCCCCGACGTAAATCTCGTAATCGGCATCTTCGGAACAGTTATTTCCGCCAGCTCCCCCGCTCTCTCCACCGATTTCGCTTCCGCGCGTTTAGGAACTTCGCGAATCCCCGTTCGCTTCTTTTTGGCGGTCGATTTAACGATATAATTTATTTTTTCCGCTTTAACATTATTATGTAAAAACGCCTCACCAATTAAATTATCATACCTCGCTTTTAACTGATTCATGATAAAAACATTAGGCGTCTCAATCGTAATTATCTCCCCCTCAATAGAAACTAACTCCGCGTTTTTAAACCATGTCTGAAAAGAAGAGCCAGAAACTTTTTGCTCAATTTCCGCCAACACGTTTTTCCAAACGTTATACATCTGACCTCCTTTCTCTTACCCTCTATTATACCCGACCCCCTCAAACTTTTCCACAGGTTTCTTCTTCAATTTTTTATTTCATAATAGAGAACTTCTTTTATAGGGGGAGTTTTTTCCACAGCAACCGCCTAAATCTATTCATAGTGTGGAAAACTTCTTGCTTAAAGTGGAAAACTGCGCTATAATATACTAAATATTTGACAATAAATAAATTATACAGGATTCCATTTTATGCCTAAACGAACTTATCAGCCCCACAAGCGCCAACGCAAAGTTGAGCATGGCTTCATGAAACGTAACTCGTCCCACGCTGGCCGTCTCGTTCTTAAACGCCGCCGCCTTAAAGGTCGCGCAAGATTAACGGCTTAATGTTATCTAAGAAATTCCGTTTTCATTCTCGTGGTGGCGTAAAATACACCTACCGTAACGGGAAAACCGTTCGCACTCAAAAACTCGCCCTGATTTTTAATAATAACCCGCGAAACTATACTCGCTTCGCTGTTGTTGTCTCAAAAAAAGTTAATAAAACCGCCGTCGGGCGTAACCGAATCCGCCGCCGCGTTTATGAGGCGATTCGCCTAAACCTCGATAAAATCCCTAAAAACCGCGATTATATTTTTGTTGTTTATGATGTTTCTTTGAAGACTCTCCCTTTTTCCGACCTCTCTGAACTTATCTGTTCTCTCGTTCGCGAAAGTATGATAAAATAGTTTTATGTTTGCCTTTATTGATATGATTATTACTCGCCCCATCGCGAATATTCTTTTCTTCATCTATAATCTCGTCGGCGACTTTGGTCTTGCGATTATTCTCTTCGTCTTAATTGTTAAAATGTGTATGTGGCCGCTCGTTAAGCGCCAGCTCCACCAAACCAAGTTGATGCGAAAGCTCCAGCCCGAACTTGCCGAAATCAAAAAGAACTGCAAGGGGAATCGCCAGCTCGAATCTCTCCAGACCATGGATCTTTATAAACGCTACAACGTAAAACCTTTTCGCTCGATTCTGACTCTTCTGATTCAGCTCCCGATTTTTATCGCCCTCTATTCCGCGATTCGTGTCATGGCGGTCCCGACCGTCGATTCTAACCTTTCTCTTCGCGCCTATGATTTTTTAAGTTATGACGGTTCTCGCGTTTCCGAAGTTATCTCGCTCCAAACTCCCTATCTTGAATCGCTTAGCGAATATAACACCAAGCTAAAAGACGATTCGCTTTCCGAAGACGAGAAAAAGGCGCTCCCTGTTCCGACTTACGATTTCGAGCCGAAGCTCTTCGGGATTGTCGACTTGAGCGCGAAAGCTGGTTTTGCTTCCGCTAGCTCGATTACTATCCTTTTCTTCGCGGTTCTTGCTTCCTTTGTCCAATATTATATGACCAAACAACAACGTCCGTCTGGAAAGTCAAAGTCAAAATCCTTCCGCCAGCTCATGAAAGAAGCCGCCGACGGCAAAGAACCGTCCCAAGCCGAAATCAACGATCTAACAACCGCCCAAATGGGTATCACTATGCCCATCATGCTATTCTTAATCATGATTAACCTTCCGGGTGCGCTCGTTCTTTATTATCTCCTCTCGAACGTCATTACCGTCATCCAACAATCTATCGTCTTAAAGAAAGCCGAAGACGAGATGGAAATTTCCGCCGATCGCTCCGTTCTGAAAGAACTCAAAAAAATTAAAGAAGCCGAAATTATCGAAAACAAAAAATCAGGAACCAAAATCACTCATATCTCCGCGAAAGATATTAAAAAGAAAAGGAGATAAAATATGAATAAAGACGAATCAATCCGCTTCGCGACAAAATACCTAGAGGATTTATTAAGTTTCTTCGGCATCAACGTCGCCGTTTGGAGCACCGTTGATGATGAGGTCATCCAGCTTTCCGTCCCCTCGACGTCGATGAATAGCCTTTTGATAGGGAAGAACGCCGATAACCTTCGCGCGCTCCAATACATTGTCTCTCAGGCTCTCGTTTCTCGCGAAGCTGAAATTACTCGCGTAAATGTTGATATTGCCGACTATAAACGCCAACGCGCCGAGCGTATCGAGGAAAAAGCCGAAGGTTGGATTAAACGCGTTCGCCAAACTGGCGAATCAATGACTCTCGACCTCAACGCCGCCGACCGTCGTGTTGTCCACAAATTCGCCGAAGATTATTCCGACATCGAAACCCATTCCGAAGGCGAAGGCCGCGAGCGTAAACTGATTATCTCTAAAAAAGCGGAATAACTTTACTCCGCTTTTTCTCCCAAGATTATTATAAAATCATACCCCTCTGCGCTCACTCCCTCCGGCAGCTCTTCTTCTGTTTTCCCACTCTGTCCATAAAACTTCTCTAAAGCTACTCTCGTCTCTGGCTTTTTCCCATCATCAACCGTATATAATATATACTCTTCCGTATATTCTCCTGCTGGCGCGTCGCCCGTCTCGGCTGATTTTATTTGCAACTCTTTTGCTAGTCTCTCTTTTTCCGCCGCAGCAACTCCAGTCTCGCCTGTTCCATTCAAAATCAAAATCCCTGCTCCCTCTCTTTCCGCAACGTCGCTACTCAACTGTTGCTCAACATATTTTTGAATCTCATAATAATTTCCTACCCCTGCGCTCGGGATTACATAACTTATTCCGCCAATTTCCGCTGTTGACATAAAACTTGTCCCTGTTTCTAAATCAATCAGCGCAACCTGCCTCGCCTTTCCTAAATCCAAATCCTTTAATAAGTGCGCTCCCGTCTTAATATCTTCCATCGAAAAATTCGTCCTTAAATTATCTCCGAGTGCATTAACTAGCCCCAAAATCTCATTCAATCCCAACCCCTTCTCCAAAATCTTATCTTTAATCCCGACCAAAATCTTCTGTTGTGAATTTCCGCGCGAAAAATCGCCAAGTTGTGTTCCGTGTCTCGCTCTTGCTAACCCTAGTGCCTGTTCTCCATTTATCTCATACTCCACCCCCGCGTCAAACACCGCTCCCGTATAATAATAATCCGCAATATCCTCGTCTAGCGTTACTTTAATTCCGCCAATCGAATCAACGATATTAACTAGCGCCCCCCAGTTCAAATGAATATGATACTGAAAATCTATGTCTAGGATTCCCGCAACCGCTTCCTCTAACGCTTTCGCTCCCCCCTCCTCATCGTCCCCATCTATGTTATTACACCAATAAACCTCATTAATTTTTCCCGTCGCCGTACAAGTCGCCGGCCCTTTTAAGTCGCGTGGCAAACTAACCATCGCCACATCCCCCGTTTCTTGCTCAATCGAAACCACCATAATCGAATCCGTCAACTGCGCTCCGTCATGCACTCCATCCCCTTCGTCTCCTTCCATCGTATACCCGCTCGTTCCGAAGACTAAAATGTTCGTTCGCCCGTTCTCGTCGGTTTTTAATGGCTCATATTTTTCCGACATCACCGTCGAAATCGCGCTAAAAATGTCTGACTCCCCGCCGGTCAACTTCGCAATAATCTCATTCCCCCAAACTAAAAGATAAATACCCCCCCCGATTATCAACAAAACAATAATGAGCAAAATCGTCGTAATAACTTTGCGGAGTTTAGAAACTTTCTTCTTTTCTTTTTTCGCCGCCTTTTTCGCTTCTTTTAACTCTTTTCGCTCTTCGCGCGTTATTTTTTTCTTATCTTTCATCTCATTGTCGGTTATATCAAAATCAAACGCCTCGACTGGCTCCAAGAAATCCGCGTGCGCCTGTTCGGCCGTCGTCTCTTTTAATTCCTCATTTTTAATTACAATTTCTTCTTCGACTAGTAGCTCTTCCGGCTTTGAGCGGCGTTTTGTAATTTTTACATCAAACCCCGTCGATTCATCAGCCACAAGTTTCTGTTTCTGTTTCCTACCCTTTGAAGCCGTTGTATTTTTTACAACAGTTTTCTTAGCTTTCTCGACCCGCTTTTTATTACCGCGGGGTCTCAATCCATCAATACTTGTCTGTTCTTTTTTGACCATCTATTATAAAATTATAACATATATGACGAAAAAACTAACAAAAAAGCAAACGCTAATTCTCGATTTTATCTCTGAGTTTACGAAAGAGAACGATTATTCTCCCTCTTACCGCGAAATCATGAAAGGTCTCGGACTTTCCTCGGTTTCCGCTGTCGCCGAGCATATCGATAATCTCGTCGCGAAAGGAGTTTTGAAAAAGACTTCCGGCGCCGCCCGTTCGCTCGAAGTTATCGACTTATCTTACCCCGAAACAACAAAGCTCTTTAACGAAAAAATTAAAACCGCGACCGAAGCCGAAATCGAGATTCTTTTAAAAGCCGCCGCAATTCTCGATCTCGATTTAGAGAAATAAACCCTATTAAAATCTTCTCGCTTATGATATTATTTATACAGGAGAGTTATATATTATGCCTAAAAATAAAAAGTCCTCAAAAATTTCTAAATCCTCCGTCTCGGCTACTGTCGCGAAAAATCCGCGCTATCTTCGTCGTCGCCGCGTCAGCCCGCTAAAATTTGCCTTTTGGCTTGTTTTGGCTTTGCTCGCTGGTTTTGTTGCCTATATGATGTATCGTTTCATCTTCGATCGCTCTTTCGATTTGCCGATTTCCGCTGCCGAGTCGAAAGAATCTTCCGAAGAAAAATCCTCTAAAGATTCTAAAGATAAAACCCTTGCCGCTTCCGAAAAAGAAACTTCCGAAGATTCTAAAGAGTCCGAATCCCCCGCTCCCTCTAAAACCCCGACCCAAAACGACGGGGAAGACCCGAACATCTCCGCTTCTTTGACCGGCTCTTTGACTTCTATAAATGTTTCCGGAAGCTCCCTCGTTCTCCGCGTCAACATCGACCAATACTTATCTTCCGGAACTTGCTCCTTGACGCTTTCGAGTGGCAGCTCCGTCGTCGAAAAATCCGCCGCAATTCTCCCGACTGTCGCAACTTCTTCCTGCGAGGGCTTTGATGTCCCGCTTTCCGAGCTCGGCTCCGGCGCGTGGAAAATTGAGATTAACCTAACTTCCGGCGATCGCGTCGGTAAAATAACAGGGAGTGTCGATTTATGAACCTAAAAAAGACTTTTCGCTCTTCTTTCCCGCTCTTAATTTTCATTTTTATTTTTATCGCGACATTTAGCTTTCTAAAACTTCGCGACGTTAACGAAACTTCCGCGACCTCCCTCGCGAACTTTAAAGCTGGAAACATCATCTCCGATTATGTCATGTCGAACTATACCTCAATGTCCGAGTCCGAAATCCAAAAATTCCTCGAATCGAAAGTAACTTGTAATAATACCGACTATTCCATCGTCGAAAAATATACGACCGCGACCGTAAAGTTCCATTTTAAAGACGGTCATTTCGTTTGCCTGCCGGAAGAAACTTTTGGCGAGGGAACTAAATACGGCGAAGATGCTAAAAACGGCGAATCCGCCGCGCACATTATCTACCAAGCCGCCCAAGAATATAAAATCAACCCTCAGGTTCTCATCGTCCTTCTCCAAAAAGAACAAGGTCTAATCACCGATAATTTCCCGAACTCTTATCAATACCGCTCCGCGACCGGCTACGGTTGTCCCGATACTGCCGCTTGCGACTCTAAATACTACGGTTTCAAGAACCAAGTCAACAACGCCGCCCGCCTTTTTCGCGCCGTTCTCGACGGTGGCTGGACGAACTATCCGTTAGGGAAAAACTACATCCAATACAACCCGAACGCCGCCTGTGGTGGTAGCGAAGTTTATATCGAAAATCTCGCGACTTCCGCTCTCTACCGCTACACGCCTTACCAGCCCAACTCCGCCGCTCTCGCCGCCGGCTACGGAACCGCCGCCTGTGGCGCCTACGGCAACCGTAACTTCTACCTCTACTTCTCCGACTGGTTCGGCGACATCACCTCTACCGGCTATAAAGTCCTAGATAGCCCTCGCTATTTTGAATTAAAAGACGACGCCGACCGAATCAACCCCCAAACCCTAGAAATTATTGATACCCTAGAAAAGGGAAAAATCATCAAATACTCTTCAGAAATTAAAACTGCCGACGGAGAAACTTGCTATCGAACCGAACATAATACTAATAACAACATCAACGCCTGCGTCCTTCTGAAAAATCTAAAAGAAATAACCCTAACTTACGAAGATATTCCTAAAACCGAACAAGAAAAATTTATTAAATCTAACGCCCAAAAAACCAAGCTCCAATCCGGCGACACGACCCAAACTTTCTCAACATGGATGGTAAGAAAGTTCACCAAGAAAATTACTCTTCTAGGCGTTACTTATTACATCACCGAATTTGACGCCAAGAACAACAACTCACAATACGGAATCGCCGAAAAATACCTTTCCGAAGTCCCAACTTACGAAAATCTAGAAACCAAAGTCTATTTAGAGTTATCAAAAAACACAAACCGCCTCAAAACTTTCACTGGCGAAAAATATGACTCCCTATCAAAAGGTCGAATTATTTACTTCTCCCAAAAAATAATTATCGACGGAAAAACTTATTATCGAACCGAACATAACACCAACAATCACATCGACGCCGTTGTTCCGGCCGACGCCACAAAACCCGCTCCTGAATATGAAAATTTCCAAAACCCAAGACAACTCAAAATCAAATCAACCGTCAACCGTATCAATCCTTATACCGGCGCCTACTACGATACATTATTAGCCGGCCGAGTCATTAAATTCACCACAAAAATCAAAATCAACAACGTCTGGTATTATCGAACCGAACATAACACCAACAATCACATCGACGCCGTTGTTCCGGCTAGCGCGGTATCAGAACTTTAATTTTAGACGCTTCTTAGTAGCTTTCATCAACAACTTCAAGGAATCCCTAATTCCGTATTCAACGTTTCGGTTGTTCTCTAAAGTTTGTTCGAGGTTAATTTTTGCTTTACTATATTCCTCGGCTAGCCAAGTATCAAACACCGCGTCGAGAAAAAACTGTCTTAATTTTGGATTATTAACTAGCTCGTCTGGAGTTTTCTCGTCCAAATAAGATTTCTTCGCGTCGAATCCAGTATAATCTCTACATTTTTCTTCCAGATTTTTTCTCATTTTTTTATAATCTTCTGGATTTTTCGGCGGATGCTCAAAATTTATCTTACTTTCTAAAAATTCTTTCTCGGACATCCGGTTTACTAAATCAATCAACCCCTCATACCTCTTTGGGTCTCTTCCCGAAATACCAATAACCGGCGTTTCTAGCGCTAAACAAGGCAACATTGCGTGTAATCTTGTGGTTACCACCATATGCGCGGACTGATAAAGTAAGAGCCAAAGTTCAGCCAACAAAAATCGCGTTTCTCTATCTAAATTCTTTTTTCTGTTCGTGTTCAGTCGATATATTGGTCGTTTTGTTTCCTTAGAAACTTTCTGATAAACCCTATCAGAAACATCCACTAGTAAAATAAAATCTCGTTTCCTTACTTGCTTATCTGCGCATAAAGTCAAAGTAATACAACCAGAAAAATTCGCCCTAACTCCATTTTTCTCTAACAATTCTAGCGTCGAGATATTCCTCGCTCCAACCGGCCCAAATTTTTCAAGAAAACGTTTACTCTCGTCCGTTAAAAAAGCCTTTGCCGAACGACCGTCCAAGGCCTCTTGCTCTACATGCATCGCAATCAGTAGTGGTTCTAAATTCGGATTTTTCGGCGGCCAGTTTTCCGGATGGTGTGTATACCATCCGTTCATAATCAACTTTATTTTTTCGTCAGGTCGAGTTTTCGTCGCGTCAACATTATCGCGATTAAAATAATAATCCACTCTCGGCAAAAAACGTCTCGCCGCAATCGACTGAATCTCGTCGCCAATATTTTCCGTATCATATTCCAACAAACCAAATTTTCTAACCATACAATGATTATATCATCCAAAACTAAGAAAATCTCAACTCATGTTATAATAAAAACTATGAAGTCCATTGCTTGGTTTACTGTCGATTTTGATTCTGGTAGTGGGGGGCATCGCACCATTTTCCAAAACTTTAACTACCTCGCCGAAAAAGGATACAAATGTGATCTTTATGTTGACGATACGACTTCGACCCCAGAAGAAATTCGCAAAAAAATCGAAGATAATTATTTCCCGCTCAATGGCGAAATTTTTTGCACAGTAAAACCAACCAAGACCTACGATATCTCTATCGCGACTTTTTATTCTACCGCTAAATATGTCTATCATTCCTCCTCAAAACACAAACTATACTTTGCCCAAGATTATGAACCGTGGTTTTTCCCAATGTGCGAGTCAAAAATCGAGGCGGAAAATTCCTATGCCCTAGGATTAAAAACCATCACTATCGGTAACTGGCTTTCGTATCGTATCGCCTCAAAGTTCAATACAGAAACCAGCTCGTTCAGCTTTTGTGCCGACTTAAAAACATATCATCCAATCGACAATATAAAAAAAGAAAATGCCATCTGTTGTGTTTTTCAACCCGACAAACCGCGTCGTTGCTCTAATTTAGTTCTCCAATCCGCCCAACTCGTTAAAGCCCTTCGCCCAGAAACCACAATCTACCTGTTTGGCTCCGAGAAAAAGGAAATTCATAACCTAGAAGCAACCCATCTCGGCATCTTAAAAACCGATGAGCTAAACGCTTTATATAACCGCTGTTCTGCTGGGCTTTGTATTTCTTCCTCTAATCCCTCTCGTATTCCTTTTGAAATGATGGCTGCTGGCTTACCAGTTGTCGATTTATATCGCGAAAATAATTTTTACGATCTTCCGAGTTCTAGTTGTTTATTATCAGACGCTACCCCCGAATCTCTTGCCTCCGCGTTGATAAAAATTATCGACAACAACTCATTAAGAAAAAAGATGTCCGACAGCGGAAGAAAATATATGCAAAAATTCCCGCTCGACCGCGGCTTTAAAGAATTTTATCATTTTATCTCCTCTCTCGATTGTCAAACTAATTCCGCTAAACCTAAAAATAAAAAAATATATAATGCCCCAACAGTTGACCGAATGTCGAAATTCGCTCAAATTCCCCAATCCGGCAAACTTAAGCCGCCTTTCATTACCGACTTCCCGCCCGAACCAGCCGAAGAAAAAACCGAGCCAAAACCAGTCCCGCTAACCGCCAAAATTAAATATAAACTTACCCACCTTCTAAAGCCTTAACTAATCTTTTTCCTCCCCCAACCACACACCGCGGGAATAAAACTCATCGTCAGCAGCGCCGGAACGCCGACTCGATAGAAAACAAAAGACCTCGCGTGATAAATTCCGCCTTGATATGGCGCAATAAAGAACCACGCCGTCGCCAAACTATAAACTACCGCAATCCCCAAAAACGCCAAACAAACTACCGCGCAAGAAACTCCCACCGCGTTTTTCTTAAAGTATTTTTTTCGCTCTTTCCAATTCCGAACCACGC
>CAZSYG010000025.1:0-10968 GCA_964610655.1 uncultured Candidatus Saccharibacteria bacterium
TGAAAGCGAACGTAATTTCCGCGATGAGTCCGAATTGTATGAACCTGAGGCGAACGACAGAGGGGGCGAAAGTGATTGCGGAGAGTTTAGTTCCTTGCGCGGTAGCGGCGGGGCGGGCGGTTTTAGATGAGCGTCAGATTGAGAACGGAGTTGCGATTATTGATTTGGGGGCGACGACGACTTCGGTGGGGGTGTATGAGGAGGGGGAGTTGCAGTATGTCGGGGTGGTTCCGGCTGGGTCGAATAACATAACGAATGACCTTGCGATTATGCTGGCGATTGATATGGAAGTGGCGGAGGAGATTAAGCGAAGATATGTTACAGGGAGCTTTTCGGGCGAAAAAGATATTGTGATGAAAGTAAATCGAGAGGAGTTGACGTTTGAGCGAGAAAAGGTAGATGAAGTTGTTCGCGCGAGGTTAGAGGAGATTTTTGAGAAAGTTAAGAAAGAACTGAAGAAAGCGGGATATGAGAAGAGATTGCCGGAGGGGGCAATTTTGGTTGGGGGTGGCGCGAAGATGAGAGATATTGAGGTTTTTGCGAAAGAAGTTCTAGAGATGGCGGTGAAGATTGGCTCGCCGAAAGGTTTAGGCGGGGTAGCGTCGGCGATTGAGAAGCCGGAATACGCGACGGCGGTGGGGCTGATGTTGCTCGCGAACGAGGGGAGTGTGAAGAATACTGGGAAGACGAAGCGGAAAAAGAGCAAAAGTTCGGGGAAGAGCGGAGGATTTTTGAGTGGATTGTTGGCGAAGTTTAAGATTTAAGGGAAATTGAGTTGATTTAGGGGAAATGTTTTAGTATAATTGGGGGAAGAATTCGTAAAGCGAGGAAAATAAAATGCCTGAAATTAAGCCATCTGAAGTAGAAAGCACAGCTAGCATCAAGGTTATTGGGGTTGGTGGAGCTGGGGGATCGGCGGTTGACCGAATGAAAGAAGTCGGGTTATCGGGAGTGGAGTTGATAGCCGTGAACACGGATGCGCAGGCGTTGCATCATTCTGCCGCAGATACAAAGGTGCATATTGGGCGCGGACTCGGCGCGGGGGGAGATCCGGAAAAGGGGCGCGCGGCGGCGGAAGAGAGTCGCGAGATGATTGCGAAAGCGCTGGACGGGGCGGACATGGTCTTTATTACGCTAGGGGCGGGAGGCGGAACTGGTTCGGGCGCGGGGCCGATTGTTGCGGAAGAGGCAAAGTCGCGAGATATTTTGACGGTTGGGGTAGCAACGAAGCCGTTTACGTTTGAGGGGACGGTAAGAAAAGAAAACGCGGACAAGGCGATTGCGAATCTCGCGAAGAATGTGGATGCGCTAATTACAATTCCGAACGATAGGTTACTCCAGACGATTGACCCGAGGACGCCGCTTTTAGAGACGTTTAAGATTGCGGATGATGTTTTAAGGCAGGGGGTTCAGGGGATTTCTGAGTTAATTACGGAACATAGCTTAATCAACTTGGACTTCGCGGATGTTAAGGCGATTATGAAGAACGCGGGAAGCGCGTTGATGGGGATTGGGCGAGCGAGCGGAGAAAACCGCGCGGCGATTGCGGCGCAACAGGCGATTGAGTCGCCGCTCATCGAGGTTAAAATTGAGGGGGCGAAAGGCGTTCTGTTTTCGGTCGCGGGGGGATATGATATGTCGATGTCGGAGATTCAGGAAGCGGCCGAGGTTATTACGGGCGCAGTTTCGCCAGAAGCGAATATCATCTTTGGAGCGTCGATTCGACCGGAGCTTCAAGACGAGGTCGTCATTACGGTCGTTGCGACAGGGTTCGATTCGGAATACTATAAAGAATTAGAGCGCGCGAACGAAGAGGCGAGATTAGAGGCGGAGCGACAGGAAAAACTAGCAAAACTAGAGGAAGAGAAAAGACTAGCGGAAGAAGAGATGATGAAGAATCAACCGTCGGTTCAGACGACGGACTCGAGCGATTTTACGGCGGAAAATAAGGCGAATATGTGGGACTCGATTCGAACGCCGGAGCCGGAAGAGGATTTGGACGTTCCGCCGTCTTTGAGGAATAGAATGAGGAAGTAGAGCGGGGTTTATAGAGGTAGATTGACAAATTAGCATAAACGCGATATAATAAGGGGTTAGGCCTATGAATCCGAAGATTGGGGGAGAAATTAGAATCAAGGACAGCAAAGTTTTAGAGAGTCGGGAGTCGCCGGATGGGACGATGATTAGGCGGAGGCGGGAAACGGCGGACGGAAAGCGGTTTACGACGTATGAGCGGATTGAGATGCCACAACTGATGGTTCAGAAGCGAACAGGGGGAAAAGAGGCGTTTGATCGAGATAAATTACAGGTGGCGGTTCGGAAAAGTATCGGGAAGTTTTTAAATTCGGAGTTGGAGGTTGAGGAAGTTGTTTCGAGCGCGATGGAGATTTTGTATAACAAGGGGAGAGAAATAGTTTCGTCGGAGGAAATTGGGGAAGCGGTTTTAGAGGTGTTGGCGGAGATGAATGAGGTGGCGTATATTCGTTTCGCGAGCGTATTTAGAAAATTTAAGACGCTAGAGGAATTTGAACAGATTATTAAAGAACAAAAAAAGAGGGGAAGGAGAGAAAGGAAAAAATGAGAGTCGTGATTGTTGGGAGGGAGTTTTCTGAATATGACAGGGAGATTCGAGAGTGGGAACGGGAGTTTTTCCAGAGGACAGGGAGGGAAGTCGAGAGGTTGAATCCGGATTCGAGCGAGGGGGAGGCGTTTTGTCGGGCGAGAGATATTGTTGAGTATCCGACGGTGGTGGTGGAAGATGAGGTGAGAGGGGCGGTTGTGCAGGATTTTAGGGGGGCGCCGTTGCCGGCGATTGATGATATAATAACTTATCTTATAAGTTAAACTAAGTACGGTTCGCTTCGCTACTCCTGTTTCCTTGTCTTACTTGTTTAATTCAAAAGATGGAATTGTGATATAATGTTTGTATGAAATATAAAGCTGGGAGCAGGCGGCGAGCCAAAGAATACGAAAAAGCGATTAGAGAGTTTTGGAAGAAAGACCAGACTTTTTTGAAGTCGATTGAACAGAGAGATATAGATAATTCTTATGTTTTTTATGATGGGCCGCCGTTTATTACGGGGATGCCGCATCACGGGACGCTGTTGTCGTCGATTATTAAGGACGCGGTGCCGCGGTATTGGACGATGAAAGGGAAGCGAGTCGAGAGGAGATGGGGGTGGGACTGTCATGGGCTACCAGCGGAGAATTTTGTTGAGAAGCAACTGGGGATTACAGATAGGAGACAAATCGGGGGAGACCCGAAAAAAGTCGAGGGGGCGATTTCGCTAGAGACGTATATCACGAAAGCGCGAGAGAGTATGGTCGCGAATTCGGAGACGTGGCGGGAGACGATTGAGAGAATCGGGAGATGGGTGGATTTTGATACGCCGTATCGAACGATGAACAAGGATTTTATGGAGAGCGTGTGGTGGGCGTTTAAGACGTTGTATGAGAAGGGGAAGATTTATGAGGGGCGAAAGGTTCTCATGTATGACACGAAGTTTGCGACGCCGGTATCGAAAGCGGAAGTGACGATGGACAATGATGCGTATAAAATTGTTACGGATCCAAGTGCGTATGTAAAATTTCGATGTGATGTCGGGACTAGTGATTTTATTTATCCTAAAACATGGAGCGAAAATAAAAGAGTTTATTTTTTGGCGTGGACGACGACGCCGTGGACATTGCCTGGGAATATGCTTTTAGCGATTAATCCAAAGTTAACTTATGGCGTATATGAAGTAAATAAAGAAGTATTTGTTGTTGCAGAGAGGTTGGCTGATATTACTTTTGGTGGGGAACAAAAGAAAAAAATTAGAACTCTTCGCGGCGATCAATTGCTAGGTTCTTCGTATATTCCTATTTTTAAGACTCTTGATAAGGGTAAACGCAAGAAGTTGACATATACTGTTCAGGCTGGTGATTTTGTTTCGGACGAGGAAGGTACTGGAATTGTTCATATTGCGCCAGCTTATGGAGAAGATGATTATACCCTTTGTCAGCTTTTAGATGTAGATTTTATTGATGTTTTGGATGAGAACGGTTATTATCTTCCGGAGATTGCTGATCAACTGAGAAAAAAAGGTGTTAAGGACATAGATAATAAGGGAATTGACGCTTGGGGTGGCAACAAAATTATTGCGAAAGTTCTTGAGAAGGATGGTGATATATATAAAATAAAGTATATTAAGCACGAATATCCGTTTAACCCGCGTTCGAAACAAAGGATTATGTATCGGGCGTTTCCGAGTTGGTTTTTTGATGTTCAAGGTCAGAAGCCGATACTTTTAGAGGAAAACGAGAAGATAAATTGGTTTCCGGAACATTTTAAAGAGGGAAGGTTTAGGAAGAATATTGAGGCGGCGCCGGATTGGAATTTGAGCCGAGATAGGTTTTGGGCGACGGCGATGCCGGTTTGGAAAGGCGATAAGGGGACGGTTAAGGTCGTTGGAAGCTATGAAGAACTAAAGGAACTGTCGGGGGTAGAGTTAGAAGATTATCATAGGCCGTGGGTTGATGAGATTGAGTTCGATATTGACGGAGAACATTTTAAGCGGGTTGAGAAAGTTCTAGATTGTTGGTTTGAGTCGGGGAGTATGCCGTTTGCGCAGATGCATTATCCGTTCGAGAATAAGGAGAAGTTTGAGAAAAATTATCCGGCGGACTTTATCGTTGAGTATGTCGGACAGATTCGCGCGTGGTTTTATTATGTTCATGTCGTCAATACGGCGTTGTTCGGGAAGAATGCGTATAAAAATGTTATCGTTACGGGGACGCTCGCGGGGAATGACGGGAGGAAGATGTCGAAGTCGCTCGGAAATTACACCGACCCGAATGAGCTGATGGACAAGTTTTCCGCGGATAGTTTAAGGTTCTTACTCCTGTCGAGTCCGGTAACGGCGGGGGAGGATTTTGCGCTACTAGATAAGGACGTTTCGGACGTGGCGAGGAAACTGAGTATGGTGTGGAACACATTCGACTTTTTCTGCATGTATGCGGAGGTAGATAAATTTGATAGCGACAAGAGGATAGAATATAAAGAATTTAAAAATCTGTTTGATAGATGGATTGTGTCGCGAGCGTTTGAGCTGAGGGGGGAGATTGAGAGGGGGATGGGGGAGTATAATTTGCCGAAGGCGGTCGCGGGGATTTTGCCGTTTATTGACGATTTATCGAATTGGTTTGTTCGACGAAGTAGGCGACGTTTTTGGAAGTCGGAGGACGACGGAGATAAGTTGGAGGCTTATTCGACGCTTTACTTCGTTTTAGTTTATCTCTCGAAGTTGTTAGCGCCGTTTACGCCGTTCCTTTCGGAAGAACTTTATCAAAAGATGACGGGGAGCGAGAGTTCGGTTCATCTAGAGGATTTTCCGGAAGCGGGAGAGATTGACGAAAAAGTCTTGGCGGAGATGAAGAGGACGCGAGAGATTATTACGGAAGGGTTGGCGCTAAGGATGAGGAAAAGCGAGACGGAAGACCAGATTAAGGTGCGTCAGCCGCTAGCAAAGTTTACCTACGCGGGGGAGAAGCTAGACGAGTTTTATGAGAGTATTATTCGAGAAGAGCTAAACGTTAAAGAAGTTAAAAACGGGAAAGAGACGGAGCTTGATAAGACGTTGACGGAAGAGCTGAGGGAAGAGGGGAAAGTTCGTGAGTTGATTCGCTTAGTTCAGGCGGCGAGGAAGAAAGCGGGGCTAGAGGTTTCTGATCGAATTAGGCTATCGCTTTCGATTCCGGTTCCGGAAAAGTTTGTCGAGACGGTTAAGACGGAGGTTTTAGCGGTTGAGATTTCTGAGAATCAGAATTATCAGTATGATGAGGTCGAGAAGTTGGTTGATGAGAATATAACGATTAGTTTGGAAAAAGCGTAAAATTTAAGCGAAAATAAAATAAATTACCTCTGAAAGAAGAGGTAATTTTTGACTATTTTGAAAAATATAGCATAAGAAGTATTGACTTTTTTGGGGAAGTGTGCTATACTGAGGACAGTTAGATAATAAAAATAAAAATCTAACAAGACAAATATAAAAATAAAAACTAAATAAAGTCAAAAAGGAAAAACCAAAAATGAGCGGAGAAAAAATTTCAACGAAAGGAGGCGGGGAAGAAATAAAATTTAATATTCCCAATAACGGAGAAGTAGTTAGTATAGACTACAATAACGCTCAAGAACAGGGACAAAATAGTTATATGGCGTTTGAGGATGAAGCAGAGTATAATAATGAAACTTCTGAGACGCGCAAAGAATCGGCAGTGGCTGATAATAAAGAAAGAAAATTGTTCCTAGAAGGTAAGTTGGCTCAATTTGACGGGTATCGAACCTTGAGGGTTGGTTTTTCCAAGAAAGAGTTGGCGGAATTTGGTTTTAAGGTAGCCTAGGAGGAAAAGTTTATAAGAAAATAAGACCATAAAATAAAAAACCGAACTTTAAGTTCGGTTTTTTGATGGTTACGATTTTAGCATAAGAAAAAAATCTTTACTTTTTATTGCGGTTGTGGTAAATTAGAGGTAATATAGGGAGAAGAAAATTGTAATGAAAATAAAAAATGGAGATGAACTTTTAGAAAAGTTCGCGAAAAAGTTGGTTCTCGACAAGGGGAAAATTTTTAAGGCGGAAGAGAAACGGGCGGAAGTTGAGCGAATTTTAGAGGAAGTGAACGAGGAGATGTTAGATAAGATTATCGCGAAGCTGCCGGATGAGAAGATAGATAGGCTAGACGAGCTGACGAGCGGAGAGAGTTTAGAACAAGACGAGCTAGAGGCGGTGATGAACGAGGCGGGGGTTGATTATGAGAAGATTATGATGGATGTTTTAGGGGATTATAGGGATAGGTATCTTAAGGAGGAAATGTAGTTTATGTATGACCCAGAGAGAGCTCCGTTTGGAGGATTAAGCGAGGAAGAATTAGAGGCGAAGAGAAAAAAGGCGCAAGAAGACGGTAAGCGGATTTTGGAGTGGCTGAAAAATTATGACCCGATTGGTGGTAAGCCGGAGCCGGTTTTAGGGGAGAGGACGGTTGCGGAGGCGGAAGCGAGACATAAAGAGGCGCGCGAGATAGTGATTAAAAATGTTGAGGATTTTGTTGAGAACGGGGGGAGCTGGGGGAAGTCGCGCCGCGAGAGAAGATTAGAGCGAGAAAGGCGACGCGCGAGAGGGGCGGATGTTCAGGAAGCGGACGGTGGGGAAGCTCCGATTAGAAAGGGAGAGGCTCCGACTTGGAAAAAAGAGGCTCCGGCTAGAGAAGAGGAAATTCCGGTGGAGGAAGAAGAGCTGCCGGTCGAGAAGAAAGAGAGAAAAGCGGGAGAGAAGATTGATTTAGACGAGTTTGAGAAGAAGATTGAATTTGTTGATGATGGAGAAGACGGAAACGTCCCGCCAGAAGCGCCGGCGGGGGGAATCGGAGAGGAAGAGCCGGAAGAAGGCGGAGATGGTTCGCGGGGGGAGGAAGCGAGCGAGGGGGAGCCTACGGGGGGAGCCGGAGGAACGGGAAGCGCGGACGAGAGCGGAACGGCGGAAGCAGAACCGGAAAGTGATACGGATGCGGGAGAAGCAGCGGAGGGGAGAGTAGTTGAGGGGGAAGTTAGCTCGCGAAGAGAGAAAGAGGGGAGAATAAAAGAGTCGCTCAAGACGAAGTTTAAGAAGCATTGGAAGAAATTTGTTGCTGGGGGGCTGTTGGTGGCGATTATGGGGGTAGGGGCAGGAGTATTTAAACACAATAAAGATAAAGCGGAACGAGAAGCGCTAGCGAGAGGGGTTGGACGAACGGCGATAGAACAGAGTGGAGAATATGTAAATCCGGTGGATGATTTGGGGACGAGAATGGGGGTTGAGGAAGTGGGAGATTTTAGTGATTATGAAGTTGTTGAGGGGGGAGGAGAGTTAGAAACGCCGGAGAGGACGGAAAGGGAGCTATTCGGGGAAACCGAGTCGAGATATGATAAGTCGAAAGATGTAACGTTTAATACCGAGAATAAACAGGGGAAAAATCGATATAATATCGGGCGAGACCTTTGGGCGTCGGTTAGTAGTTATGCGCAAGATTACGCGACGGAACACGGAATTAGTATTGATGAAGCATATCAAAGTCCGGACGTGATTGGGCGCGCGGCGAATCTTTACGCGGAGGACGTTAGGGGGTCTTGGGACTTGGCGGTGATTGCGGGGATTGGGCTAAGGGTCGAGGGGTTTGAGAACTTTAATCAGGGAGACGCGGAGAGAATTGCAACTTGGCTAGAGGAACATGACAGGACGGATATTTTAGATAGAGTTGCGGCGCGAGTTCGGGCGGAAGCGGAGGCGGGGAACGTTTCGTTTATCTTCCCGACGGAGGGGATTTTCCATTCGCAGAATTATATTTATCATTCGGACGGGGAACGAGAGATTGTTGAACATGAGCGGGACGTCGCGGCGACTATAAGGGAGAAAGGGGTGGATTTTGAGGGAGGATATATGAGGTTTGATGTGGAAGGGGGAGGGTTTGATGTTAGAATGAGGTGTGAACAGGGGGGAGATATAGCGTATGGGGTTACGCCGGAGGAAAAGCCGGAGGCGACAGCGAGACCAACAGAAAGACCAACCGAGAGACCAACAGAACAGCCTACGGAGCAGCCGACAGAGCAACCAACAGAGGCACCTACGGAACAACCGACTGAGGCTCCGACGGAAGCGCCAACGGAAGCTCCGACAGAAGCACCGACGCCTGAACCAACGAAGAAGCCGAAAGATCCGGAGAAGTTAGAGGAGGTTGTCGAAGAAGCGCCGACGGAGGGAGAAGTTGGGCAGACGGGAGATGTCGAAGAGGAAGAGGGGCCGGCATCGGAAGAGCCGGTTAGAGTGGCACAGGAAACGGTCGCGCCGGAAGCGCCGACGCCGACGGGAGCGAGCGAGAGACTAACAGGCGAAAATCAAGGCGTCCCGACGACCGACGAGGGGACGGATGAGCAAGATTTAAGAGAGCAACGTGAAGCGACAGAAGAGGCTTCACGAAGGGAGCCGGAGATTTCTGGGCGGGAAGACGCGGCAAGAGGAGGGGAAGAAGAAGCCGCAGATATTGAAGCGTTACTTAGAGAAACCGCGGAAAGGGAAGGAGAATAAAAATGAAAATAAAAAATAAAAAACTAATAAGCGGGGTTTTGGGGGCTTTAGCGGTAGTTTTGGGGGGAGGACTATCGGTTGGGCGAGTAGCGGCTTGGGGGCCGGAGCGACAGACTTATACGATGGCGAATCCGGCAGAGTCGGCGACGTTTAACTCGATTACAGATAACGCGGCGGTGGGGGACGAGCGAGATTTTGTTAGGGTTGTTAAAGTTGGAACGGGAGGGAAATATTCTAACGAAGTTACGCTAGAGGACGGGGGAGAATATGAAGTTTATATTTATTATCATAACGACGCAAGTTCGACGTTTAATACGAAAGAGTATAATTATCGCGGGGTCGCGAGCAAGACGAAACTTTCGACGAGCTTTCCGATTAATGTGAAGAATGGCGCGAGAGAAGCGGTTTCGGCGATAATTTCCTCAACGACGACAACGCCGGAGAAAGTTTGGGACGAGGCGTATTTTAAGGCGGAAGAGGGGAAAGAGTTTAATTTAGCATATAAAGAGGGGTCGGCGAAGATTTATAATGATTGGGGCGCGAACGGGAAAGTGTTGTCGATCGACTTGTTTTCTGAGGGAGGGACGTATTTAGGGTTAAACGAGCTAAACGGGTTAATTTTAGGGTGTGATCAATATTCGGGGCAGGTAGTTTATAGGTTGATTGCGACGGAAGTTAAGACTGAAACGCCGGAGCCAGAGCCGGAACCGGAGCCAGAGCAGCCGGAAAAACCGGAATTTTATATTGAGAAAAAAGTTTCTAAGGACGGGGGGATAACTTGGGAAGATGAAGTCGAGGTTAGCCCCGGAGCGAAGTTGGAGTTTAGGTTAACGTTTAAGAATATCGGGAAAGTGACGGTAGAAAAGACGTTCGCGTTTGATACGTTAGAGCTAGGCGCGGGAATGGAATATGTCTTTGGGAGTACGAAAGTAAAGATTAAGGGCGGCGAGTTGGAAGCGGTTGAGGACGGGTTATTTGAGAACGGAATTAACTTAGGGAAGTTCGAGGCGGGGGAATCGGCGGAAATCTATTATCAAGTTAAGGTTAAGGACGAGAGCGCGTTTGAATGTGGAGATACGACGTTGTTTAACGGCGCGGCGATCAGCTTCGGAACGGAGAATGGGAAAGGAAGCGAGGGGGGAGAGACTAGTGAGAGCGGGATGGCGACGTTGTATGATAAGGTGATGATTAAGGTAAAGAAAGCCTGCGGAGCGGGAGAGGAAGAAGAACTGCCGAATACAGGGCCGGCGGAGGTAATTTTAGCGATTATCGTAGTCTTGGGGATTGGCGCGGGAATGCTTTATTATCTTAGCTCGAGAAAAACGCTAAAGAAAATTGAGAAAAGTGTTAAAGGGAAAACGTCTGATTAGCATTGTGTTTTTCGGCAAGATATGATAGAATATAGAGACTATTAAATTAAGGAAAAGCCATGAAAAAAGCAGTTATACTCGTTGGCGGGAAACAGTATCTTGTTAGCGAGAAAGAGACCCTTAGGGTGGACCTCCTCCCTGAAGGAACGAAAGAGCTCGAAACTGATGCTTTGCTTGTTGTTGACGGAGACAAAACCGAGGTAGGAACGCCGACGGTTAAAGGAGTCAAGGTTAAGGCGAAAGTTGTCGAAGAGCGAGTTCTTGGAGAAAAAGTAAGAGTGATTCGATATCATTCCAAGAAACGCGTTCATAAGGAAAATGGACATCGACAGAAATACTCCTTAATCGAGATTACTTCGATTAAATAACTTTAGAAAAAAGGAACGCCGAAAAAGCGTTTCTTTTTTATTGAACTTATGTTATGATATAGGTTATATGGCTATTACGATTTCGGTAACGAATCAAAAGGGAGGTGTTGGGAAGACGACGACGGCGGTTAAC
>CAZSYG010000026.1:0-10413 GCA_964610655.1 uncultured Candidatus Saccharibacteria bacterium
AGCGTATCAGCTTATGATTATTGTAAAAAAGTTTATGGTTTTTGTCAAGGATTTTGTTATTGTATTTTTTACAACATTTTACCAATCTTCGACGAGGGGAAATTCTTTGCCGGCGATGGAGATGATTGAGTCGGGTTCGGCACCTTGGGAAGTTAGTTCGGCGCGGATACCGAGTTTTTTCATAATGTCGCGGAGGCGGTTGACGGAAGCGTAGTTGTTCATGTCGGTTCGGCGAGCAAACTTTTCGATTTTTTCGCCGGAGACGAGGAATTTATTTTCGTCAGGAATGCGCTCGACACTAAAGGTATCTTTATAATCGGAATCGCTTAATTTTATGATGTTTAATTCGTTATTATCGATAATATCTTTTTTGATAATTTTTTTATTTTTAAGATTATTTTTTAATTCGCGAAGCAGCTCGTCGAGTCCTTGGTGGGCGGAGGAAGAGATGGGGAAGATTTTCGCAGCGGGGTTTTTCGATAGAATCGAGGATTTTTGCATTTCGATAATTTCGGGGTCGAGATTTTCGCATTTTGTCAAGGCGATAATTTCGGGACGGTCTTTTAGATCGGAGTATTTGTTGAGCTCGCGGCGAATTATTTCATAACTTTCGCCGGCGTCGGGATTGTAAACGTCGATGAGATGGAGGAGAACCGCAGTGCGATCGACGTGGCGCAGGAAGACGTTGCCAAGACCTTTCCCCTCGGAAGCGCCCTCGATTAACCCCGGAATATCGGCAATCAATAAATCTTTTCCGTCAATCGTCGCGACGCCAAGATTCGGGGTGATGGTCGTGAACGGGTAGTCGGCGATTTCTGGGCGAGCGTTCGAAACAACAGAGAGAAAAGTCGATTTTCCGGCGTTCGGAAGCCCGACAAGACCGACATCGGCAAGGAGTTTTAGCTCAAGCTCCGCCTCAAAAGCCTCGCCCTCTTCGCCAACTTCGGCGATGATGGGAGCTTGGCGGGTGCTGGATTTGAAATGAGCATTCCCGAAGCCGCCGGAGCCGCCTTTCGCGATTACGGCTTCTTCTTTATCTTTCGTTAAGTCGGCGATAACTTTTCCGTCGCGCTTAACGACAGTTCCAATCGGGACTTCGACGATTAAATCTTTTCCGGAACGACCGGCGGAGCGAGTCCCAGAGCCGTTTTTTCCGTCTTCGGCTTTTAGTTCGGGATTGTAGCGAAAGTCGAGGAGAGTGTTCGTGTCCTTGTCGGCGCGGAAAATAATCGAGCCGCCGCGACCGCCGTCGCCGCCGTCTGGCCCGCCTTTAGGAATATAAATCTCGCGGCGAAAAGAAACAGCGCCATCGCCGCCCTTTCCGGCTTCTAATTTTACTTTCGCAGTATCAACAAACATATATAATTATTATACAATATTAATGGACAAATTGCCAGTAGCCCCACTCGGAAGCCTGAACAACGCGCGAGCCGACGCGACCCCAACCGGCAACACCGTTCATATCAGTAATCGTGATGGTTCCGTCGCCGTTGACCGCGGTGACGATGCCGACGTGGCCGTAATAACCGTTTCCGTTGACGAAAACCGCGCCATATTCCGGAGTTCGGTCGACACGATAGCCCTTAGCGGCGAGCTGACCCGCCCAATAGCGCGCGTTACCGAGGCCGCCCGGAAGGGTTCTTTCGTTATCATGGCGCCATTGCCAAGCGTACCAAGTACACCAACCCCAAGGCATCGGGTTGCTGCTGGTTGAATAAAGGGTCGAGGTATAATAAGTCGGAGTTGTTCTGACTGGGGCGACGTATTCTGGGCGTTCGGTTTCTGGCAAGATTCCGCTCGGTAAGATAATTTGCATCCCATCGGTTATTCCGCCCGTCTCAAGATCGTTATAGGCGATAATCGCCTCGGAGGACGAACCGTATTTTTCGGCAAGAGAATCAATAGAGTCGCCGGATTTTACGGTATAGATAATGCCGGAGATGCTGGGGAGTTTAAGGGTCGTCCCAGCGGAAAGATCGGTCGTTTTCAGGTTATTCGACCAACGGATTTGGTCGGTTGTTAAATTAAATTTCTCGGCAATCGATTCCATTGACTCGCCAGCGGAAACAGTATATTCGATAATGCCACGGGATAAATGGGACGTATCGACGATATTAACTTTTTCGATTTTAGAAGAGGTCGAGGAAGTTGTTTGGTTAAGGCTGTATTGAGTCTGGGCGGAGATATAGTCCATGTTGAGATAGTTGCTAGACTCAAGATTAACGTTATTCGCGATTTCGGCGACAATATAAAGTTCGGAAAGCTGATCAACAGAGACGGAATAGTTATTTTCGGTAATCGAGAGCATGATTGGAGTGTTGGAGTTTTTAGTTGTTTTACTGATTGAGCCAGCAAAAACAGTTCCGATAACTAAAGCGGAAGCGAGCATATAAGAAAAGATTTTTAGTTTAGTTTTCATAATCCAACGTTACAGAGTTCTTGACAATGTTCGAGAATGTTTTGGGAGTGTCCAGAATCTGTATCACTATAATACATCATACCATCGTCTCCTGTCAAGAAATAAAGATAAGAGGTTTCAGAGGGGTTCGCGGCGGCGATAAGGGCGAAAGCGCCTGGGCTGGAAATCGGCCCGCAAGGCAAACCGGTGTGGAGACGGGTATTGTAACAGGAGTCAATCGTTAATTTTTCGGCATTATCAGTGTATTTCGCACGCTCTTCGGCGGAAAGTTGGTTCAAAGCATAGGTTACGGTTACGTCGCTACCGAGATTCATTCCCGCCTCAAGGCGATTGTAAAAGACGCTAGCGATATTTTTTTGTTCCTCAAGAGAGAGGTTTCCGGCTTCTTTTTGGATGATAGAGGCAAGGATGATTCCCTGATAGAGAGTTAGACCTCGACTCTCGAACTTATTTTTCAGATTATTTTTCGAGATGGTCGAACTTAGCTCCTCAAGCATTCGCCCGATAATTTTATCGACGGGGTCGTCTTGGTAAAATTCGTAAGTTTCACCGTAGAGATAGCCCTCGAGAGAGGCATCGTCTGGCTTTCCGGCAAGCGCAGGGTAGGAGTATTTAGCGGAAAGGGCGGAATCTATGTCCTCTTCGGAGTAGCCAAGAGGAGTGAGTCGCTTTTTGAAGTCGACGATAGTTTCACCCGGAAGAACAGTCAAGCGAAAAACGATATTAGAGGTCGCGCCTTCAACGAGAGCGGTAATAATTTCTTCGACGGAGTTGCTCTTTTTGAATTTATATGTTCCGGCCTTTAACTCAGAGGAGTTTTTATTTAGCTTCGCGTAGATTTTAAAAGCGAGAGGATTTTTAATCAGACCGGCTTCATTCAACTTCTCGGCGATTTCAGATACGGAAGTTCCAGATTCGACTTTAAATTCGATGAATTTACAGGCGTCAGAGTCAGCATTTTCAGAGAGAGAACAATCGGCGGACAAAACCGGCTTCAAAGAGGCGCTATACCAAATTTTCGCGATGATAAAGGAAAGTCCGAGAAAGATGGCGAGAATTATCAAAATGCGGATAATCAGCCATTTTTTATACCCTTTTTTATAAGGTTTTCCCACTCTGGGCTTAAATTCGGGGGTTTCTAGCGGTTTTTCCTCGGAGGAGGGTAGAGCGGCGGTCTCGACTTTGATTGAGGCTCTAGGGGCAGATTTAGGCTCGGTTTTCGCGGGTTTTAGGGGAGATAGAGGGGCAGAGGCGGCAATAGGCGGGGTCGGGGCGACAAGGGGCTTAGGGGTAGACTTCTGATTCAAAGAATCGATATTTCGACTATAACTTTCGAGGAAATCTTGGAGAATTAAGACGGCCGCCTCGGTATCGACATCGCCAGCTTTTTTGTTGATGCCGCCTTTTTTATGCCTTAAGTTCTCTTTGGCGAGAACGGAAGTTAGGGATTCATCTTGGAACTTTATCTTCGCGGCGGGGATTTTTGTCTTTAGATTTTTCGCAAAATTGCGAACGTATTTTGATTGAGCAGTTTCCTCGCCTTGATTATTGCGCGGCAACCCGATAACAAAAAGAGAGGTTCCGTAAATTTTCGCAAGTTTTTCGATTTTCTCGAACTCATTCCCATCGACGCCAACCAATCCATAAGGGATGGCGATTTTAACGCTCGAATCGGCCTTTGAGACGCCGATTCGCTTTGTCCCAACATCTAGTCCAATTATTTTCATCTATTCCTCGATATTGACTTCTATTGTTACTCTGTTGACGTCGGACGGAACGGAATTGACCCAGAAAACGGATTTCGAGATGTTGACGCTATTGACGCCGTTGATTGACTTAAGGAGGCTTTGGACTTCGCCGATTTTCTTTCCTCTCGACTTTTCGAGGATTTCAGTTTCGGTCACCTTAGGGCCGATTTTATAAGTCGTTTTTAATTTCGCGCTATAACCGCTTTCGCTCTCCATAAAATACTCAAGAAACGGAGTTCCGACGGAGTAGATATCACGATCGGCGGCGATATTTGCTTTTTTCTTGATAAATTCTTCAAGACGAACGGAGTCGAGAGTGAACATCGTGAAGGTTGTCGAGGAAGAGACAGACGGGATGACACCCTCTTTAACTTCTTCGCCGACGGCAGGAGTCGAGACGGGCGAAGCACTTTCGGCCTTAAAGCTGGTTTCGATCGGGAAAGTAGTCGAGGAAAGTTTGTTCTTTAGTTCTTCCTTTCCGGCGGCAGCGTTTTCCTTGGTCAACTTATCGACTGCGGCATCGACGTCGGATTGTTGGACGATGGTGACGACCTTTGAGGTTCCGCCGGAGATTTCGCCCTCATTGTAGATTGCGACAGACGCATAAGATGATAAATCGAGCTCATTCGACTTCCAATCAGAACTTTTTACAGCGACATTATATCCCTCTCCTGGGGAAGCAGCGGTAATTGATATAGAAGCGGATCTTATGCAACCTTTTCCAATACTGCTCCCTGGTTCGCAAACTTCGTCATCGTTTTCGTCGTCGGGATTCCAGTATAAAGAGGCGTCGTTAGTCGAAACGAATTCGAGCCCGTTATGAGAAAAAACTGTTCCGGCAGGGATTTGTTCTTGGATTTTTTCTTTGCTTTGAATTTGAATGGTTAATTTCCCCATTGCTTTTTCGCCATGATCTTCTCTTCCGGTTGCGGTAAATTTTACACTAGACTCTTTAGTGATTTTTTCTTCGCGAATATAGAAAACGCCGTTATCGAGATTTTCATCAGACTCATTTTTAACGAAAGTGATGTTTTCGGAAAAATTGCCAGAGGTAGTTTTAATCGAGACGGCGATAGTTACGGCAGGAGCGACTACTAGCGCCCAGATAAAGAAAGCGATAACTGCGACGCCGACGATAGAGCCGAAGATAATCCATTTTTTCTTGTTTGACTTAAACGGGTCTTTTTCTTTCTTCTTTTTTTCCTTTTTCGACTTTTTTCGAGGCTTTTCCTCGTCTTCATCATCTTCGTCGTCGTTGTCTTCTTCCTCGTCTTCTTCGTCTTTAGAGGAAGATTTTTTCGGTTTTTCGGTTTCGGCTTTTTCCGCCTCAATCGACTCGATTATTTCGTCGACTGGTTTGTTATCTTCGGTAAAAGAGTCGGTAATTTCTTCGGGAGTTTTCGGAGATTCTTCAGGTTCTTCGGCTTCAGCCGCGGAATCGGGGACGACTGGGCGGGAATTTAGGCTATCGGCGACGGGAACTTTAGAGGCTTTAGCGAGTTTTAAGATGGCCGAATCGTTCGTTACGAGAACAACGACCTTTTCGAGCTCGGTCGCGGTTTTTTGAATTAGTTTTATGTTTACGGAACTATGAAGAACGTCAGACTTTTTCGGGGGGACAAGGGCGACAATTTTATTTTTTACTTTTTTTAAATCGGAAAGAATATCGGTTATATCGTCGTTAGGGTCAATATAAATTGTTGCTTTATTCATAAATTAAATATATCACATTTCATTACGTTTGTGTTAAAATAAATTTGATGGGTATTTTTGATTTTGTTAATAGTAAAGTCGCGGGCGGAAATAACGCGAAAAAGTCGAGCGTGGCGGTAGATACGGCGATGATGACGAGGTTGGCGCTCGATACGATTCATGATGGTGTGATTATTGTGAATAAAGATGGAATAATCCGTTTTATAAATCCAGCGGCAGTAGAGATGACGGGATGCGGGAACGCGAATAACGCGATAAATTTGAATTTAGATTTGATTATGAAATTTGAGGGGAAAGATGGCTCGAAAATTAACGAGGCGGACAATAACTTATTCAAGGCAGTCAAGTCGAATACTTCTTTTATGACGCGAGAATATGTTTTGTTGGCGGGAGAAGACGAGAAGAAAACGCCGGTCGCGGTTAGTATAACTCCGTCGGGAGGGGCGACGAGCGATCGAGTTGTTACGTTTAGGGATATTTCTAAAGAATTAGAGGAAGAGGGGGCGCAGACCGAGTTCGTTTCGACCGCGAGCCATGAGATGAGAACGCCGATTGCGTCGATTGAGGGGTATATCGGGTTAGCGCTGAACCCCCAAACCGCGACGATTGACGCGCGAGCGAGACAGTACCTAGAGTCGGCGCACGCTTCGAGCCAACACCTCGGACGGTTATTTAAAGACCTACTCGACGCGACGAAGTTAGACGACCATAGAATCCGTCCGCACGCGGTGCCGATGGAGTTAAATGGGTTTGTTAAAAAATTCGCAGAGGACTATACTCAAAAGTTCGCCGAGAAGCGACTTCAATACAGCTTCGGGGCAGAAGACAAAAAGACGAATAACTTCGGGGGGAGAATTTTAAAGCAAGTCGTTTATACCTTTGCTGACCCAGATTTCTTAGGGGAGATTTTAGCGAATTTGATTGAGAACGCCATAAAATATACGCCGGAGGGCGGAGCGATTTGGGTGAATGTTCAGGGAGACGGAGATAGAGCGTTAATTAATGTAACTGACACGGGGATTGGGATTGGGTCGGAAGATTTGCAACATATTTTCCAGAAGTTTTATCGCGCGGACAACTCACACACGCGGACGGTCGGGGGAACGGGGTTGGGGCTTTATTTGGTCAAGCAACGTGTTGAGGCGATGAACGGGAAGGTGTGGGCGGAAAGTTCGTTTGGGGAAGGTTCGACGTTTTATGTTTCACTGCCGAGGTTATCAGATGAGGAATATGAGAGAAGGCAAATCGCGATTCAGAACCAAAAAGCGGTCGCGATGTTCCAAGATCAGGTAAAAACAGCGGAAGATATCGCCATGCAGAATGCGCAAGCAGCGGCTACGACGCCGCAGTTTAATCCGGCGCTGGTTCAACAACCGGTTCAGCAAGCCGCGCCGCAGCCGGCGGTGGCGCAACCGATGATGGGGGTCCAGACAATAGCGCCAGTTCAGCCGACTCAACAGGTTGCGCCGCAAGTTCAGCCGGTCGCGTCGCAAGCAGTAGCACCGCAGCCAGCCCCGCAGACGCAACTGATTTCGCCAGTTCAACAGCCACAACCAGTTATGCAAGGTCAACCAGTAGCTATGACGCAGACGCCAATAGCGCCCGTGATTCAGCCGGCACAGGGAGTTGTTCAAGCGCCAACCGCACCGCCGCAAGTTCAATATGGACAGGTCAATCAAAATATAATACAATAAGGGAAAATTGGAGGAATTATGACAAAAATAATGGTAGTCGAGGATGACCAAAGTTTAAGGGAAATTTATAGTATTCGATTGACAGCGGAAGGATTTGATGTGGTTTCGGCAGGAGACGGAGAGGAAGCTCTTGCGATTGCTGTTAAGGAGAAACCGGATTTAATCGTTTCGGATGTGATGATGCCGAAGATTTCTGGGTTTGATATGTTAGATATTTTACGCTCAACGCCGGAAACGAAAGACGTCAAGGTAATTATGATGACGGCGTTATCTTCGGACGACCAGAGGAAGCGCGGAGAAAGTTTGGGGGCGGATAGATATTTAGTCAAGTCGCAAGTTGGGATTGAGGATGTAATTAACGCAGTAAAGGAAGTTTTATCTGGGAAAGCGGCGGGGGCAGCACAATCCGCGCCGACAGCGCCAGCAAACGGGGCGCCAGATTTAAAGAGCGGGCCACAGTTTAACCCGAATATTATGAGTCAGCCGAATCCGGCAGTCCCCTCTCAGCCGGTCGCGCCCCAAGCAGCGCCACAGCCAGTAGCTCAGCCGCAGCCAGTCCCGCCGGTTCAGCCGGTTCGACAACCAGTCGCGCCGCAGCCGACGCAACCAATCGCGCCGCAACCAGCTCCAGAACAGCTAGCGCAGCCGGTCGCGCCCCAAGCAGCGCCACAGCCAGTAGCCCAGTCGCAGCCAGTCCAGCCGGTCAATCAGGTTCAAGATGGAACGAATCCGGCTCAATAAATTTCTGGCCGAGAGGTTGGGGATTTCTCGACGGGAAGCGGATGATTTAATTGCGGCGGGGAAAGTTTTAGTTGATGGAAAAGTTGCGGTTTTAGGGGAAAGAGTTGACAAAACACAAGCGGTATGCTATAATAGGAAGATTATACCCTTTTTGAAGGAATATACTTATCTGTTATTGAATAAACCGGTCGGGTATGTTTGTTCACGGAAGCGACAGGGCGAGACGCCGACGCTATATGAGCTTTTGCCGGAAAAATATCGCGATTTAAAGACCGTTGGGAGGCTCGATAAAGATTCATCGGGATTAATTTTGCTGACGGATGATGGGGATTTTGCGTTCAAGATGACCCATCCGAAGTTTTATAAAGTTAAAGTTTATGAGGTTGAGCTCGACCGAAGTTTGGAACCGTTACATCAACAGATGATAGCGGATTTTGGAATTGAAATCGGGGACGGAGTCTCGAAGTTAGGTTTGACGAGGTTGGACGAAGAGAGGCGAAAGTTCAGGGTAGAGATGAGCGAGGGGAGGAACCGTCAGATTCGGCGAACGTTTGAAGCGCTAGGATATAGAGTGAAAAAACTCCACCGAACGAATTTTGGGAATTATGATTTAGGGGGACTAAAGGCGGGGGAGTTTCGGGAAGCTAGTTAGAAAGAATTTTTTTGAGTTTAGACTTTAGGCTGTTTTCTTCGGGGGATTCTTCGCTAGTGTCGAGAGCGACGCGAAGAAGGCCGAGCGCGGTGAGATAAGAGTAGTCGAGAGTGATTTCGGAGCTATATTTAAAGTCGGGGAGGATTTCTGGATCGACGAGGTTGACGATGGGGCGGCGAGAAAAGGGGAGTTTTTTATACCAATCGGAGAGGGCGAGGGATTCTTGGAGTGCGGAAAGACCGGCTCCACCGCCACAAAGATAAATCTCTTTCGGGAGAACATCGAGATGTTTAAAGTCGGCAAGGGCAAGTTCGACCCCAGCGAGCCAGACGGAGAGATTTTTGTCGACAGCGGCGGACGCTTTAGAACGGAGAGCATCATCAATTTCGTTGTTATCGAGGTTTAATTTTAAATCTTCCGCTTCTTCAAAACTGATACCGAGGGATTCGGAGATTTGGCGAGAGAAAGCTCGCCCGCCGATATTGAACATCTTTGTTCCCTCGACGCCACCATCATCAATCAACGCGACGTCGGTTGTTCCGCCGCCGATATCGAGAAGAATACCCGAAAAATTGGACTCAGGGTCGTCTCCGAGACAGGCGCGACAAACCGCAAAAGGCTCGACGGCGACAGCGAGAAGATCGAGGTTAAGCTCGGCACAAACTTTTTCGATTGCGGAGATATGAACAAGGGGAGCGAAAGCGGTATAATATTGAATCTTAACGTCGGAGCCTTTAAAGCCGACAGGGTTCGAGATTTTATAGCCGTCAATGGAGAGAGAAACAAGGGCGGAATTGATGAGCCGGACTTCAACTTCGGAGTTATCGGTTTCGAGGGAGAGTTCCTTTTTGGCTTTTTCGAGACTACGCTTTTCGATTTTTTCAAAAATAAGTTTAACTTCGGATTCGGTCAAGGGTTTATCGGAGGAGGAGCGACGATAGCGGATTGTTGCGGTATTTCCCTTGACGAGTTCGCCAGCAATTCCGACGACAACTTTTTTCGCGGAGACGCCCGCTTCTTTTTCGGCAATTTTTAAAGCCTCTTCACAAGCGTCGGCGACGGCAGGAATATCAGAAATTCCGCCGTTGTACATATTGCCGGAATGTTGGGGAGACTTCCCAACGCCGAGAATTTCTAAGCAGCTATTTTCGACAGCTTCATCGTCAGAGTCAGAAGATTTTTTCGAGATTTTCGGCGGTTTTTTCGCAATAATTGCTTTAACAAATTCGGTCCCAATGTCAAGCGCCAAAATTAAATCATCAGAAACACGACGTTTTTTAACGGGCTTTAGACGAATTAAACTCATGGTTAAATTATATCTTATTCTTTATTATTCGGCAATATCTTATAGTTGTACATGGGTACACTTGACTATTTTAGGAATATGTAGTATAATTAAAGTATGGGCGTTGACGCCGATTCTATTTCGAGGAAGGTGATTTTAAT
>CAZSYG010000027.1:0-10215 GCA_964610655.1 uncultured Candidatus Saccharibacteria bacterium
GGCAGGATTACAGGGTTATTGGAAAGAATATGCAGATTTATTGTTCGCGAATCAGAGCGAATGGGAAACGCTTTCGGGAAGCGGGAGGAAAGAAAAGTTTATTGAGTATTTTAGAGGTATAACTAAGGGGGCGGGCGACGAGAAGAAGTTTGCGGAAGATATGGCGAGTGAGGCGGTCAAGGCGAAAATTAACTTTGATATGGCGATTGGCAAGAAAGTCGGGATTTCGGCGACACCGGCGTTTTATATAGACGGGAAAGACATTGATTGGACGGAAGTAGAAAATACATCCACAAAAGCAGGGTTCATTGAATACTTTAAGAAGAAAATTGACGAAAAGTTAAATAAAGAATAATTAGCTAATTAAAACGAGGATTAAGACGAGGAGCGCGAGGCAGATTCGATAGACTCCGAAGTATTTTAGACCGTCGGGTTTTTTGAGGAATTTTAGGACGAAGTAGAGCGCGAAAAGTCCAGAGAGAAAAGCGACAGCGTTCGAGAGAAGCAAGGTTCCAAGATTTTCGACAAAGTAGGCACGAGAGGAAGATTTTAGGAACATTTTTAGACAGACGCCGGCCATGATTGGGATGCTAGAGATGAAGGAATAGTCGGCAGCATCTTCGGAATTTAAGCCGACAAGACGACCGGCGAGGATTGAGGTTCCAGAGCGGGAAGTTCCTGGAATGAGAGCGAAAACCTGCGCGCAACCGATTAGGAGAGCGCGTTTTTTCGGCAATTCGTCGAGGGTTTTAAGTTTTTTCATCTTCGGAAGTTTATCGATGAAATACATCAGAAGACCGACGATGAGCATTGCGAGCGCAATAGTCAAAAGAGAGGAGAAAAACGGGAGGGATTCGATTAAATCGGAGAGGAGGAGGCCGGCGAGACCGACGGGGATGATGGTGATAAGAACGTTTAAGGCAAACTTGAAATTATGGTCAACGAAAATATCTTTCAGGATTTTAAGAATTTTCTTTCGGTAGAAAATTAGGAGCGCAAGGAGAGTTCCGAGGTTAATAAATTCGAGGAAAAGATGGAAATTTTCGGCGCGAGAACCGGCGGAGAGGAGACGCTGGACGAGTTCGAGATGGCCCGAAGAGGAGACGGGGATAAATTCGGTTAGGCCTTGGGTTAATCCTAAGATGATTGAATCAAAAATAGACATAATAGTATTATACTACTTTATGTTTCTGAAAAGAAGTTTCTTTAGCTTTTCAATGATGTTGTCGGCTTCTTCGAGGTCGAGGAAATAGCTAGTTAGAAGATAGGCGACTAAACTAACGACGGAAATTAAGCAGAATTTCGGGAAAGTCGAGAAGAAAGAATTATCGGTCGCCATGAGCGGGAAGAATTTGGTCATTGAATAAGCGACACAGGCGGTAATTAAAGTCGCGAAGAACATACGCGAAGTATTTTTCCAGAAGTCGCGGTTAAGAAGCTCGCGATTTGAGCGGCGGTTAAGAATGAAGAGGAGGATGAGGACTTCGAGGACGGCGCCGAGGCTTTGGGCCCAGCCGAGACCGTCGGTTCCGTAACCTAGGTTATAGAATAAAATCGAGAGGAGAATGGTCGAGCCGATGGCGATGACGCTGACGATGAACGGGGTTTTGGTGTCTTGGTAGGCGTAGAAGCCGCGCGAGGCGATATGGAAGATGGAGCGAGCGAGGATTGCGATAACGAGAGTTCCGAGAATAGAGGAGATTAAAGCGTCGCCACCATTCTTTATAAAGTTTACGACATAGCCGCGAGCGAAGAAAGCGATGGTCGAGACGGGGAGTGAAATCCAGATAATCGTTCGGAGCGCGGTGCGGAAAGTGTTGCGGAATTTTTCGTCCTTTCCTTCGCCGAGCTCTTCGGTCAGTTTCGGGAAAAAGGCGGTAGAGATGGCGACGCCGATGAGGTTGATGGGCATGAGATGGAGGCTGGTGGCTTGTTGGAAACTGCGAAGCGCGCCGGCGCCCATACGCGAAGAAAGATTCGTTGAGACGATAGTGTTAAGATAATCAATTCCCTGATCGAGAGAGCGGGCGGGGAGGAGTTTTAAGACGGATTTAAAACCTTTATTTTTCCAGAGGAGTTTAAAATTGTAATCAAAGCCGAGCCCGAAAACACCGATGAGGCTGATGATGACCTGTAAGATGGCGCCAAAGACAACGCCGAGCGCGACACCCATGATTCCTCCTTCGAAAATTTGAATTCCGAAGAGGTTAATTCCGCCGGTGAAGACGGTTATTCCGACTAGAATTCCGACGTTATAGACGGCGGGAGCGAGAGCGTAGAAGACGAAACGACCGACGGCTTGTTGGATGGAGGCGAGGACGGTCGAAATCGAGAAAAGAAAGGGGTTTATCGCGATGACGCGCATCATGTTGATAGCGAGGATGGTTCCGGATTCATCGAGGCCTGGGCCGACAACGTAGCGAACGAGCGGTTCGGCGAAAATCATGATTAGGACGCTCGCGACTAAGGTTATTAGCGCGAGAAAATTCAAGAGAGAGCTGGAAAGTTCCCAGGCGGATTTTTTGTTCCCTTTTACGAGGCGTTCGTTGAAGACGGGAATAAACGAGACGGCGAGTGCGCCGGAAGTCAGAATAAAAAACATAAAGTCAGGGATAGTAAAGGCGGCGGTATAGGCGTCGATTCCGGTCGGGTAGGTGTCGAGATAATAACCGTTTAGAAGGCGGTCGCGGAAGATTCCGAGCAAGGCGGAAAGGAGAGTCGAGCAAGCGAGCAGAATCGCGGCGGATTTGATGGACAGCTTTTTATTCGCTAGGGCGACAACGGACTTAAATTTAAAACGGCTCATAATAAAAATTATAGCACGTTTTAGTAGAGCTTAGCGGAAGTCGGAAGTTTCGTTTCTTTTAATAAATCGACCAAATCTTTTTCTTCGAGGGTTTCTTTTTCGAGAAGAGCTTTCGCGAGCTTATCGAGGACGGGTTTATTCGCTTTTAGGACTTCTTCGGCGCGAGTCGCGGCTTCGTCGGCGAGGGTTTTAATTTCTGCGTCGATTAGCTCGGCGGTTTTTTCGGAGTAGGGCTTTCCGGTTTGGATGGTATAGTAGCCAACTTCGCCCTCGGGGAAGACGAGATTACGGGTTTTTCCGCCCATTCCCTCTTCGATAATCATTTCTTTAGCGAGAGAGGCGACGTTTTTAAGGTCAGAACTTGCTCCAGTCGTGATGGCTTCGGCACCGAAGATAAGTTTTTCGGCGATACGTCCGCCCATAGCGCGAGCGAGAATGTCCTTTAGCTCGTAGATGTTTTTATAACTTCTATCTTCCGGAGGGAGGAACCAAGTTACGCCGCCGGTTCGACCGCGGGGGATGATGGTTACTTTGTGGACAGGGTCAGAGTCGGGGAGAACATGGCCAACGATGGCGTGGCCGGCTTCGTGGTAGGCGGTGATTTTGCGTTCTTTATCGTTCATGACTTTAGACTTTCGTTCGGGCCCAATCGCGACGCGTTCAAAGGCTTCGACGAGGTCGGAGTTTTTAATTTCTTTATGACCCTCGCGAGCGGCGGTAATCGCGGCTTCGTTGGCGATGTTGGCGAGGTCGGCACCGGCGGAACCGGCAGTTTTCGCGGCAAGGCTCTCTAGGTCGAGGTCTTTCGCGACGGGTTTATCTTTGAAATGGACTTTTAGGATTTCGAGGCGGTCTTTGCGTTCGGGGAGAGTGACGTTGACATGGCGGTCGAAGCGACCCGGACGGAGGAGGGCTTTATCGAGCATATCGACGCGGTTAGTCGCGGCGATGACGATGACGCCGGATTCGTTATCGAACCCGTCCATTTCGACGAGGATTTGGTTTAGGGTCTGTTCATCTTCGCGACCAGCGCCACCGCGAGCGTCGCGTTTATGGGCAACGGCGTCGATTTCGTCGATGAAAATAATCGAGGGGGCGTTTTTCTTGGCCTTTTGGAAAAGGTCGCGGACGCGGGAAGCGCCAACACCAACAAACATTTCGGCGAATTCGGAGCCGGAAATCGAGAAGAACGGAACATTCGCTTCGCCAGCGACAGCGCGCGCCATTAAAGTTTTTCCTGTTCCCGGATCGCCGGCGAGAAGAACGCCACGCGGGATTTTGGCGCCGAGAGCGCCGTATTTTTTCGGATGTTTAAGAAAATCGACGATTTCTTCGAGGTCTTGTTTTGCGGACTCGTTTCCAGCGACGTCTTTAAAGGTCACCTTTTTCTTATCGGGGCCGTAGAGACGGGCTTTTGACTTTCCAAAACCGAGGTTTTGGGAGTTCATTGACTGGGCTTGGCGCATCATGTATGAGAAGAAAAGGATGAGCGCGAGAATCGGAAGAACAACAAGGGCGATGTCGAGGACAATTCCCCAGATATTCGTATCTTCAACGTATTCGATAATCGGGAAAGATTCTTGGCATTTTAGCTTTTCGTCGGCGTTTCCGATTTCTTCACAGTAGTTTTTTAGACCTTGGTCGTATAAAGTTCCGGAGCCGTCTTTTCGGGAAGTTAAAGTCGGATAATCTTTTCCAGTTTCGGTGATTTCGAGGTTGTTGCCGGTTATGGAGACTTTGGCGATTCCGCCGTCTGGGTCGTTCATTCGGGAGATTAAATCGGAAAGGGCGATTTTTTCGGTATGGGGGGTTGATGTGGTCAAGGTCGAGAGGAGAGCAGAACAAAACAAAATCATTAAACAGAAAAAGATAAAACTGCGGATGTTGTTAGAAAGACTAGAGGCGGGTTTTTTACCGGTTACTTTATTTTTCGTTTTGTGTTCGGCATTTTTTTCTGGCACGGTTATAAACTCCTTTTAGTATATATAAATAATATCATAAATTATTCGTAAACGACACTTCCACCGTAGCTGCGCGGGACGGCAGTAATCCAAGTTTGGCCGGAATTTAGTTTGATGATGTTTCCCGCTTTATCTCTAAAGATGATTTGGGTGTTTTTGGCGGATTTTTCCCATGTTCCCTCGATTACGATTCCGTTCTCGAAAATATAAGCGTCGTCGGTTCCGAGAGTAGAGATGTCTTCGTGGTAGTTGTCGGACTGTTTTCTTTCTTCGACCATCATCGCGACGACGACTTTCGGGGAAAGTTGGACGGAAGGACAGTCGATTTCGGGGGTTAAATCGGCTTTTTCTTCGGTACAATGATAGACTTCATGGGCAGCGCCGGTCGCGTAACTACGGTCATAGCTATTTTTTTCGGAATTATAGGTAAAGACGGGGTTAAAAGTCGGCATGCTCATGTCGATAGAGATTTTCTTTACTTTCGGGGAGAGGAGTTCGGTGTTACCGTTGGCGGGTTCGTCAATGTCGAGCTTTTCGGCAACTTGGGCGTTGATTTTTTCTAGTTTTTCTTCGTCGGGGGTGAAGTGGCTGAAAGACTGGATGTCGCTAGAGAGATAACTTTTATCGCTACTATACTTTTTTAGATTTTCGCTAGAGGTAAAGAGATTATTCCAGAGGCGGTTCAGGGTCGCGTTGGAGCTACTACGCCACATATAGGTCAAGTTCTCGTCGAGATTGCGGAGAGAAGTTGAAGAGTTGAGGGCGGAGATGGCGTCGGGCGCACCGCCAGAATGGACGACGGCGCAGTTAAACGGAACGTCCCAATCGTAATAGTAGATTCTAAGGCTACGAATCGGGCCGATGGCGGCGGCGGTCGGGTTTTGGAAGATGGCGGCGAAGCGAGTAATTCCGGCTTCGGCGATTGCTTCGAAGACGATTTTGGCGTCGTCGAGACCGGCTTGGGGGCGGGCGCCATCAACGCCGTTCGGGATCTGGACGCAGAAAGTCGGCGAGGAGTTTAGAGATTCGCTAGAAAGTTCTTCGCCGGAGAGAGTGGAATAGTATTTTTTCGCGGATTTTTCGGGATTAGTTTCGGCGATTTTGGCGGGAGAGTTGTCCGGAGAGTCAACAGAGGTCGCTTCTCTAGAATCTTGTATTTTTTCCTCCGCGCTCCAAAAGTAGTAAAGCGGGGAGGTTTCCATGAAGAAGATTAAGTAGGCTAACATTCCGAGAATAATCAAGGCGAACGCGACGATGATTATGATTAAGCGGACTTTTTTATCGGCGGAGTTTTTCGGGGGTTTCTCGGCGGCAGTTTCGAGAGCGATTTTTTGAGCAAAAGCCTCCTCGAAATTTTTAGGGTGAACAGGTTCATCAAAATTTCTAGGGTTTTCCATATAAATAATTATAGCATAAGCATAGATGATATGTAAATTATTGTTGGTCGGAGACGAGGGCGGATTTTAGGGCGCGGAGACGGGCGAGAGAGGTATCGCGGCCAAGGACTTCAAGGGTGAGATTGAGCGCAGGGGAGAAAGGCGCGAAAGAAAGCGCGAGGCGGATGAGCGAGAAAAGTTCGGCGGGCTTCTTTCCGGATTTTTCGAGGAGGAGATTTAGGGTTTCTTGGAGAGTTTCCGCGTTCCAATTTTCTTCGGGGATTTTTTCGAGTTCTTTCGCGGAGAGTTCGAGCAAATCTTTTAGCTCGGTTTCGGAAAGTTTTTTGAGGAATTTGTTGTTTAGAACTAGCTCTAAGTTAATTTCGGGGTCGGCGAAGAAATAAGTGGTCATGGTTTTTAGGTCGGAAAGGACTTTTAGGCGGTCGTAGATAATTGAGAGGACGCGTTTTTTATAATCGTCGGGAAAATTTTTCGCCTCTTCGCCCCAAAAGCCAACAGTTCTTTTATAAAGTTCGTCAACGCCTTGTTCGGCGAAGATTTTGCGAATCCATTGGCCGTTATACCAAGAGATTTTAACTTCGTCGAAGCGAGCGCCGGAGTTTTGGATGCGGTCGAGAGAGAACGCGTTGATTAGCTCGGTTTTAGAATAAATTTCTTTTTCAGTTCCGTCATTCCAGCCGAGACAGGCGAGATAATTCAAGAGAGCTTCGGGGAGGACGCCGTCGGCGCGGTATTCGGTTACGCTTTTAGCGCCGTCGCGTTTACCGAGCTTTTTGTTGCCGGTCGGAGCGAGGATATGAGGAAGTGAGACGAACTTCGGGACGGGAAGGTCGAGGGCTTCGTAAAGCGCAAGATAGTTCGGGGTCGAGGAAAGATATTCGACGCCGCGCATGACGTGGGTTACGTTCATTAGCATATCGTCGATGATATGGGCGAAGTTATAGGTCGGGAGACCGTCTTTTTTAATCAAAATAATATCGTCTTGGACTTCGGGGCCGGCGTGCATATCGCCCATGACTTCGTCGTGCCAAGAGCGGGGCTTCGGGTCGGAGCGGAGGCGAATCGGCGTTCCTTCGGCCCAATTTTCCGAGAAAGTTTTTAGTTCTTCGTCGGACGGGCGATGATTCCGGTAGAGGAAAGGGACTTTTTTCGCGTTGTCGGCTTTTCTAAATTCGTCGATTTTTTCGCTCGGAGTCGGGTCGGCGTAGGCTCTTCCCTTTTCGATGAGGATTTTCGCGTATTTTTGGTAAAGTTCCTTACGTTCGCTTTGGAAATAGGGCGCATGGTCGCCGCCAACAACAGGCCCTTCGTCCCATTCTAGCCCTAACCAGTTTAGAGTTTCGAGAATTAGTTCGGTCGCGCCATCAACAAAGCGGGCTTGGTCGGTATCTTCGATTCGAAGAATAAAGGTTCCGCCGGTTTTTCGGGCTAAAAGATAAGGGTAGATTGCGCTACGGATATTTCCGATATGAATGTAGCCAGTCGGAGAGGGCGCAAAACGAGAAATAACTTTTTCCATGAGGAAAATTATACCATTTTTTAGAAAGAAAAACTAGAGCGAGGTTACGATGGATTTAAGCTGTTTTTTGGTTAGGTTATTTCCGGAAGACTCGATTTTATAGAGGAGTCCGCCGTTGACCCAAGCGGCATCAGAACCGGAGATGAAGATGGTAATTCCCTGTTCTCGGACGGAAGTATAGTTCGAGCCCCATTCGGACTTTACGAAGTTAGCCTCAAGGGTTTCGGAGTCCCAAGCGGACTTTTCTTCGGAGAGGGAGAAAGAGGCGTTGTCGGGGTTTGAGAAAGTCATGATTAGCTTTTTATCTTCGGAGACGATGTCTTTAAGAGAATAGCCGCGAGGAATATAGGACGGGTAGGTCGCGTCGAAACCGGCTTGCATCGCGGCGACGCGGACGGAAACGTCCGGCATGTTTAAGCTAACAACATAGCCGATAATCCCGACGGAGAGGGCGGCGCAACCAAGCGCGAGGAGAATCTTCCCAGCGCCGAAAGATTTTTTCGCCTTAATCGGAGAGGAAATAATGTTTTTATTTCCGGCATCGGATTCCATCGTCGCGACGGATTTTAGGGCGGACTCGACGGCGTTATCTTTCATTTCGCGGGCGGAAAGGACTCTTCCGGCGGGCTTTTTCGCGAGTTTCGCTTTCGCGGAGACGACAGTCGGGTTTTCGACAGGGAGAGCAATCGGCTCGGCGTCTTTTTTCGCGAGGGACTGGCCGGCCTTAAGAGCGGAAAGACGCTCGCGGTTAATTTTATCGGCGAGAGCCTGACGACGCTTTAAATCTTCGGCGCGACGTTTAGCAATCGAGTCGATCGTCGGAGTTTTAGTCGGCTTTTTGACGTATTTTCGATTCAGGGTAGTAGAATGCTGGACGGAACGATGGGTCGCGGAGCTGGAGACGGAGCGCTTTTCTACTTTTTCGGACACAGAGTCGGAGTTATCCATTTTAGTTTTATACCTCGCTTTAAATTCTTTATATAATTTTAACATTAAGCAGAATGAGAAAGCAAGAGCGATTTTTAATGAAATTTATGCTATAATAATTTTTATGGAAGATGACCATAAGAGGATTCGCCGAAAGCGCGCAATCCGAGTTATGATTACGGAAATTTTAATGTTCTTTTCGGTAATTATCTTAGTAGTTTTTTTGACGCTGATTGTTTTGGGTTATAACTTTAACATTAAAAAAATTGGGACGGAAGAGTTAATCGAGCGGGCG
Source organism: uncultured Candidatus Saccharibacteria bacterium (assembly GCA_964610655.1). Taxonomy (GTDB): domain Bacteria; phylum Patescibacteriota; class Saccharimonadia; order Saccharimonadales; family Saccharimonadaceae; genus Nanosyncoccus. Next base: position 8,906 of record CAZSYG010000027.1, read on the forward strand.
GGGCTAGTTCAAGTCTCTTCGGTTCCGTCGGGAGCGACAGTTTCGGTTGATGGCGAGGAGGGCGATTTGTTTTCGCGGACGAATTTCTCGAAGACTTTAGGAGTTGGGGAACATTCAATAACCTTGACGCGAGAGGGTTATGATTCATGGACGAGAAAAGTGAAGATTAAAGAGGGGCTTTTGTTTAGGTTAACTTATCCGCGACTATTTTTAAAAGAGCGCGAAAAGGAAGAAATTTTAGAGCTAGACGAGGGAGAGGAAGTAGAATTTTTAAAGAACGGGAGATATTTAATAATTACGGAAAGGGCGGACGAGGAAAGTTCGAGTCGGGCGAAAAGATATTTGGATTTAAACGAAAATAAGCCGAGTTTTAAGGAAGTGAAAGCGAGCGACTTGGAGGATGAGAGCGAAATAAAGCAAGAAAGGAGGCTCGCGAAGATTAAGGAGAAGTTTAGCGACGAGGCGGAGTTGACCTTGGGGGAGTATTTGGGAGAGGAATATGTAGTTTCGGTCGAGCGAGGGGTTTTGATTGGCGAGGAGATGATTTTAAGAGAGGGGGCGGGAAGCGAGTTAGAGGGGGCGAAAAACTTTATAAAGTTTTATAAGGACGAGACGCTAGAGAGCGGGAAAAAGAAGACGTTTTTCGAAAAAGAAGTCGAGTTTAAAGTTAAGGGGGTCGAGATTAGGGGGAAGGGAGAGTTAGTGGTGGTTTCTGGGGAAGATGAGGAAGGGGGGATGGAGCTGATTTATGATTTCGAGACGGGAGAGATGTTGGAGAGGAGAGTAGAGGAGGGGGAGAAGTGGCTAGATGAGTTTTTGAAATATAAAATCAGCGAGAATAAAATCGAGGTGTTTGATTTTGATGGTGAGAATAGGAAGGAGATAGTTAAGACGGAGGGAGTTGAGGAGGAAGAGGAAGAAATTAAGATTATCGGCAGATTAGGGGCGAAGATTTCGGCGAATAACCGATATTTATATTATTTTATTGCTGATTCGGGGGTGGTTAAGTTGGTTAGAGAGAAGATAAATTAGAACATATTTTTTCGGGGATTAAGGGGAGTTTAGGCTTTAGGGGGTTGACTTAGAAGCGGGGGGTTGATAAGATAGGAAGTTGACCTTGGGATATAACGGAAGGGCTTATGCTTTTATATTATAAAAAATATTTTATAATATAAAAATTTTCCTTTCCTATAATATACTCTAAATTAAAATACTCTAAAGGCTTTATATCTTCTTCTCCTTCTCTCTCATTCAACGGGGGGAGAGGGGAACCGAGCGGGAACCCTCTCTCCGGCCAACAGGACTACTAC
>CAZSYG010000028.1:0-9491 GCA_964610655.1 uncultured Candidatus Saccharibacteria bacterium
CAGTAACACTTCCTCCGGCCAACAGGACTACTACCGAGCCACGCAGCGAACCGCGCGACCGTAGCCCTTACTGTAGTTGCTCTGTGGGTTGATGCTCGTAGAGTAGAAGTTCAAGTAGCGAGCGCACGTAGGCGACGAAGCATACGAGGACCAGAAGTTGCCGTTGCCGCCGCGGCTGTTGAGGCCGCCACTAGGATAATTGTAGTAGCCGCTTCTTATATATGATAAAGGAAAGCTAAGTAAAGGAGTATCAGCGTTACGGAAGTAGTCGTTGCCGTGATTGATGGAGTCGGAGATGGGGGAAGAATAATTACCAACCTTAATCCCATACGTAGCAACTATCAAATTAGTAAAGCTATGGTCGGAAGTAGGAGAGTCGGAGGGGAGATGCCAGTTGGTGGGACAGATCTATGATATAATTTAAGTATGGAAATTTTATTGGTTATTTTAGGCATAATAAATTTAGCGTTAATCGGGTTTTTGGTTTTTAAAATTTCGAGCGAGAAGAAAGAGAAAATCGACTTTTCTGAGATTACGGAAAAGTTAGTTAAGACAGATACGAAAATTGAGATGCTTTCAAAAAAGGTTGAGGAAATTCAGCCAAGAATCGCGACGGAGTTTCGGGAAAACCGAAAGGAGATTTCGGGGAACCTCGGCGAGATTCAGAAAACTGTCGATAATAAGTTGACGCGGATTCAAGATTCAAATGAGAAAAAGTTGGAGCAGATGCGCGAGACGGTAGATGAAAAGTTAAAAGAGTCGGTCGAGAAAAGATTCGACGAAACTTTTAAGACAATTTCCGGACAGTTAACTCAAGTTCATCAAGGACTAGGGGAGATGAAAAATCTCGCGACGGGGGTTGGGGATTTGAAAAAAGTTATGGAGGGGGTAAAGACGCGGGGGATTTATGGCGAAGTCCAGCTCGGCGCGATTATTTCTGATATTTTAACGCCGGCGCAATACCTAGAGAATACATTAATTAAAAAAGGGTCGAATGATAGGGTCGAGTTCGCGATTAAGATGCCTGGGAAAGAAGCGGAGGTTTTGTTGCCGATTGATTCAAAATTTCCGGTTGAGAATTATAGCCGATTGATTGCGGCGTATGATAAGGGCGAAAAAGAGGAAGTCGAGAAGTATAGGCGGGAGCTTGCGAAGGATGTCAAGGAGCAGGCGAAGAAAATTAGCACGAAGTATATTGAACCGCCGAAGACGTTGGATTTTGCGATGATGTTTTTGCCGACGGAAAGTTTATATGCGGAAGTTTTAAGGATTCCGGCGTTGGTGGACGAAGTGAGACAAAAATATAACATTTCGATTGCAAGTCCGGCGACGCTACCGGTGATGTTGAATGGACTTCTCATGGGGTATAGGAGTGTCGCGATTGAGAAAAGGAGCGCGGAGGTTTGGAAAATTCTCGGCGGGGTTAAGGCGCAGTTCTCGAAGTTCGGAGATTTGTTGGAGGGGGTTCAGAAGAAGTTGACAGAGAGCGCGAACAAAATCGAGAGTGCAAAAACGACATCGAGACAGATTGAACGAAAATTAAAAGATGTTGAGACTATTTCCGAGGGAGAGAATCTTAAACTTTTAGAAGATTAGAGCGAAGTGCGGTTCGAGAGGGCGGCGGAGAGGGTGATTTGGTCGGCATAGGAGAGGTCAACGCCGAGCGGGAGACCGCGGGCGAGACGAGTTATTTTTAGGTCGGGGTATTTTTCGCTGAGGAGTTTTTGGAGCAGGAGAGCGGTCGATTCGCCTTCGACAGAGGGGTTAGTCGCGATGATAACTTCTTTTACGGAGTCGGTTTTTACGCGGGAAATGAGCTCTTTAATGTGGAGTTGATCGGGAGTGATGCCGTCGATTGGGGAGACAGCGCCGCCGAGGACGTGATAAGTTCCGGAGTATTGGCGCGTGGATTCGATGGCGTAAATATCGAGCGGCTCTTCGACGACGAGGACGGTGGTTCTATCGCGCGAGGGGTCGGAATATAACTCGGAGTATTTTTCTTCGGCGTCGATTAGGGCGAAAGTTTTCGGGCAGTTCTTAACGTTGGAATGAAGATTTTTCAATGAATCAGAAATCGAGGCGGAAAGAGTCGGATTCGCGCGAAAGAGATAATAAGCATAACGCTCGGCAGTTCGCGGTCCAACCCCCGGAAGCGTTCCGAGCGCAGAGATGACATCTTCAAGAGCCTTGGGCAACATATATATTATATAGCTCGATTAGAGACCGAGGTTCCCCAACATCCCCATCATCGGTTTCATTTTATCAGTCGCGATTTCTTGAGCCTTGGCGTAGCCGTCGCGCATACAGTTTTCAATCCAGCGTTCGAGTTCATGAATATCGTCGAGATCGACTTTTTCGGGGTCAATCGTTACTTTTTTAATCTTGAGCTCGCCGGTGATTTGGACAACGACAGCACCGTCGCCGGCTTCGACTTCAACAATTTCGTTTTTTAAATCTTTTTGAGCCTTACGAAGTTGATTCAACATTTTCATTTGGTCCATAGTCTGACCCATGATTAGTTTTCTCCTATATTATATATGTATATTCTATCAGAATTATCGGATTTCGGGGAGGTTATTATCTTTTTTAGAGTGAGTTTTTTTAGGATTTCGGGATTTTCGGGAGAATAGGCGCCGAGCGTAGCGATAGAACCGAATCTTAGATTCGATAAATCAGGGGCGAGGTTTAGAGAATGAGTCCGGTCGATATAGATTTCGTAGAATTTATAGTCGAGGGAATCTTCCGCCGCGATAAGGGTAATTTCTTCATCTAAATTTTCGATGACTAACTCTAAATCGTTATTAAAATTATTCGCGACGGCGGGGGTATAGCGGTAGCCATAGATGAAATAAGTCAAATTCGGGACGATAATCAGGGCAAGGAGGATTCCGAGCGGGAAAATCGCGAAAATGCGGGCGTAGGGGTTTTCGGGGAAAAGACCATACCATTTTTCTAACAAGTAGCGTAAGCCATGAGCAACTAAAATCGCCATCGGCAAAATCAAAAGAAGACTAGAGTCGGGATTTAAGCCGGAAAGAATAAGAGAAAAAACAATCAAGCAGGAGGCGATGGCGTTTCGGGAAGCGAAGAAGCCCTTAGCGGTCGAGAAAAGTCCGGCGAGAGCGAGGGCGAATGTCGCAAGGCTTAACATCGGAGACAAATAAAGACTATCAAGGGCGTTTTTCCAAGAGAAGAACGGGAGAAAGCCGGAGATAATGTTGTTGATGAAATTTTTAAGGGAAAAATCTTTCGCAAAGAAGATTTCGAGGGCGATGGAAGGGTTTAGGACTAAGTTGGTTCCCCAAATCGCCACGCCGGCTAAGATGATTAAAGAGACGATAATAAAAGGGACTTTCGGGAGGGATTTTATAGTGAAACGGAGATGAGGCTGAGCGAGGGCGAAGATGATGATGAAAAGGACGAGATAGATGAGATGGGGCGTGAAAATCGAGAGGAGAAGCGCAACGGCGAAGATGAAACTATAAAGCGGGCGAGGGCGCTTCACGCCCTGAATCTTGGAGCCGAGCCAAAGGAGGAAAGTCGGCCAAAAAATGAGCATAATAAGCGGGGTTCCGGAGCCGGCGAGGTAGAGGAAAGGGGTCGAGAGGACGGTGATGACAGAGGCGAGAAGGGCGACGTTTGATTTGAACCAGCGGTTCAAGAGGAGAATCAAGAGGACACCGAGGGCGAGACCAACGAGGATGCTGGGGAGTTTTATGGCGTAAGTCGTGAAGCCGAAGAGGAGAATCGAGACTTTTTGGAGGATGTGATAGGGAAGATCAACAAGGTCACCGGAGGTTATCGAGGAAAAATGGAGATTATAACTCGCGACGGCCGATTCCCTTTCGACTTCGGAGAGGCCAGCGGGGGCGATTAGAGGAAAGCCAAAAAGAATAGCGACGAAGACTAGGCCGAGGAGAGCGTAGCCGATATAAAAACGAAAACGATAAAGGGTTAAACGCGAGACGGTAAGTTTACTCATTCTTAACCATTATATCACTCGGAGTGTTCTGTGTCGAGCGACATAAAGCGGAGTAGTTCGGGGTGGAAGTAGAGCTCGATTTTTCCGACGGGGCCATGGCGGTGTTTCGCGATAAGGAGTTCAGTTATGTTGGTCGGCTCGAAATCGTCGGAATTTTGGCGATAATAATCGGGGCGATGGAGGAACATAACCATATCGGCGTCTTGCTCGATGGAGCCGGATTCGCGGAGGTCGGAAAGAACAGGGCGAGGGTCGTCGCGACCGGTTACGGAGCGGGAGAGCTGGGCGAGGGCAATAACGGGGATTTCGAGCTCGCGGGCAAGAGTCTTCAAACCGCGGGAGATTTCGGTAACTTCTTGGACACGGTTTCCGGCGTAGCGGTCAGAACCTTGGAGGAGCTGGAGATAATCGACGATAATCATGCCGATGTCGTGGTCATGGGCGGCACGGCGAGCTTTATTTCTGAGTTCGAGAATGGTCATTGAGCTGGTATCGTCGAGGTAGAGCGGGACGGAGCCCATATCACCGAGAGCGTCGCCGATTTTGCCAAAATCGTCTTCGGAGATATTTCCGGTTCGGATTTTCCAAGCATCAACGCCGGAAACGTCGGAAACCATGCGGTCGACGATTTCGGCGCAAGCCATCTCCATTGAGAAAAATAGGACACCGCGGTTGTTTATGGTCGCGACATTATAGGCTAGATTTTCCGCAAAAGTCGTTTTACCCATCGCCGGACGGGCGCCGATAATGATTAGATCGCCTTTTTGGAAACCGGCGGTCTTTTTATCGAGATCGCGGAAGCCGGTTTTAAGACCCCTTAGAGCGCCCTTGTTTTTATGGAGTTCTTCCATGCGGTCGAACGCGTCAGCAAGAAGGTCTTCGAGGGCGGTGTAGTCGGTTCTAGTTGTTTTATCGGAAACCTCGAAAAGTTCTTTTTCGGCGGCGCCGATTAATTCACCGACTTCGCTTCCCTCTTCGTAAGCCTTTTCGGCGATATTGGTTCCGACGGTAATCAGCTTTCGGCGAAGGGCGGTTTTTTCGACGAGATCGGCGTAAGCCCTGATATGAGAAGCGGTCGGGACGAAATTGGTTAGTTCGGTCAGATAAGGCGAACCACCAACTTTCTTCAGGCTTTTTTCGGCACGAAGTTCGGCGGTTAAAGTCAAGAGGTCAATCGGACGATGGTGTTGATAAAGAGAAGTCATCCCCTTAAAGATTAAGTTATGTTTCTCTTCGTAAAAATCACCGGTTTTTATCCGTTCGAGGATTTCGGGAAAAGCCTTATCGTCGAGGAGGATGGCACCGAGGAGAGATTTTTCGGCAGTTAAATCCTGAGGCGGGACGCGACCCGCGGATTTCCTAGAACTAGAACGGAATTCCTCCTCCATCTTCGACCTCCTTTATACCTTCTCCCATTATATCAGAAATTTTAGAAAGCGTGGGGTCTTTTGTTATGGAATTTTCTTCGGGGTCATGAACGATAATTTCGAGATTTTCAGGGAGAAGAGAGGAAAGAAGCTCAAAATTGTTTTTTCGGGTCAAGATTGTTTTGATGATTTTTTTCGAGGGGTAGATATTTAAGGTTTCTCCGGCGAGGTTGAGGTTGGATTTTAGGAGTTGTTGATGGATGGCGGGGTTGGCGAGTTTAAGGGCGTCAAGAAAGGCGGATTTATCGAAGGAGGTAGGGCGGATTTCGGGGTTTTTTAGTAGATTTTTGTCATTTTCGCTCCGCGCTTCAATAACTGGTTTAACAGGGGTCGGAGCGGGTTTTTTAGGGCTTAGCTTGTCCGGAAAAACGGCGGGATTTTCGGGTAAATTTTTTAGCTTGGAGAAGTCGGCAAAACTCAAGAGGAGTTTCGCTTCGGGGAACGGGGCGGAGACGGAAGGAAGTTTTTCGAGAAGCGGGAGAAGAGACGGGGTCGGAGACTCGAGGATTTTTTTGATGATTTCTTCGGCGAGGGTTTCGGGCTTTATGCCGGAATTCAAGATATTTTTTAGACTTTCGGAGATTTCGGGGAGATTTTGAGATGAATAATTTTCTAAGAGGGAGTTAATCGCTTCGTCGGCGGGGAGGCCGAAAGCATCGAGGACGGTTTTTTCGGAAAGTTCGGTTTTCCCGTCGGAGAGAGAGGAAATTTGGTCTAGGAGAGAGAGCGAATCGCGGAAAGAGCCGCCGCCGCGACGTGAGATGATTTTTAGTGCAGAGTCGGAGATTTTTAGGTTTTCGAGGTCGGCGATTCTGCGGAGATGGCTTTGCATAACTTCGGCGGGGGCGAGATGAAAGGCGTAAACCTGAGAGCGGGAAGAAATCGTGATTGGGACTTTATGGGCGTCGGTTGTCGCCATGATGAAAATGACGTGTTCGGGCGGCTCTTCGAGGGTTTTCAAGAGAGCGTTAAAGGCGGATTTTGAAAGCATGTGGACTTCGTCGATGATATAGACTTTATATTTCCCTTTCGAGGGGGCGATCACGGCTTTTTCGCGAAGCTCGCGGATGTTGTCGACGCCGGTATTCGAAGCCGCGTCGATTTCGATAATATCGAGATAGGAATCTTCGAGTTCGTAGGGAAAATTATTGACTTCATGCGCAAAAATACGCGCGACGGAGGTTTTTCCGGTTCCGCGCGGGCCAGTAAAAAGGTAGGCATGGGAAATTTTTCCGGTTTTAAGGGAATTTTCGAGGGGTTTAGTGATGGATTCTTGGCCGATAACCTCTTTTAAGGTTTTCGGGCGATATTTTCGATAGAGGGCGAGCATAAATTATCTCGCTGATTTCATAAGGCGGCTTCGACGGCAGCCCAAGCAGCATCGTTGTTATTCGCGGGGATGACGACGGAGACTTGGGAGCCCTCTTTGAGGTGGAAATAGGTGACGGAAGCATAAAGGATTTCGTATTCGCGACCGGAAACTTCGACGTAGTATTTGTCGTCGTGGCGGATGAGGGTTCCGATGACGGTTCGACGCTCGACAGGGCCGATTTGTTTATAGAGGAATTTCCCCTCAGGGGTAATCGTCAGTTTCATTAAGTCGCCCTCGACGAGCTTCGACTTCGAGGCATAATTCGCGGGGACGGGATAGTTCTTTCCATCGGGGCCGATCATGATTTGGCCATCAAAGACACCTTCGATAATTTTTCCGTCGGGGTCAGAAACAACGGTGTCGCGAGGGGCAGTAATCGAGTCGCCATCGCCAAGAACGGAATTTAAAAGCTCTTTAGCGGCGGCTAGATTTGTTTCGGCGTCTTGAATAAGGCTACGTAAGCGTTTTATTTGTTTTTCTGGTAGTTCAGACATCACCTCGCGTCCTGTCTATTTTTATATATAATACTATTATTATAATACGCGGTCGTGATTAAAAAGTCAACGATTTTTTTCATAGATGATGATAATTTCCACCCCTTGAAATTTCCTGCGCGCGATAAATTTGTTCGGAAACAATTAGTCTCGCGAGTTGATGCGGAAAAACGAGGTTTGAGAAGCTCCAGATAAAGTCAGCTTTCTTCCTAGTTTCTTCGGAGACGCCATAAGCCCCGCCGATGATAATTATGATATTTTTTGAGCTATTAAAATTTTTCTCTAAAAGCTTCGAAAATTCCGGCGAGGAGAGGTTTTTCCCGCGTTCGTCGGCGAGAATGATAAAATCGCGCGAGGCAAAGTCCCATTTTTCGAGCAGTTTCGCGAGTTTTTCCTCTTCATGAAACTCAAAAGAAAAATCAAACGGCTTTTTACAGCGTTTTTGATATTCTCCGATTAATACTTCATATTCAGGCGCGTTTTTCTTTCCGCCGGCGATAATCTTAATCATACTTTACAATTTTAACATATTTTGGTATAATTCTCGACAGTTACCAAAGACAGCGACGGAGTTAAAACTCTTAATCATGTCGCCGAGGCTAATTTCTTGTTTTAGATTGGTAACGGTGTTTAAAAATTCGCTAATCTAATATAAAACTTAAACCAAAGGAATTATAATGGCTATCTCTAAAGATAAAAAGAATACTTTGGTCAAAGATTTAACGGAACTTCTTTCTTCCGCGAAGACGACAGTTTACGCGCGCTATCAAGGTTTGACGGTTGCTGAACTTCAGGAACTTCGAAAAGCCGCTCGCGAAGCAGGCGTAAAAATTAAAGTCGTTAAAAATCGCCTCGTTAGAGTCGCGATGAACGAAATTGCAGTCTATAAAGATACGGATACGACTGGACTTTCCGGTCAGCTCCTCTACGCGGTTTCGAGCGAAGATGAAGTCACTCCGGCGAAAGTTCTCGCGAACTTCGCGAAGACCCATGAAGCGCTTGAGCTTTGTGGTGGGTTTAATGACTTAGGCGCATCTTTGTCTTCCGATGACGTTAAAGCCCTTGCGGCGATGCCGTCGAAGAACGAGATGATTGCCCAAGTCGTCGCAACGCTTCTTTCTCCGGTCAACGACGTTATTTCTGCGACCTCTGGTTCTCTATCTGGAATTATCTCTGGATTGGAACAGAAAGCAAATGCTTAATAAATTAGAAAGGATTAAATATGGCTACTGATATTAAAAAATTAGCCGAAGAACTCGTTAAATTAACAGTTCTCGAAGTTAACGAACTTAAAAATGTCCTCAAGGACGAATACGGAATCGAACCGGCTGCTGCCGCTGTCGCCGTTGCTGCTGCTCCGGCTGAAGGTGGGGCTGCTGCCGCGGAAGAAAAATCTGAATTTGACGTCGTTTTGAAAGAAGCTGGCGCTCAGAAAATTGCGGTCATCAAAGCCGTTAAGGAAGCGACCGGACTTGGTCTCGGCGAAGCTAAGGCTATCGTTGATGGCGCTCCGGCGACCGTTAAAGAGAAAGTTAAGAAAGACGAAGCGGAAGCTCTCAAGAAAGCTCTTGAGGAAGCTGGCGCGACTGTCGAACTCGCCTAAGGTTAAGCAAACTTTAAAAAGATTAGCGAATTTTATCTTAAGAAAGTCCTCCCTTTACGGGGAGGGCTTTTTGTAGCAAGAAAAAGCGCCCAATTAGGGGCGCGAGGGTAGGTTGGAGGGTTGGATTATAGAGGTGGAGGAAAGTCGAGGGAGGTCGGGCGAGGGCTAAGCGGGATTGGACGAGAGAACGAGATGAGTTGCTAGAAGATGTCAGCGACGCGGATCGGCTTTTCGTCGTCGGACGCGGTGCGGTCGCGGACGAGGGTCGCAAAGACGAGATACTTCGTTATGGGACTACAGGAGTCGTTGGGCAGCTGAGTGATGACGTAGCCGGTTCCGGTGGCGAACTCATAGCCATGCTTGAGACAGTCATTGACAGCTTCTTCGACTTCGGACATTGCCTGTACGGCGCTGTCGCTGATACGGTGAACCAATTTGGAAATCTTCATGATTACCCCTCCTAAAAATAAAGGTCATAGGGCTTTAGAATAAGCCTATGACCTTATTATATCACACTCGCTTTATTTTGTCAATACTAACAGGGGCGGGCGGGATTAGTTATAGAGGTTCTCGATTTGAATCGAGGGGCCCATGGTCGTCGTAATAAAGACGG
>CAZSYG010000029.1:0-9153 GCA_964610655.1 uncultured Candidatus Saccharibacteria bacterium
GACACCAAAATGCTAATGTCAACACTTTTTTGCATAAATTTTTTATAATTTTTTGGAAAGTTTTCCACATGGGTGAATAGGGAATTAGGAGGACGTATGTTAAAAATACAACATTTTTGAACAATAAAATTAACCTGTTAAAATGGGTTTTGTTGTAATAAAAACATTAAAAAAGTTGAACAAAAGTATTGAATATTTTTAAAACTTATGCTATGATGAAAGAGTCGAAAGACAAAAACAAACATTAAAAACAGGAAGAAAAACAATGAAAGATAAATAATTTAGACTTGGTGGGCAAAAAGGTAATTTCTAGCCATAAATTACAAAAATAGGAATTACCTAGAGCTCACCAAGTTGAGCGCGATAGTTTCTTAACGTTAGTACCTTTAGAATAAAATAGAACGTTAAAGAAAGATATCTAGGATTTGCTCTACATAGTAGAGCGATCAAGTAGCCAGAAGCGAAAAGGGAACTGCGGCCTATAGTAAGTTTATTTTGCCGGATAGTTCCTTCGCTTCGGGCACATGTTTGCCTTTTTTCTTGTGGGAGAATGCATAACGATATGATATAATACTTATGTTATGCGGAATAAAATTATACCTGTTTTAAGTTTGGTAGCTCTTTTTATTTTACTTTTTATGCTTAACTTTACGAACCCGTTAGAAGTCGGGGTTTTCGGTGTTTTGGTATTTTTTACAATGATTTTTATGATGATTTTTGGCCTGGTTTTTACCATTGTAAAAATTTTTCAAAAAATACTAAACCCGAAAAATTTTGTTGTTAGCTCAAAAACTTTTTTCTATTCGGGAATTATTTCGTTTGGGCCGATTATTTTGTTGTTGATGCAGTCTTTTCAAGCGATGAGCTTCCTAACGGTTGGTTTAACGGGATTGTTTGTGTGTTTGGGCTGTTTTTTAGTAAACAAAAGGGCATAAGTGTGGTAGAATAAGCATATGGATAATAGAAGCGTGGGCATTTTTTCTAATACGGTTGAGGCGGGGTCGGTTGAGGAGCGTGAGATTCAGGACGCTTTCTCTGAGGCGCTTGATAAAGATAATTCTTCAAGAAATAAAGAGATAGATAAAGAGACGTATTTAGAGGTTAAGAAGATTCAAGATAAGTATAAAGACGATCCGTATATGTTAGCGGTTAGAGTGCAAGATATGAGAGACACGACGATTTTGAAGCTATTTGGGAGAGTTAGAGATAATGTGAAGGAGAGGGGAGCGTAATGGAATCTGTTTACTTAATTTTTACAATAGTTGGATTAATGTTGGTTTTGGTTGGGGTGAGAGTGGCTGTTCTTGGGAAGAAAAGAAGAATTAAGGAATGCGAGCGGGGGTTAAAGATGATCGGGATGTTAATTCATCTTCCGCCGAGTACGGCAGATATTCAGGGAGGGGGGAGAGACGAGCGAGATGTAACGGAAGAGGCGTTGTCGCAGGCGCAGACGATGTATTCGATTATTTCTTCGACTCTAACGAGCGGGAGAGAGGCGAGGATTTTTGGGCAGAAACATATCTCTTTTGAGCTGATTGCGAAAGACGGGTTTATTAAATACTACGCGGTTGTTCCGGCGGTTTTAACGGAGACGGTTCGACAGGCGGTTATTTCGGCGTACCCGACGGCGAGATTAGAGGAAACGGAATGTGAGAATATTTTTTCTAAAGAGGGGAAGATTCAGGGAGTCGCGGGAGGGGAGTTAAGCTTAAAGAAAGAATTTGTTTATCCGATAAATACATACGAAGAGGCGAAGAGGGACGCGAGTCTAGCGCTTCTAAACGCGATGTCGAATACGAAAGAGGGGGAGGGAGTTGGAGTACAAATTTTGTTCAGACCGTTAGAACAGGGTTGGACAAAAAAATCGACTGAGTGGGTAAAAAATATACGGGAAGGGAACACAAAATTTAATAAAACGGTTTCTGGCGGGGGGTTATTTACGAATTTAGGAGATTATTTTGAGTTGTTATGGAAGCCGCTAGATGCCAAAGAGAAAGAAAAGAAGGAAGAGACGACGGTAATTACGAATTTACAGCAGGAGGAAATTTCGGCGATTGAGAATAAGACGAGGTATCCGGCGTTTGAGACGTTGGTGAGGATTGTCGCGAGCTCGAAAGATAAGGCGAGGTCGGAAGCGTTGCTGTCGGGGGTCGTTACGGCGTTTTCGCAATTTGATTCGCCGGCGAATAATGGATTTAAATATGAAATTATTCATGATACGAGGAAGCTCGCGGCGGACTTTATTTTTAGGAATTTCTCTCTGAAAAAACGAACAAATATTTTGAACAGTGTTGAGCTGGCGACGATTTTCCATCTTCCGGAACAGAGTGCGATTCCGACGAGTCAAGTGATGAGACAGTTAACGAAGCAGGTTGAGGGGCCGGCGAGGTTGGTTGAGGACGGAGTTTTAATTGGAGTAAATGAGTTTAGGGGAGAGCAGAAACAGATTAGGCTATCGGTTGAAGATAGGAGAAGGCACGTTTATGTGATTGGTTCGACGGGGATGGGTAAGTCGGTTTTTATGAGAAATATAGCGTATCAAGATATGATGGACGGGAGGGGGTTTGCGTTTATTGATCCGCATGGGGATGTGGTTGAGGAATTGTTGTCGATGGTGCCGCAAGAGAGGATTGATGATGTAATTTATTTTGACCCTGGAGATATTGAGAATCCGATTGGGATGAATATGTTTGAGTATCAGAGTGAGGAGCAGAAAGACTTTATCGTTCAGGAGGGAATAAATATGTTGCAGTCGCTATATGATCCCGGAAATCAGGGATTTTTCGGGCCGAGAGGGCAGCATATGTTTAGGAATGCAGCATTATTGTTGATGTCGGATCCGAACGGAGCGACTTTTATAGATATTCCGAGGTGTTTTATTGATCCGGAGTTTGTTAAAGAGAAGCTACAATACGTTAAAGATAGGCAAGTGTATGATTATTGGACGAAAGAATTTCCGGCGAGCCAGAAGAGTAATGACGCGGGGGAGGTGATTACGTGGTTCGCGTCGAAATGGGGGCCGTTTATCTCGAATCAGATGATGAAGAATGTTTTAGGGCAGTTAAAGAGCGGATTCAATATTCGCGAGGTTATGGATCAGAAAAAGATACTTTTGGTTAATTTAAGTAAGGGGAAAGTTGGGGAGTTGAACTCGAAGCTGCTAGGGATGATTTTTGTGATGAAGTTTCAGGCGGCAGCGATGAGCAGGGTAGATGTCCCAGAGGATGAAAGGGAAGATTTTTGTTTGTTCGTAGATGAGTTTCAGAATTTTTCGACGGAGAGTTTCGAGAGTATTTTGTCGGAGGCGAGGAAGTTTAGGTTAAATCTAATCGTCGCGAACCAGTTTATGACTCAGTTGACAGATAAAATCAGAGAGGGAGTTTTAGGGAACGTCGGGACGATTATTGCGGGTAGGTTAGGGGTAACAGACGCGGAGTTGATTGAGAAAGTGTTTGCGCCGACATTTACGGCAGAGGATTTGCATAAAACGCCGAATCATAACGCGATTGCGACGGTAATGATGTATGGGATGCCGAGCTCGCCGTTTACGATGACGTGGCCGAAGTTGGGAGAAGAAAGTCCAGAAGTCTTAAAGAGTTTAAAGCAATATTCGGCGACGAAATATGGGCGACCGAGGGCGGAAGTTGACCGAGAGATAAACGAGAGATTGGCGAGTCGAGAAGCGAAAGAAGCGAGGGCGGAGGGAGGCGGAAATTCGCGAGAGGAGAACTTTTTAGAGGCGTGGATGAGAAAAAAGGCGGAAATTGAGAAAAATCAAGGGGTCTAGGAATAGAGCGAGAGGGGGGTTGAAAAATAAGGGGAAATAGGTATAATAAAGAGGTAATTTATTAAGTTTGAGGTAAATTTAGATGCCAGAAGCTAAGGGTAAGGGGGAGAGTTATGATTCGTCAGAAATTCGGGTTCTTGAAGGGTTAGAGCCGGTTCGATTGCGACCAGGGATGTATATTGGTTCGACGGGGTATGATGGGCTTCATCATCTAATTAAGGAGATTGCAGATAACTCGATTGATGAGGCGATTGCGGGGTTTGCGAATAAGATTGATATTACGATTTTGAGCGATGGGGGAGTTAGAGTTGATGATAATGGGCGCGGGATTCCGGTTGATAAACATCCGAAAACTGGGCTTTCGACACTAGAGACGGTTTTGACGGTTCTTCACGCGGGAGGGAAGTTTGGAGACGGGGGATATAAGGTTTCTTCGGGGTTGCACGGGGTGGGGTCGTCGGTTGTAAACGCGTTGTCGACGAAGATGGTTGCGGAAGTTTATCGAGACGGGAAGACGCATCATGTTGAGTTTGAAGTTGGGAAGACCTCGGTTCCATTTAAGGCGACGGAGGGGGTTCCGAGAGAACACGGGACTTCGATTACGTTTTATCCGGATCCGTCGATTTTTAAGGAGACGACAACGTTTGATTATGGTTGGGTATCGAATTACGCGCGACATCAAGCGTATTTAACTAAGGGGATTTTGATTACCGTTAAGGACGAGAGGACGGGAGAGGGAGAGTCGTTTTATTTTGAGGGGGGAATTAAGAGTTATGTTAAAAGGTTAAATAACGGGAAAGAGGTTCTTTCGGACGATATTTTCTACGTCGAGAAGAAGGTTCAGGATTCGGAAGTCGAGATTGCGGTTCAGTATAATGATTCGTTTGCGGAGATTATGAAGCCGTTTGCGAATAACGTTTTGACGCCTGACGGAGGGATGCACGTGGTTGGGTTTAGGACGGGGCTAAACAGAACGGTGAACGATTATGCGCGAAAAAATGGACTATTAAAAGAAAAAGAAGATAATTTAACGGGAGATGATATTAGAGAGGGATTAACGGCGGTCATTTCGGTGATGTTGCCCGACCCGCAATTCGAGGGGCAGACAAAAAATAAGCTCGGAAATCCGGAAGTTAGGGGGTATGTTGATAAGGTAATGACCGAGTATTTTGGGTATTATCTTGAGGAAAATCCGGCGATTGCGAAAAAGATTGTTCAGAAAGCGACCTTAGCGGCGCGAGCGAGAAAAGCAGCGCGAGCAGCGAGAGATAACGTAATTCGCAAGGGAGCGTTTGATGGGCTGAATTTGCCGTCGAAGTTGGCGGATTGTTCGTCGAGAGATAGGAATGAATGTGAATTGTTTATCGTTGAGGGTAATTCGGCGGCGGGTTCGGCAAAAGAGGGGAGAAATCCGAAAATTCAGGCGATTTTGCCGCTTCGAGGTAAGGTTTTGAATACGGAGCGGGCGAGGTTAGATAAGATGCTCGCGAATCAGGAATTAGTTTCGTTGATTAAGGGATTAGGGGTCGGGATTGGCGACCAGTTTGATATTAAAGGATTAAGATACGATAAAATTGTTTTTATGACCGATGCGGATGTGGATGGGCTGCACATCGCAACGCTACTTATGACCTTTTTCTTCAGGTATATGCCAGAGGTAATTAAGGCGGGACACGTTTATCTCGCGAAGCCGCCGCTGTTTGGGCTGATTAAGGGGACGGGGAATACGAGGAAGATTGACTATCTTTATGATGAAGTTGCGCTAGAGAAGAAATTGACGGAGAAGATTGAGGAGAAAAAGGCGAACGGAATGAAGATTGATGAGAATCAAGAGAGATTTAAGCAGGCGGGCTATACGGCGCAACAGAGGTTTAAGGGGTTGGGCGAGATGGATGCAAAACAGCTTTGGGAGACGACGATGGATCCGGAGAATAGGATTTTAGTTCAGGTGCATATTGAGGACGCGGAAAAAGCGGACGCGGTTTTCACGAAGTTGATGGGCGACCAAGTTGATTTGCGCAAAAATTTTATTCAGGCCGGTGCGAGCAAAGTTAATCTTGATGATTTGGACTTTTAAGGAATAGAGAGGAGATAGAGAAAAATGGTATTGAACAAAAAAAGTGAACAGCCAGAAGACGAGCCTATGGGCGTTACACGCGAAATTTTGGATGGGATTGAGAATCGAGACGTTGAGGGGACGATGGAAGAATATTTCTTGAAATATTCGATGTCGGTGATTGTCGATAGGGCACTACCGGACGTTCGGGACGGGTTAAAGCCGGTTAATAGGCGGATTCTTTACGCGATGAATAAGAATGGGTGGAAAGCGCCACACGCGACGGTTAAGTCAGCGAGGATTGTCGGGGAAGTGATGGGTAAATATCATCCGCATGGCGATTCGTCGATTTATATGGCGATGGTGAATTTGGCGCAACCGTGGAAGATGAGATATACGTTGATTGAGGGGCAGGGGAACTTTGGGTCGGCGGATGGAGATGAGCCAGCGGCGAGCCGTTATACCGAGGCGAGAATGGATAAGGTTGGGGCGGAGTTGCTCGCGGATATTGAGAAAGAGACGGTTGATTTTAGAGATAACTTCGACGGGAGCGAGAAAGAGCCAGTAGTTTTGCCGGCGGCGTTGCCGAATATTCTTTTGAATGGTCAGATGGGGATTGCGGTAGGGATGGCGACGAATATTCCGCCACATAATCTTTCGGAATTGGTTGACGCGACGGTTGCGCAAATTGAGAATCCGGAAATTTCGCTGGAGGAGTTGATGAAGCACGTTAAGGGGCCGGATTTCCCGACAGGGGCGGAAGTTTATGGCGGAGCGGCAATGAAGGCGGCTTATGCGACAGGGAAAGGATCGGTGACGATTCGAGCAGTGACGAACATTGAGGAGAGAAAAGGGGGGAGGTATAATATCGTAATTACGGAGATGCCGTATGGGGTATCGAAAGAGGATTTCTTAAATAAGGTTAGGGATTTGGTTTTGGCGAAAAAGCTAGACCATATCTCCGACGTTCGAAATGAGTCGGCGAGGGGGAAAGTTAGAGTCGTGGTTGAGCTGAAGAAAGACGCGTTCCCGAAGAAAATTCTAAATCAGCTTTATAAGTTGACGCCGCTTCAAACATCGTTCCATTATAATATGCTCGCCTTGGTGGATGGGATTCAGCCGAGGATTTTAGGGCTAAAAGAGATTTTAGGGGAGTTTATTAAGCATCGCCGAGTCGTTACGCGACGACGAACGGAATTTGAGCTCCGAAAAGCGAAGGAGAGGGCGCATATTTTAGAGGGGTTAAAAATTGCGTTAGATAATATAGATGAAGTAATTAAGACGATTCGCGAGAGTTATGATGACGCGGATAAGAGGTTGATGGAGAGGTTTGGGCTTTCGGAAATTCAGGCGAACGCGATTTTGCAGATGCAGCTAAGGAGGCTCCAAGGACTCGAACGAGATAAAATCGAGGCGGAGCTACACGAATTACACGAACTAATTAAGAAATTAGAGGCGATTCTCGCGGACGAGAACGAGATTCTTAGGGTCATTAAGGAAGAACTTTTGGCGCTCAAGGAGAAATATGGCGACGAGAGGAAGAGCAAGATTATTAATCATGAGGTTGGGAAGTTCGCGGAAGAGGAGTTAATTCCGGAAGAGGAAAGTGTGATTCTCTTGACGACAGAGAATTATATGAAACGAGTTCCGCAGAACGATTTTAGGCGACAAAATAGAGGCGGAAAAGGGAAGAGGGGGATGACGACGAAAGAGGAAGACGTTATTTCTCAGATTATTACGGCGAGTTCGCATGATTTTCTCCTGTTCTTTACGAATCAGGGAAGGATTTTTAGGTTGAAGGCTTATGAAGTTCCGCAAGCGTCGTTGACGGCGAAAGGGACGGCAGCGGTGAACGTTTTGAATATGCACCCAGAAGAGAAGATTACGGCGATTATTAAACAGGGGACGGGGCTAGAGGACGGGTATTTATTCATGGCAACGAAACGGGGGACGATTAAGAAGACGGCGATTAAAGATTTTACGAATATTCGTTCGAATGGACTGGCGGCGATTAAGCTCGATGAGGGAGATGAGTTGAAATGGGTTCAGGGGACGAGCGGGGAAAATGATGTTGTAATTTCAACATCGGCGGGGCAAGCGGTTCGGTTTAACGAAAAGGAAGTCCGAGCGATGGGACGGGCGGCGCGAGGAGTTCGAGGGGTGAAACTGCGACCGAAAGATGAGATTGTCGGGATGGACATTTTGACCGACGCGGAGCAGAAGATTTTGGTAATTTCGGCGAACGGATACGGGAAAGCGACACTGGCTTCGCACTTTGCGGCGCATAAGAGAGGGGGAGTGGGGATTAAGGTGGCGGCGGTTACGGCGAAGACGGGGAGGATCGTTGCGGTTCATACCTTAGACCCAGAGGCAAAAGAGGTGATTATGATGTCGGAGAATGGACAAGCAATTCGAGTTGCGGTTAAGGAGATTCCGACGTTGGGACGAGCGACGCAAGGGGTGAGGATTATGAAGTTGGCCGAGGGAGATAAGGTCGCGTCGATTGGGATTGTGCTCCCGGAAGAGGAGAAAGAGGAATAGTTATTAAAAGTTTCGGTAATTATTAAAAATCGAGATTTTTATTAAAAAGTAGGAATTTTAATAATAAGGAGAAATTTTAATAATGAAGAGTGGGTTTTATGGAATTATTGCGTTTATTATTGGGTTTACGGTTGCGCAGGTGAGTAAATTTATTATTGGGCTGTTAAAGAAAGGGAAGAAGCCGTATAAAAATTTTAAGGAAGTTGTGGAGGATTTAGTAAGGTCGGGGGGGATGCCGTCGGGACATTCGGCGAGCTTTATGGCACTATCGACGTTTTTGGGGCTTTCGGAGGGGTTCGACTCGGCGATTTTTGCGCTGGCGGTAGGAATGACGATAATTATTATTTATGACGCGGTGAATGTTCGGTATGCGGTTGGGGAGTATGGGAAGTTGTTGAACGAGATAGCGAAGAGCGACGGAAACGCGAAAACGAAGCCGAAAAAGTTGGTTGAGGGACATACGGTTCCGCAGGCGGTTGTGGGGAGTTTGGTCGGGGTCTTGGTTGGGGCTTTAGTCTTTATGATATTTATGGGGTGAATGCGGGGGTAATTTAACAAAAAATCTCGAAAAAAAGTCTTGACATATTTTGGGGTTTGATATAAGATAAGAGAAGTCTAGGAGATGTGGAAAAAACACTAATCTTGGAGTTTTATTTTTAACAATTTAGTTGTGCAATTAATCATCGTCAGTTCATTTTAATTTGAGTAATCAAATATCTTTAATGGAGAGTTTGATCCTGGCTCAGGATGAATGCTGGCGGCGTGCCTA
>CAZSYG010000030.1:0-9018 GCA_964610655.1 uncultured Candidatus Saccharibacteria bacterium
GTAAAATCGTGAGCGGAGGGGGTCGAGGGGTCAGAAGGGTCGGAGGGGGTAGATGGATCGGAAGGAGTCGAGGGGTCGTCGGGGGGGTTTTCGGCGCAAGATGGGTCGGTTGGGTTATCGTAGCAGAACGAGGGGTCTTCTGAACCCGACTCAGATTCGGCTTCGCGTTCTTGGCGACGGGAGAGAGAGGCGCGAGCACAAGGATTGACGTCGTGGGAACTTAGGAGGGTGTTTTGGGTACTTTTTAGGGCATCTTTATAGATTTCGACAAGTTTTTTCGCGCCGTTTTTAGTCGGGCGGTTGGATGAGTCGAGAAGCGAAGAGTCGGCTTTTATGGCGTTGAGCCAACCGTCGACGAGGACGATATGGTTGTTGCTGTTTAGTTCGCTGTCGCTTATGATGTTGCGATAGATGTCATTATAAAAAGGTTCGCCGGAAGAAGTATAGCCGAGGACGAGAAGAATCATGGGGCTACCGTAGGTGTCGTCGGAAAATTTTAATTTTAGTTCGTCGAGCTGACCTTTGATGGATTCTTCGGTCAGGGTCGAAGCGGAGTCGTTGTTTCCCAACTCGATTAGAAGATATTTTATGCCAGTGGAGGAAGCGTTGAGCAGTTCGGAGGTTCCTCCGCTAAAAGTTTCGCTAGAGGAGGCTTTGATGTTGGAATGGGAGATGCCGGTTCCGCCATCTTCGATAGAGGCAGAGAGTAGATTGCCGAATTTTCCGTTCGATTCGTCTATGATGTTACTTTCGGCGGCGTAGGTAATTGCATCGCCGACGATAAAGGTCGAGGAAGTATAATCGGCGGAAGTAACGGAAGAAAGTTTGATGATGACATCTATGGCTGGCGAAAGTTCGGAATAACTGTCGTATTCTTCGGAAGAGACAGAAAAACTAGAAGAATCTTTTCTGATAGTTTCGAGGAATTTTTTTCCGACGTTGGTAGCATTGACATGATTTTCGGTCGAGGCGTCATCGGAGAGAGAGGCGGTAAAATCAGTAGAGTTAGTTGAGTAAAAATAGTAAAATTCGGCGGCGATGAGGACGTTTAAATCATGGTCGGGAGCGGAAGAAGTTGAGTCGGGGTTGGAAAGATAAGTGTCTAAAATAGACTCATAATCGGAGAATTTTCCGCTAGTCTTGGCCTTGGTTAGGATTTCGGACTTATTGACGGAAAGAAAGAAGGGGAAAGTGGAATTTCCGAGCGAGGAGATGGCGTGGGCGATTCCGGCGGCGACGAGATCTTTACCGAATACGCCGGCGGCGGAGTAGAATTTTTCCTTGAGCGAACTACCGCCAACTTCGATTTCGCGAGGGATAGTTTCGAAATTAGTGTCGCAAGGTTCGTAAATGTAAATTTCGTTGCGGCTATACATTTTGAAATCGTCGGTTTCGGTGAAAAGTTTAGCCCCTTCGGCGAAAACGGGGGAAAATGAAAAAAGAGAAAAGAGGAGGGTAAGGGCGAGAGCAAGAGGTTTAAAATTCATCGGAAGACCCTCCGGCTTCAAATTCATCGAAGAGGGTTTCAAAATCTTCAACATCGAAAGGGTCTTCGTCTATTGACGGGGGGTCTTCGGCGTTGGGGTCGTCGATTCCGTAATCGTCGGGAATGTCTTCGCCGGAGTCAACATAGGTAAAATTATCATCATCGTCGGCTTCGCTGATAGTGTCGAAAAAGATGTCATCAGAGAGATTATCGAAGTATTCCGCGTCGGCGTAGGTTTCGGAAGAATCAGTAGAGGTTTCGGGGGAAACTTTAGGTTTAGCGAAAGAGAAGATAAGGATAATTATGACAACAACAGCGACGGCGCCACCGATAGCGAACTTGACCTTACGATTCATGAACTTATTATAGCATAAGTTCGTTGGCGGAAGAAAGGAGATTTTTTTCGAGGGAGGGGTATTTATTATAGGTAAAAATAAACTCGGGAGAAGTTACGAAAGAATAAGAGGAGCCGGATTTTTTGAGGATGATTTTATAAGTTATTTTTGTGTTGGCGTAATTTTCAAAAGAGAGGGGAGCGAGATAATAGTTGTTTCCGAGGGGAGTTAGGGAGAGGGCGGAGGGGCCGAGAGAGGAGGGGTCGAAAGGACAGGAAAAATCGGGAAATTCGACGGAGTAGTTGGCGATGTCGTAAGTTTCGAGAGAGGTTAGGAAAGAGAGGGCGGAGGTTAGACTAGAGGAGAGGGCGGAAACGCGAAGACAGAAATTTTCGTCGTTAAAGACATTTTCTGATTTTTCGCAGAGACCGTAGTCGACGCGAAAATTTTCGCCGACGTAAGGGAGAATAGAGACGATGGGATATTTTTCGGCATAATCTTCGGCTTCGGCGAGGATTTTTTCGTCTAGTTCTCGTTGGGCGAGATCTTCGGGGGATTCTTTCGGGAGAAAGAAGAAAGCGAGAAGTGGGATGATGATTAAAAGAATGATAAGAAGCGGGAGAGTAGCTTTTAGGGCGTTTTTATCAATGTTCGAAAAAGGCTTTGGTTTTTCGATTAGATTTGGGTTTTGGTTTAGGTTATAAGTTGGATTCATTTTAGTTCCCTATTCTTTATAACGGAAGATACGAAAAGCGGCGCCGGAAGAGACTTGATTGTAATAAATCGTATGGAGGCGGGCGACCCAAGAGTTTTTAGAAGCGCCGACGGCGTTACCGTATGAGCCGCCGAAAGAGCCGACATAAATCATGACATGGCCATCAATCGCAAAGACGTCGCCGGCTTTTAAGTTTGAGGTGTTGCCGAGATTTCTGACTTCTACCCATTTTTGGGTCTTAGCAAGGTAGTTGGTTATGGAGGAAGAGCCGCCATGAGGGAAGCTAGAGTCGATTTTTAGATAACGGATTAAATCACCAACAAACCAAGAGCAGTCCATCGCGCGGGAAACTTTGGCGGAGCCGTAAATTGAGCTTAGCATGGCGGCGTTTTCTTCTTTGAGAGAAGAAGCACATTCTTTGGGCTTCGATTTCGAATTCCATTTTACGAGGGAGCCGGAAGAAGTTTTGCAATAGCCGGTATTCGCGCCGGAAGTATAAGGCCAAGCCATTTTCACGGCAGTTTCGGCGATTTTGTCGGCGACGGCGGAAGAGGTGATTAGGACTTCGGTTTCGGGTTTCGTGTCTTCTTTTTCGGATTCGGGAGTTTTAGACTCCTCGGATTTGCTATCTGTTCCGGAAGTTTTAGCTTCGGGGTTTTCAGGATCTTCGCTAGATGAACTTCCGCTAGTTTTAGCGGGTTCTTCGCATTGGGAAGAGGAAGAGCCGGTTAGGTTTGCGTTAGAAATTTTTGCGAGGGCGGAGTTGGCATAGCCGAGGCGTTTGTTGAAGGCTTTATAGGCGGCGGGAGTTTTTTCGGCGGAGAGTTCGGCAAGGGATTTTGGGTCGTAGTCGTTATAATATTTTCCACCGACGGTTGTCCAAAAAGAAGAACCCGGGACTTCGAATTTATCGAAAATTTTAAAGGTCGCTTCTTCGACGGAGTCGGCGGACATACTTTCGGCGGAAAAACCGCGGGCGGAAAGTTCTTTGATGAGGTAGCCGAGTTGGGCCTCGACGGAAGTGACGGCGAGACCGTTTTCGTTGGCGAAAAGCTGGAGAGCCTTTTGGCGAGCGGCGGTTGTCCATTGGGCGAGACCGAAACCGCGATTAGGGTAGTTAGAGGTATCGGTAGAAAGGTCATATAATATATAGTCGCTACCGACGGCGGTTCCCCCTTCGAGAAGGTTCGGTCGCAGGCCGGATTCCGCCATTAAATTTCCGACGATACCGGCGGCGGAGTTTTTTGAATAATTTTTTCCGATAAGGAAGTTTAAGATGGTTGCGGCGGAATCGCCGAGATCGATGAGACAGAGGTTTTCGGAAGTAGAGGTGGGGTTGTCGCCGTCGGGGTTAAAGAAGAGAATGTAGTTTTCGGCGTAGAACTTTTTTTCGGCGGCAGAGAGGGCAAAAGTTTCGAGACTTAAAGAGAGATTCAAAAATAAAGTCGCAAGAAGAAACCAAGCTCGAATTTTTCGAGAGATGATCATGATGATATTATAACATATTTTATGCTTTTGCGTTAGGGTTGGTCGTGATTAATGATTCTTCGGTATCGGAAGCAATGATTTGCATATGGACATGGTTGTTGCCGGCGAAGAAGAGACCTTGGCCGACGGGGAAGTTCGCGAGACGTTTCTTCTCTTCATCGGTTAGTTTAAAGACGTCGGAAAGAACATCGACGGCGGAGGGGGATTGTTTCAGGAGAAGTTGCATGGAAGAGTTAGCAACGATGGCGCGACCCATTTTAGAGGTCATGAAATCTTCGACGTCTTGGGTGATGGTGGTTAGACCGAGATAGTATTTTCGAGCGCGTTTCGCGAGAGAGAAGAGGAAAGCGGCGGAATCTTCAAATTGCATGAGTTGCCACGCCTCATCGACGATGAGGATGCGGCGTTTTTGTTGGGCGCGGACGACGTTCCAGATATGAGAAAGGACGATATACATCGCGACAGGGCGAAGTTCGTCTTCGAGGTCGCGGATGTTAAAGACGACCATTTGGTTGTTGATGTCGATGTTGGATTGTTGGGAGAAAATTCCGGCGAAAGTTCCGGTCGTGTATTTTCGGAGACGTTGGGCGAGTTCGGGACCGGTTCCTTCCATGTGAAGCAGGGTATCGTAAAGGTTGATGATGGTCGGAGGGGTGGACTGGTGGGTTAGAGGATCGGAAGTAATTCCGGCGCGGGCGTAAGTGTCGATTAGGGCTTGGTCGAGGTCGGCTTCTTCGTTCGGGGTGAGGGCGGGGGCACCGGTTTGTTGGTTGGCGCCGCCGAGCATGAGGCGGAGGAGACCATGAAGCGTGACGAGGTTGGCGCGGAGAGCGTCGTTCGCGTCTTCGGAATCGACGACTTTCGGGAGGTCGAAAGGGTTAATCCGGACATCGGAGTTTAAGGAAAGACGGATATAGGAGCCGCCGACGGCGTCGGAGAGTTTTTGGTATTCGTTTTCTGGGTCGATGATGAGGATTTCTGCGCCAATCATCATACTACGCAAGGCTTCGAGCTTAACGGTGAAAGATTTACCGGCACCAGATTTAGCGAAGACAACGAGGTTGGCGTTTTCAAGAGAGAAGCGGTCGAAGATGACAAGACCGTTGTTGTGCATGTTGATTCCATAAAGGATGCCTTTTTCTTGAGTAAGGTCGGCGGAAGTAAAGGGGAAAGAAGTGGAGATGGCGCCAGTGTTCATGTTGCGGCGGATTTGGAGTTGGTCGGTACATTGGGGGAGACAGGATTGCATTCCCTGTTCTTGTTGGGAAGTAGCAACTTTAGAATAAACCATTTGTTGACCGAAGAAAGTTTCGATTTTTTGTTGGACGAATTTAAGTTCGTCGAGAGAATCGGCCCAAATTGTAACATATAAGCCAAAACGGAAGAAACGTTCGGCGCCGACTTGGAGTTGGTCGCGGAGTTCCTCGGCGTCATTGATAGCGGCTTCGAGCTCAGGGTCGCGGACTTTTCCTTTATCGTTGTTAACGTTCATTGAGGCTTCGAGCTGGGTGACTTTTTTGCGGAGGTTTTTCATGACGACTTGGGTATCGACGGGATAGATGAACATGGAGACGTCGAGGACTTCGTCGATGTTGATAATGGGCGAAAGCCAGCCAGTATAAAGAGTTCGAGGATAACCGTAGATGTAAAGAGTGCGGCCGTATTTTGTTCCGAGACGGAAATAGTCGGCGTAGATTTCGATGGAAGAGGGGGAGATGAGGTCGCGAAGAGTGGTGATTCCCTGTTCGAAGGCGCGCTGGATTTCGAGATCTTCGGAAATTTGGGCTTGGGAGGCGATTTGGGCGGCGGTTGGTTGGACGTTTTTATTTTTAGCCATTTTGGGGGGTTCCTTTCTTTACGTAAGTTGTTGCGAGTTTACTAAAATCGACGAGCGGTTCGCGGACGGCGGTGTCGGGGTTGTTGAAGTTATAATAAAGTTCGGCGAGTTCTTTGGTGTTGAGGCGGACGCTGTGGATGCCGACTTGGGCTAAGCCAGAGATGACGGAGTCGACACGGTTATTGAGCTCGGAAGAGGCTTTTTCGTAAGTCGCGCGGTCGATACGAGAGATGGGTGCGATTTTGTTTTTTTGGAAACTGGCGAAGATGGACTTAGTTTCGTTAATCATTTTTTCGAGTTCGGGGCTGGAGTAATAAGGGATGATGATGAAGAAAGATTTGTCCATGATGTTGGCTTCGTCGGCGAGAGCGCCGATAAAGTTTATGTAGTCGTCCATTAAAATTCCGAGGAGCATGTTATCGTTGTTGCGGCGGATTTCGGAAAGTTTTTCGATATAAGGACCGATGTCGACGCGCTGGGAGCGGATGAGGATTTGGGTGGTAAAGTTTAGGGAGTTCAGGAGGTTTTGGTAAGAGTATTCGACGGCTTCACGTTCTTGTTCGGACATGAGGTCGAAGTTGATGGACTGGCAAGCGACGACGGCGCGGAAAGAACCGTCTTTCATGATGACCATTCCGTCGCGAAGCTCGGAGATTAGGAGAGTGGTTTGGGTCGAGCGTTCGTCGTCTGGGGTGGCTTGGTCGGAATTCGGGGGAGTTGCGGGAAATTGGGGGTTTGAGGAGATGGGGGCGCCGTTCGGAGTCGTTAAAGGTTGTTGGGGCTGAAGAGGCTGAGAGTTAGGCTGCATTCCTTGGTAGGCTTGGAATTGTTGGGTATTCGGGTTCATAGTTCTCTCCTTAATGTAAACTTATATAAACTTCTTCATTATCAGCTTTACGCGAAATACGTTTAGCTTCTTTAGCGATGGTGGCGACGGAAAAATCTCTGTCATGAGCGAGGTTAAAGATTTTTTCGTCTGGTTCGACGATAACGCTTTCGACTTCGGGCGAAGTTTCTTCGGCGGTGGGTTCGACGGCAGACTTAACGGTTTCTTCGGCGGGAGAGGTTTCGGCGGGTTTGGAGTCGATGTATTGTTCGGTGGCGGAAGCGGGGGTGGTTGTTTCGGCGAAGATGGAAAAATCGAGAGGTTCTTCTTTCGCGGGGGGTTGTTGAGGCTGAGAGGATTGAGCGGAGGCGAACGGGTTGGTGAAACTAGAAGAGGGGTTATAGGCGGGGGGAGCGGCGGCGAAAGCGGGATTTTCGGCAGAAGCAAGAGCTTCGGCGGAGGCGGTTAGGCTGTTCGACTTTTCGATGGCAGCGCGCATTTGAGCAACGGCGGCGTCATGACGACGGGAAGCGGAATCTTCGACAAAAGAATCGATTCGGGTCGTTTCGTAAACGTCGAACATATCGGGGGTCGAGTTCGCTTCGGCGATAAATTCGTCGCGGACGGGAGTCGAGGCGCCCTCTTTGATGGAGTAGCCCTCGGAATCAACGACGGAAGCGAGGAAGGATAGACGACGGCCGGCATCGTCGGAAGAGATATTTTTTGTTCGGATTTTTTCGATGATTTTCGGGGCGGTAATGAGGATGGTTGATTCGCGCTGGCCGGTGTTAAAGTAGCGTTTCGTTGGCTTTGTATAGAAAGAAATTAGAGCGGCGATATAAGTTTCCATAGGCTGTTCCTTGCGGAGAGGAAGAGCGAGAATCAAGAGGAAGAGAGCGGGGATGATGGGGATGAAAGCGAGGAGAAAAAAGATACGACCCATGATATAGGCGACGCCACCGAGGGCGGCAACAATCAAAAGATAGATGAATTGGCGAAAGCCAAAAGGGCCGATTAACTTATCGTCGGCCTCGACATCTTGAGGGACTTTATATTGAGCCATATATAATATATATTATAGCATAATAATTATATATTATATATAATTATCGGGGTTTTCGAGAAGCTCAAAGAGGTAGGAAAGAAGCTCGTAGTTGTCGGCGGATTCGTTGTTTTTGTGGAATTCTTGGTATTTGCTGGCGATAAAGTCGAGGTTGAATTTGCGGAGAAGTTTATAAGATTCGGCGTAGAAGTGTTCGCTGTCGGGATTTTCGTTGTAGAGTTCATCGAGCATACCGCTGAAGTAGCTAGAGTTGTCATAGGACGGGGATGGATGGGCAGAATCGTCGTCGACGTCATGACCTTCGTTTTTAAGTTTTTCTTTAATTTTTTCACGAAGTTTTCGGCGTTCGTCGGACTTTTGTTGACGGTATTGAGCAATCTTAAAGTCATCGTCGAGATCGAGAAGGTCGCGAACTTTATCTTTCGAGCCAAGACCGGCACCAGAGCGGCGAGAAGTATAGATTTGCTCGAGCTTCCCTTTCTTGTCGAGGAGAGCGAAGAGCTGTTTTTTGGCATATTCGAAGCGACGGTCTTTTTCGAGCTTCTCTTTTTCTTCGGGGGAGAGAGAAGCGTAGTTTTCGGGGAGCTCATCTTCGCCATTTTTCTCAATATATTCGTCGGCGAGAGTTTCAATAATAGGATTCAAGAGGTCGGTGCGGATACCGAGGATTTGGGACGGGGTTTGGGCACCGAGGAAAATGTCGGTTTGGTCTTGGAAAAACTCTTTCGGGTCCACGCCGTAGAAGATGTCGCCTTTATCTTTCCAACGCGGGACGAGTTTGCCGTCTCGGTTGATTTTGTAACCGGTCATATAGGACGCGAGGGATTGGATTTGTTCGGAGCCGGAGGGGTATTTTAGACCGGCAGAGATGATTGCGGGAAGAATGGAGTTTTGGACATCTTTACGACGCTTAGACCAAGCCGCTTCGTCGAGAGTTCCGTCTTCGCGAATATAAGCGTCGCGCATAGATTTATCCATATTTTCATAGGCGGTACGCTCGACGCCGTCGAAAGAAGTACCTTCCATGAGCTTAACGAGATCGCGCTTTGGCTTGACTTTAGAATAGATGATGTTGCCGTTGGCATCACGTTTCGCCTTGCCGGTTTCGGGGTCAATTTCGGGATATTCGCCGCGAATATACTCATTAAAGGAGAGGTTATGATTCGTGCGTTTTCCGCCTTCATTATAAACGGCGGCGGTTTCAAGGTTAATGTATTTTCCGTAACGGCGGAGGAACGGGTCGTTATCTTTAACGTCGAACATGAGGA
>CAZSYG010000031.1:0-8803 GCA_964610655.1 uncultured Candidatus Saccharibacteria bacterium
AATCGGGGGCTTTCTACACGGCAGGTCGTCTCCAACCTGACGTCTTTTAATGGTGATTCCGGCGGGAGTCGAACCCGCGATTTTCTGGATGAGAACCAGACGTCCTAGACCACTAGACGACGGAACCGCATGAATCTAAACATATCTTAGCATAAAAAAAGCTGGGCGTAAAGCCCAGCGGTCGTTCAGAGAAAGTTACGGTTCGGTTTCGATGATGTCTTCCGGTTCGGCGTTCGGATCGAGCCCATGCAGGTCGGTGAAGCTCTCTTCGGTCGCTTCAGCTTCCGGTTCGGCTTCGGCTTCGTCCTCATCTTCAAGATCGGGGAATCCAGTATACTCCATAAACTCCCGCAGCTCCTGAAGATGGAGCTTCATCTCTTCGGTCATCCTTTCGGTCAGCGTCTGCCAAAACTGCATCAGCTCGGTCTCACGCTTCTCCAGCGTTGCCAGCTCCAGTATCGCCAACGAGTTCCCCTCAAGCAACTCCTTGGCGCGACTGATCCCGCCGCACTCTTCGTCGTATTTCTCGACCAAGTGCCAAAACTGCTCAGTCGTCTTGAAAAGATCATGATCCATCTCGACGGACGAAAAGGCGAATTCGGTAAAAGCGAACTCATCCCGCTCGGTGGGCTTGGCTTTCTCGTCTCCAAATTCGTCTCCCACTTCCACCTGAGCATCTCCGCGCCAAGTTCCCCCGCGCAGCCAATCAATAAATCCACTCATTTGTCCAATCTTCCTTTCTCTCGATTCTAAAAGTGCTTAGCCAAAAAAGTTTTTTTCACTCCCCTCGTGGCTAGAAGTCCTCCTATTATACTCCCTCTTGACTATTTTTGTCAAGTATGATATAATAGAAAGACAGACCTTAGATTAAGGCTTTTTCTTGACAAATTTTAGAAACTTTTATAAAATAGAATTACTTAATCTACTTGTATTTAAAACTTAACCCTAAAAAAGGAAACTTTTTAATGAATAATTCTCAAAAAGAACAGGAACGCCGCGCGCGCCTCTTAAAGTCCCGTGCCGAGCGACTTCCTGATATTAAAAAACAGTTCGAGGAAGCCCAAAAACGCCATTTTAACTCGAATTTCGCGAAACCTTCCTCTAACGGCTCTTCGAAGAAAAACGCCTCTAAAGCCCCTAAAAATGCCGTAAACGGGAAAAATGCTAAAAAATCCCCTAAAACTCCCGTAAAAACCGCTAAATCCGACTCCGAGAAGCGCAAGGTAAATCTCTCTGTTTCGACCCGTAAAGGCGAGATGGTTCACCATCAAAAGATGTTAAGTATGGACGTTAACGCCCAAGCGACTCAACATATCATTGGTATCCCTGTCAATAAGTCGAAATACAACGGCTACGACGGAAAACAGATTACGAACTCAATGCTAAAATCTGCTCGTCCTGATCCCGAAGCTGTCCGAATCATTCCGATTGGCGGTCTTGGCGAAATCGGAATTGGAAAAAATATGACCATCATCGAATATAAGGGGGAAATGGTCGTGGTTGATATGGGTGTTCTCTTTGCCGACGGAGATTATCCGGGCGTTAACTACCTAATCCCCGATATTAAATACCTCGAAGATAACCGCGACAAGATTAAAGCTATTCTCTTTACTCATGCCCACCTTGACCATATCGGCGCCTGTCGCCATCTTCTCCCGAAATTTAACCCCCTAACGCCGATTTATGGAACCGATTTTACCCTCGGTATGATTAAGAAACAGATGTCCGAGCTCAACGACGTCCCCGACTTAAATTATTGCCCTGTTGACCCCTTTAAACATGAAAACCTAAAGCTCTCCGAGCACCTTTCCGCTGAGTTTATTCATACCCTTCACTCTATCCCTGGTAACGCTGCGATTCTTTTCCGAACCCCGAATGGAAATATCTATCTTTCCGGCGACTGGCGCCATGAACAAAATCCGGTCGGCATCCAAACCGACTATGCTCGCCTCGACGAAATCGTTAAAACCGAGGGAATCGATTTAATGCTGAACGAATCGACCAATATCGACTCCCCTGGGAAACATCCTCACTCCGAATTCGACGTCGGCGAAAACCTCGGTAAAGTGATGGATAATTACGCCTCCGGTCGCGTAATCGTCTCTTGCTTCTCGTCCCAAATCGGGCGTATCGAACTCATCTTGAAAGAAGCCGCCGCTCGCGGTCGTAAAGTCGCGTTCTCTGGCTTTTCGATGATTAATAACGTCGAGGTTGCTCTCCGTGCGAAAGCGATTAAAGTCCCGAAAGATACAATTATGAAGATGGAAGACATCATTAAACTTCCTGACGAAAAAATCTGTATCGTTTGCACCGGTTCTCAGGGCGAGCTTAACGCTGTTTTGAACCGAATGATTACCGGCGCTCATAAATTCATCAAGATTAAGCCGACTGATTGTATCGTTTTCTCCTCGAATCCGATTCCGGGGAACGAGCCTCATGTCGTCTCGACCGTCGGCGGTCTTCTCCGCGAGGGCGCGACCGTCATCCAAAACGGCAAAAATCATCTTACCAATCTCGGCCCGCTCCATCTTTCCGGTCATGCCTACTTCGAGGATCACGTCGAATTTGTCACGCGAATGAACCCGAAAAACTATATGCCTTACCACGGCGAGTTTTATATGCTTGAACATAACGCCGAGATGGCGGAAAACGTCGTTGGGATTCCTCGAAAAAATATCGTTCTCGCGGACAACGGTGATGTTGTTGAACTTAGAAAAGATAAAACCATCCGCAAAAACGGGCGCATCTTCGTCGGCAATAAACTTTATGATGATGCTGACCAACCTGTTCATGAAGCCGTCGTTAAAGATAGAATCCACATCTCTCGCGAAGGAATTTTCGTGATTGTCCTAACTCTCTCGAAAAAAACCGGTCGCCTGATTAAAACTCCCGATATTATCTCTCGCGCCTTTATTTATCTCGATAATTCGGAGGAGTTAATTGGCAAAATCCGTCATTATCTCCGCGCCAAAACCGATAAGTCGATTTCCACCGACCCCGAACTGAAAGTCCTCAAAGAAGAAGTTAAAGAAGACATCACTCATATTCTCTTCGACGCTACCGGTCATACGCCTATCGTTATTCCAGTCATCAACAAGGTCTAATAATTTTTGTATTCCCGCGGCCTATTATGCTATAATCATAAGCGTATATGCCCGAACGAACGAACGAAAATAATAAAAAACCCTCCGAACTTTCCGAAGCCGACCGTAGGGCTAAATTAGCCGAAGCTAATTATAAAAAAGTCGAAGCCGAATCTGCCGAGAAAAAGAAACGCGCCGCTAAAAAAGTTATTAAGGGCGCGGCGATTGTCGCTGCTACTGTTGCGACCGGCGGTGCTGCTGGTGCCGCTGCCGCTGGTAGTGCAGCAGGTGGAGCAGCCGCAGGTAGTGCTGCCGCCGGAACCGCTGCCGGAGCTTCTTCGGCTTCGGCGGGCGCTGCCGGAACCGCCGCTTCTTCCACTAACGCCGCCAAAGCCGCTGACGCTCTCAATAAGGCCAAAAGTTCAAGAGATGCTTACGAAAAGGCCCAAAGCGCCGCCCGTCGTCTTCGCGAAGCCGAGGAAAGAACGAAAAATTTCCGTGATGCCGTCGATAAAGTCGCTCCCGATAAAGAAATTGAAAACGAAGACGAAGAACTCGATGAAGATTACGAATCGAACGTCCAAGGAACTTCCGCCGAAGCTCCCCAAAAACATTCTCCGATTATCGCTATAATAATGTTTTTGATTGCGCTCCCCTTGGTTGCTATTGGCTCATTAAGTTTACTTTATTCTTTCCACATGGAAAATAATCTAATCTCAAAAACCATAAATTTCGTCTCGGTTGGATTTGATAAACTTAAATACGCTTTTAATGAACTTTTAGATAAGGGAGATATCCCCGATAGTTTGGAAGAAAAACTTGCTGTCCATAAAATTGATACTGGAATTATTGATAAAACTACTGGCGCGTTCATCAAGACCAACCACATTATCGCTTCTGGAGAAACTAATACTCTCGCCAGTACGATAGAGGCTAGAGATTTAGATTCCGACGGTCGGCTTATTGTGAGGTTCGTAGATGATTATGGAAACGAAACTCTTTACGAGACCTATGAAGAAGTCCAAGCCGCCTTAGATTCTGATAGTGAGAATTTTAACAGCAATTTTTACAATGCTTTCCGCGAAGCAGTCGGCGGCGATTCCGCTTTCTTTTATGACCGTTCTGGCGAAGAAACTTTCGAAGATTTAGGCATCAACCGCGACCCGTATGCAACTTTTGAGGTTACTGGCGATAACGAAACCGACCAAAAATCCTTTGAAAATCTATTCGCTAACGCGATTGATTATGACCCCAATAGTTCATCTTCCACCGTTGGAACTACCTCCGGCTCCGACAGCGGACTTTGGCTCAACTGTAGCCTTTACCCAGGAGATTGTCTTTCTGCTCCAGAAAACATCTGCGAGGAACATCCCGAATATTGCGATGCAGGGCCAGAAACCGGAACCGATCCCTCGGCTGCTACGGGCGGGTCGTCGTCGGCCTCTTCCGATTCGTCCAACTTTAATAAGGCTCGCGAAAAAGCAAAGAAATATATCGAAGATATCGCCAAAAACAGTAAAGCCAAAACCGTTGAAGAGGCAACCGTAAAAGCGGCCGCCCTAATCAACGCCGCGATTTCTGCTAACGAGTCCTATCAATCTGCCCGCGCTTCCGCCGCTATTCTTGCCGGAGTTGAACAGGCTAAATCCGGTAACAATGGCCCCATCAACCAACTCTCGACCTATCTTCTCACCGATAAAACCAGCAAAGAGCCAACCGGAACCGATCCAGATACCGGCGAAGACGTTTATACGTCTTATGGTAAACCGAGCGAAGCTGTTAATTTGATGGCGACCGTTGCCGACGGGGGTTACGATGCTGCCGAAGCTGCGAAAGTTTCTCGCGACCGCGTCATTGTTACGACCGAAGACGAATCGACTTATGAAAGCGTCGATAGTAGCAAAGAAATCAAAGAAACGACCGTTAGTATTTTCAGCGGCTTTAAAAAACTTTTGAACTGGATTATTAGTTTATTTACCGGACAAAAAAGTGGTAACTCCGACTATCTAATAGCTCATTATACCGATGACGTCGCCAACGCCCTTTTCCTAAAACCCTCCGAATCTTTTACCGGAAATCTCGGTGAACGTATCGTCGAGGGCGCTTCATTCATCAACACCTCTCTCGCGAAAAATACTGGCGCTTCTAATGCTTCCGATAGCCACGCTGTTACTGCCTATAATACCTATACGAAAAAACTCTACGAAGAAAGAGTAATTGCCGATCGTGCCGGCCGTAGCCCGTTCGATCTTTCTTCGCCTAATACTTTCCTCGGTAGTATTGTTAATAACCTATACTCCGTCTCGATGACTAAAAAATCTCTTCTCGGTCAATTTTCTTCCGTTTCCGCGCTCGCGCTCAAAAGTTTCGGCAATTTAACTCTCGGCGCTTATGCTAGCGACGATTCGGGCACTTTTCTCGGCGCGTCATTAGACGGTGCTTCCTGCTCAACCGTCGAAGCAATTGGCGGACGTGGTGACATATACTGTAACCAAATCGCCACTTACGATACGGAAAACTTTGACGATGATGCTTATAGCGACAAAAACATTCTATCTATGACGCTGAAAGATTTTGAAGAATCCTCCGCTTTGAGCAGTCAACTAGAAAAAGATAGCAGCGGCAAAACGGTCAAGATCAAAGACGCTGGCGACGGTATCGAAGACGGTCTCGCCGAATATATAATCCTAGGTGCTGGTCGCGAATCAACAACGGGCGTAATGGACGCGAATGTTTGTAAAACCAAAAAACAAGGCGTCTCCATCAGCAGTCTAATTCGTTTCATATTCGGTAGCGCCGAAGAAGTTAGCGAAAGTTGCGAGGGTGACGAAAATCTAAAGAAAATCGCCACTGGCGCAAAATACGCCAACGTTACCGAAAGCGAAGAAAACCCAGAACTAATCAACTCCGAATGGAAAACCAAATACAAATACTATCAAGGCTATATGCTAGAATGTGAAGCGCTAGAAATTTTAGGGTATTATGGTTTTGACACTAATAAATCTCCAGTCGTTGCCTATAAAGACGCCTATTACGAAGCGAATCCAAAAGACAATTCTTTTGAGGGGGTTATCGCTCGTCGAACCGGTTGGCTAAAAGAAGATGTTATTGCCGGAATCGAAGCTATCGAATACCTAGCCTATCTTAACGACTACAATCCGACCGAGCGCCTTGCTTTCTTCGAGCTTCCGAAAAAAACCGAGATTTACTTTGAAGAAAACTTAACTCCTGTCGATGTTCGTCTTGCCGACCGAAAAGAAATTCTATTCGACAACAAACGGAATCGGGTTGTCTTAATTTAGTTTTTAACTTATAATTAAAACGTATATGCTTAAAAAACTCAAAAATAAGGCAGCTTTTCCAACTATCTTTATCGCGGCGGTCATCTCTCTTTCGTTTTTCTTTGCCGCTACTGTTCCCGTTAAAAATGCTTCGGCCGGCCCTTTTGTTTCGCTTGTCAACTGGATTACCGGAAAAAGTGGACCTTGTTATGATAATGCCGGCGCTCCGGGTTGGATTTTGTGTCCCGCGCTCGGCGCTCTAACCGATTTGCTTCAGTCTAGTTATACCGGTCTTGTCGACCAACTCTCTCTGCCCGCTTCCGCTCTTTTTGATGATACCCATGGTCTAAGATCTACTTGGTCAACTTTCCGGAATATTTCTAACATCTTATTCATCATTCTCTTTCTCGTCGTTATTATTTCCCAGCTTACCGGTTTCGGCATAGACAATTACGGTATAAAACGAATACTCCCAAGAATTGTAGTCGTCGCCATTCTAATTAACTTGAGTTATATTATCTGTCAAATCGCCGTCGATGTTAGTAACATTTTAGGTAGTAGTCTAAAAGATTTATTTATCGGGATGGCTAACAGTATTCCTTTAGATACTTCCGGAATTAATCAAAGCGAAGCGATCAGCTTTACCATCGGCGGAGTTGCGTCCGACGTAGCGGGCATAACCTTGCTTCTCCCTCTCGCTACTATTATCTCCGGCGTAGCAATGATTGTAGGTTTAATCATATGTTTGTTTGTTGCGATAAGTGGAGTTTGGACAGCGATGCTCTATACGGTCGCAAGAACCATTGGCATCGTTATCTGTGTTGCGTTGTCGCCTGTTGCTTTTGCCGCCTTCTTGTTGCCCAATACCGAAAAACTTTTCAAAAAGTGGCTAGATTTAATGAAAAATCTTCTCATGATTTATCCGATTTGTAGTATGTTGCTCGGTGTTGGCTTTTTGATTGGGAAGATACTCGCGCCTGCCGCTTATGCAACCACTGGCGTAGCTAGTTTTATCAATTCAATGGCTGTTATGCTTGCTCCAGTCGTCTGTTTCTTCGCCATCCCTAAAGTTCTCAAAGGTTCTCTCGCGAGTATGGGAGTTATGGGTAGGTATATTTCCAATCGCCGTCAGAAAGCTGCCATCACCAGAAAAGCCGCTTCCCGCAAAGCGATGGATTACGCAAAAAGTTCTCAAACCGCCGCTCGCATTAAACAAAACGTCAACTTAAAACTCGCCAACACAAACCGAAAGTTTAGCGAAATGGGCGGTCGAGGTGGCGTTGCGGGTATTGTCGGAAAAGTTGGAGCCGCAGCAACCGATCAAGCCGCCGCTAACGCTCGAAGAGAAAATGTCGGTATCGCTCAGAAGTTGCGAGAAAGGGAAAAGTGGACTAGTAACGAAGTTGTTACGCGAGCTGATTCTGCGACCGGAGCCCAAGTCCCCGTTTGGGTTGATAAAAACGGCGTCGAGGTTGCCGCTGGAACTGCTGGTGCGCATCAACTTACTAAATCCGAACAATATGCCCGCCAGCTTAATCGACAGGGCGAGGCTGCGTTCAGTGGCGAACAAGTCCGCATGTATGCCGACCAATTCTCTAATCAGTCTCGCGGCCAAAACAACCAAGAACTTATCTCCGCCATCAACGAACATAACCCTCAAAAATTCGCTGCGGCTTTCCGAACTCTAATCCAACAAGGCGGTCATAAAGAAGCCCTAGAAGCCCTTTACGAACACGGTGGAAAGATGGATGTAACGACCCAAACTATCGCTCGCCAAGAAATGGCGGGCGCCGGCAACCCAATTATGAAAGAATACGTAAAAGCTGTTGAAAGCGGTAGACATACTGGCGACTTCGCCTCGTTCGTATCGGGCGGCGGTCTCGCGGAAGCCTTTAAGAAAAAAGGCGACAGTGCGCTCGTTGGTATGGATAAGGACAATCTTGACTTTATCAACAACGTGAACAGCGCTGCCAAAGTCAACGGCCAACCCGCCCCAGTTGTTTTCTCCGCCCAAGCTATTGCTAACGGCGCTTCCGCTACGACTAATGGTGAGGAAATCACTCGGTTCGCTACGATGGCTAGAGGTTTGAGCGAAGACGAAAGAAAGAACATCATCAACAATATGTCGGCAGAACAAGTTGTTCATATGAACAACGAAGTCAAAGTTGCCCTCGCTGGCGCACCTGCTACCGCAACCGACGACCAAAAAGCCCTCGCCATTGCCACGGCTTTCTCAGCCCAACTCCAACAAATCGAAAAAGATCCAAAGCTGCGTGGCCGTATGTCTCAATCCGATCAAGAGCACTACTTTAACCCACGTCAAGGGCCACCGCCACCTCCTCCTTCTCCGGCTCCATAAAATCTTCCCTAACTCCAAATTCTGTGTTATACTAGAACGGTCAGCCGACTTAGCTCAGTGGTAGAGCACGCCCATGGTAA
>CAZSYG010000032.1:0-8259 GCA_964610655.1 uncultured Candidatus Saccharibacteria bacterium
TGATGGCAGATTCTACATCGAAGAGACGATGTTTGTCGAATAGACTCCTTTTTTAGCCAAACCTATGTTATAATTAACCCTATGTTAGATATTAATTTTATCCGCGAGCATAAAGCGGATGTTGAACGCGCCATTAAAGAAAAGCGTTATAAAGTTTCTCTTGATGAACTCTTTAAGCTCGACGATGAGCGTCGCGAAGTTCTCAAAAAAGTCGAAGAACTCCGTCGCGAAAAAAATTCTATTGCCTCCAAAATTAAAGAAATAAAAGGAAAGCCCGACGCTTCTCTTATTGAAAAAGGAAAAAAGGTTAAAGATTCTCTTTCTCTCGACGAGAAAAAGTTGTCCGACCTAGAGCTCGCGCTAAAAACTTTATTAAAGTCTATCCCGAACATTATCTTCGACGACGTTCCGCTCGGCGGCGAAGAAGATTCTGTCGAAGTTAAAAGTTGGGGAGATAAACGAAAAAAGGAAGATTCCGTCGACCATCTTGACTATGCCGTCTCTCGCAACTGGGTTGATTTTGAACGCGGCAGCAAAGTCGCCGGTAGTAAATTCTATTATCTAAAAAACGAGCTCGCGCTGCTTGAAAACGCTTTGACTCAATACGGAATCAAAAAGGTAACCGAAGCCGGCTTTAGCTTTATGACCGTTCCCGACCTCGTTTCCTCGAAAATCCTTGAGGGTTGTGGCTTTAACCCGCGAACGTCCGACCAGTCCGACGAATACTTTGTCGAGGGCGAAGATTTAGCTCTAATCGCGACCGCTGAGATGCCTCTAACCGGCTATCATATGGACGAAATCCTCGACGAAAAAGACCTTCCGCTCTGCTACGCCGGTCTTTCTGCTTGTTTCCGTAAAGAAGCGGGGACTTACGGAAAACATACTCGCGGACTCTTCCGCGTCCATCAATTCAATAAACTCGAAATGTATGTCTTTTGTCTTCCCGAAGATTCTAAAAAGATGCACGAAAAAATCCTAGAAATAGAAGAAAATATCTGGCAAGATCTCGGGATTCCTTACCGCGTCATCAATATCGCCGCCGGCGATCTCGGCTCTCCCGCCGCGAAAAAATACGATATCGAATATTGGTCTCCTGTCGACGAAAAATATCGCGAGCTAACTTCTTGTTCGAACTGCACTGATTTCCAAGCTCGCTCTCTTAACATCCGCGTCCGCCGAAAATCCGGCGAAGTCGTCGTCGCTCACACTCTGAACGGAACCGCCGTCTCTCTCGCCCGAACTATGGTCGCCGTTATCGAAAATTATGCCCAAAAAGACGGAAAGTTAATCGTTCCGGACGTTTTGAAACCTTATCTAAATAATAAAGAGGAGTTATAAAATGATAAATAAAATCGATATTAGCGGCTCGAACTATAAAATCGAAGAAAACTTTAAAAAATATGCCAGCCGAAAAATCGGCAAACTCGATAAATATCTTCCCCGCGGCTCGAAAAAAGATGTCGTTGCTAAGGTCGTTGTTACCGAAGTCAATCGCGAACATGGCAACAAATACGAAATCTCCGTCGCCATGGAAATCACCGGCGGAAAAGTTATCTCCGCAAAAGACGAATGCTCTAACCTTTTTGCTGGCGTTGACATCGTCGAAGCGAAGTTGACAGGTCAAATTCGCCGTTATAAACTTGAACAAACTCCTCATAAATCTCGTCGAGGTTTAAAGAGTCTGTTTATTAAAAGAAAATAATTTTCATATTACCGTATCTGGGAGCGTGTTCTGATATGCCAAAAACCATTAAAGCCAAAGTCAAAAAAGAAAAGAAGCCGACTGATAAACTTGCCGATAAAACTAAATTAGAAAAGTTTCTCCAAGGAATCTTTGGCGATGCCCAAAAGAAAATCTTAAGGCGTCTCTATAAAAAGGTTCAAGAAATCAACAAACTTGAGCCAAAATACGAAAAAATGTCCGACGAAGAACTCGCCGAACAAACCGCCATTCTTAAAAAACGTCTCGAAAAACTCACTAAACAAGAAGAAGCAAAAACCGCCAAAGAGAAACTAAAAGCCTCCGAAAAAGATTCCGACTCTAAAAAGAAGAAAAAGTCTAAAAAACTCAAATCTTCCGCCGTCGAAAACGCGCTTAACGCGATTCTCCCCGACACCTTCGCCCTTTGTCGCGAAGCAACCAAACGCATTCTCAAGATGCGTCATTACGACGTTCAGATGATTGGCGGTATCGCGCTTCATGAAGGTAACGTCGCCGAAATGAAAACCGGCGAGGGGAAAACCCTTGTTGCGCTTCTTCCTGCCGTCTTAAACGCTTTAACCGGTCGCGGCGTTCATGTTGTTACCGTCAACGATTATCTCGCCCAACGCGATGCCGGTTGGAACGGGCCTGTTTATGATTTTCTCGGACTTTCTGTCGGCGTCATCATCAACAACGCTTCTTTCGTTTATGATAAAGAATACATCAACGAAGACCATGCCGACGAGCGTTTCCGCCATCTAAAACCCGCAACCCGCAAAGACGCCTATAACGCCGATATTACTTACGGGACCAACAACGAGTTTGGCTTCGACTATCTCCGCGACAATATGACTTCCGAAGTTAAATTCCTCCGCCAACGCGAACTAAACTTCGCAATTGTCGATGAGGTCGATTCCATCTTAATCGACGAAGCGCGAACTCCGCTCATCATCTCCGCTCCTGCCGGCGACAACCCCGACGCCTACTATCAATTCGCCAAAATCGCCGCCCGCCTCGTCCCCGAAGATTACGTCCTCGACGAAAAGCATCGCTCCGTTACCTTAACCGACAAAGGCGTCGAAAAGGTTCAGGAGATCCTTGGCATTGACGCGCTTTATTCAACCAAAAACACTCGTCTTGTTTATCACATGGAGCAAGCTCTCCGCGCCCAAGTCCTCTTTAAGCGCGATAAAGATTACGTCGTCACTAATTCCGGCGAAGTCATCATCGTTGATGAGCATACCGGTCGTTTGATGCAAGGCCGCCGCTACAACGAAGGTCTCCACCAAGCCATCGAAGCTAAAGAGGGCGTCGCCGTTAAACAAGAATCTATGACCCTTGCGACTATCTCTTTCCAGAACTTCTTCCGTCTTTATCATAAACTCTCCGGTATGACCGGAACCGCCTTTACCGAAGCCGAAGAGTTCCAACAAATCTACGCTCTCGACGTTATCCAAATCCCGCCTAACCGCCCGATTAAACGCGTCGATAAAGACGATTTAATCTTCCGAACCGAAGCCGGAAAACTCCGCGCCATCGCTCGCGAAATTAAAAAATACCATGAAAAGGGCCAGCCCGTCCTCGTCGGCTCCGCTTCTATCGTTAAAAACGAACTTATCGCGAGTTACCTCGACGAAGCTAAAATTCCTTACGAAATCCTAAACGCGAAAAATAATGAACGCGAAGCCGCCATCATCGAAAAAGCTGGCGAAAAAGGCGCCGTTACTCTCGCAACCAACATGGCGGGGCGCGGTACCGACATTAAACTCGGCGAGGGCGTTAAAGAACTCGGCGGGCTCGTTGTCATCGGCTCCGAACGCCACGATTCTCGTCGCGTTGATAACCAGCTCCGCGGACGTGGCGGTCGTCAAGGCGACCCCGGAACGACCCAGTTCTTTGTTTCCTGTGAAGATGATTTAATGCGCATCTTCCAAGGCGAACGCGTCGCGATGTTGATGTCTCGTCTCGGCGTCGATGAAGATACCCCAATCCAAACCAAGTCCATCTCGAAAACTCTCGAAGCCGCCCAAAAACGTATCGAGGGCTTCAACTTCGACTCCCGAAAGAACGTCGTCCAATACGATAACGTCATCAACCGTCATCGCAAAGTCGTCTATATGATGCGCCGAAAAATCCTTGAGGGCGAGAACATTCGTTCCGAAATCTCTCGCCTAATCAAAGACGCAACCGAAGATTTAACTACCTTTTCTTCTCGCGTTAATAAGAATTTTAAAGAAGAATTCCTTTCCGTCTTTAATCTCGACGAAGATTTAGTCGAAGAAATCGGGCGAATGCGCAAAGAAAAAGACCGTGCGAAACTCGCTAAAATCGCCGTCGAAGAAGCCTACGCCGGAAAAGAAGCTGAATTCGGCGAAGAAGTTATGCGCAAAGTCGAACGTGAAGTCTATCTAAAAGTTCTCGACGCTCTTTGGATGCAACATCTCGAAAATATGCAACATCTCCGCGAGGGAATCCATTGGCGCTCCGTCGGTCAACGCGACCCGCTCGTCGAATATCGCTCCGAGTCCCAAAAGCTCTTTAACGGTCTTGAGAAAAATCTCCGCGAAGAAGTCCTTCGTATTCTCCTCTCCTTGACCAAGCAAGAAGTCTCCGGAACCAATACCGTCGATAACGAAGAATATGATTCCGAACTAACCAAGATGGCGGAAACCGCGACCGAAAAAGGCGTCAACGAAATCTCCGCCGGCGATAAAAATCTTGACGATGAATTTAAAAAAGATTCGAAAAAATCTTCTGGTGAAAACACCAACTCAAACACGAAACGCAACGCCGCTAAAAAGAACAAGAAAAAACAGCGCCAAAACAAGAAAAAAGGTCGTCGCCACTAATCTTTTATGCGTCATTTCGTCGAGGAGGTAAAGTTAAAATCCGGCGCTAAGGGACTTCTTATTCATGTCCCCGATGCTAGCGTCATGTCCACACGCGTTGCGTTTCGCGCCGGACTCCGCTACGCTAAAAAACCCGAACTTTACGAAACCGCTCATATCGTTGAACATCTTTCTTTCGGCGCCAACTCCAAATATAAATCCGAGGGCGACTATGAAGCCGAATTTACTAAAAACGGCGCCTATCATAACGCTTGGACTTCTGACGTTACCGTCTGTTACGAAACCGAATGCGCCGATTTTGAATGGGATCGAATTTTAGATTTAAAACGCCTCGCAATCTGCGAACCAAAATTCAACGAAACCGAGCTTAAAAGCGAAAAGGGAAACGTAAAATCCGAATTAACCGGTTATATGAACGATTATAACCGTCTCCTCTGGCCGCGCGTCCAACAACAAATCGGTGAAACCGTTAAAAACCTCCCCGAACGTCTCCGAACTATTCCCAATATCGAACTCAAAGATATCCGCGAACATTACCGCCGCACCCATACCGCGAAAAATATGCGCTTTATTATCGCCGGCAACCTTAGTTTCTTTCGCAAACGAAAAATCTTAAAGATGCTAGAAAGTTGGAATCTAAAAGAGGGCGAACGTTTTGAGGCTCCCCTCGACGCGCTTCATTCCGGCTCGCCAGTCTTAATCCGTCGAAAAGACGCGAGCAACTTAACTTTCGGTTTTTCTTTCCTTACCCCCCGCCGCCTCGATACTTCCGAGTCCCACGCCATCGGTTGTCTAAATCATATTCTAACCGGAACGATGAACAGTAAAATCTTCGGCGAAGCCCGAAAGCGCGGTCTAATTTATTCTTTTGACTCTGGTTTAACCTATGATGAACTAAATACTTCTTGGGACTTTTCCGGCGAAGTCGATTTAGAAAACGCCGAAGAACTTTTTGATTTAATCCGTTCTTCTCTCGAAAAAGTTTTAAACGGCGACCTCGACGATAAAGATATCGAAACCGCAAAAAGTTATATGCTCGGTCGTTTCCAAATGTCCGCCCAAACCGTCTCCCAAATCGCCGATTTTTACGCCGACGAATATTTTAAGGCCGACGAAATCGAAATCTATGACCTAATCCCGAACTACGTTAATAAAATCTCTAAACAAGAAATTGTTGACCTCGCGCGCGAATTTGTCGGTAGCGAAATCTCCGCTCTTGTCGCCGTTGGTTCTTGCGAAAAAAATCAGCTCACCCCCCTCGCCGACCGCCTAAAACTCTAAATTAAAAATCCGTGCTATAATAATTTTATGAATATTTTAATCCTAGGCTACGGTCTCGAGGGAAAATCCGCCGAAAATTATTTTAAATCCGACCCTAATCTTTCCGAACATACCAAAATCGACATTCTCGATAAATTCGCCGCCGAAGATTTAAAGTCTCGCGACTTTTCTAACTATGACTTAATCTTCCGAACCCCCTCCGTCCGTCCCGACTGGATTCCTGCCCCAAAAGAAAAGATAACTAGCGTTACAAAGTTTTTCTTCTCGAACTCTAAAGCGAAAATCATCGGAGTTACCGGAACGAAAGGAAAAGGAACGACTTGTAGTTTAATCCGCGACCTTTTAACTTCACTTGGGAAAAAAGTTTTTCTCGTCGGAAATATCGGCGCTCCCGCTCTCGACGTACTCCCTGAGCTGACCGAAAAAGACGTCGTCGTTTATGAACTTTCCTCTTTCCAACTTTGGGACCTAGAAAAATCCCCCGAAATCGCCGTCGCCCTCCGAATCGAGCCGGATCATCTCGACGTCCATAAAGACTTCGCCGAATATCTTTCCGCGAAAGAAAATATCGCCAAGAACCAAACCCCCGAAGATCATCTTATCTATTTTAAAGATAACGAAAATACTAAGAAACTTGCCGAAACTTCCCCCGCGAAAAAACTCCCCTATCCGCTCGCCGAAAAAACTCCCCTCGAAACCGAAATTTTAAACTCCCTAAAAATCGTCGGCGCCCATAACAAAGAAAACGCCGAAGCCGCTCTCCTCGCCTGCTCCGCCTATCTCGACTTAGACCTAAAAACTTTCCTCGAAACTTATGAAGAGGAACTTAAATCCGCCCTCAAAAATTTCCAACCTCTCCCCCATCACATCGAATTTGTCCGCGAACTAAACTCCGTAAAATACTTCGACGATTCCTTCTCGACCGTTCTCCCCTCACTCGAAGCCGCGCTTAACTCTTTCCCGAATACCCCGCTCATCCTCATCGCCGGCGGCAAAGATAAGGGCGTTGATGTTACACCCGTAAAAAATCTAATTTTTAAAAATCCCCATCTCATCAAGGCCGTCTTAATCGGCGAAACCGCCAAAAAACTCGCCGAGAACGAAGACCCCGAAAAGTTTTATCTCGCCGGAACGGATTTCGAAGACGCCGTTAAGAAAGCGAAAGAATTCGCCGAAAACTATCTAACCCGCGCCGAAGAAAACTCCGATACCTGTATTATTGACG
This sequence comes from uncultured Candidatus Saccharibacteria bacterium, assembly GCA_964610655.1. GTDB lineage: Bacteria > Patescibacteriota > Saccharimonadia > Saccharimonadales > Saccharimonadaceae > Nanosyncoccus. The sequence continues at coordinate 7,058 of CAZSYG010000032.1, forward strand.
CGAAAAAGCCAATCATCCCTCCCGTCGTTCTCCTTTCCCCCTGCGCTTCCTCGTTCGATATGTTTAAATCCTACAAAGACCGCGGCGATATTTTTAAATCCCTAGTCTCGGAATTATAATTATGAACGATCTCGAAAAAACTTTAGCCTCGCTTAAAAAAGATTTAGCTCTTTCTTGGCAAAAACTTAACCTAGACCAAAAAATCCGCGAAAAAGAATCTCTCGAAGTCAAAGTTTCCGAGCCTGAGCTTTGGCATGACCCTAAGAAAGCTAAAGAGGCTCACGAATCTCTCGCAAAACTTTCTAATGAAGTCGAGCCTTGGCTCCTTTTAAAGACCCAAATCTCCGATCTCTCCGAGCTTCTCGAACTCGACGATTCCGATTTAGAAGAAGAAATCAAAACCCAAGTCGAAGCTCTAAAAACTTCTCTTAAAACTATAAAAAAATCTCTCCGCTTTACTGGCGAATATGACCATAACGACGCCATTCTCCGTATTACCGCCGGCGTCGGCGGAACCGAAGCGATGGATTGGGCGAGTATGCTCGAGCGAATGTATCTTCGCTTTTTCGAGAAAAACGGTTTTAAGGCTAGTCTCCTCGAACGCACCGTCGGCGAAGAAGCCGGAATCAAAACCGCCGTTTATGAAATCTCCGGCGCTAACCCTTACGGAACTTTAAAATCCGAACACGGCGTCCATCGTCTCGTCCGCCTCTCACCCTTTAATGCTGATAATCTTCGCCAAACTTCCTTTTCTCTCGTCGAAATTCTCCCCGTCATAAAATCCGACACCGAAATTAAACTCGACGAAAAAGACCTTCATATCGATACTTATCACTCCGGCGGTCATGGCGGTCAGTCCGTCAACACCACCAACTCCGCAATTAGAATTACCCATCTCCCGACCAATACCGTCGTCGCCATCCAAAACGAACGCTCCCAGCTCCAAAACAAGGAAAAGGCTCTCGAAATCCTCCGCGGGAAGCTCGCGAAGATGAAGCTCGAACAAGCCGCCGAATCTATCGATAAACTCCGCGCTGGCGAAGCCGCGAAATGGGGTCAACAAATCAGAAATTATGTCCTCCAACCCTACAAACTCGTTAAAGATACCCGCACCAAATTCGAAGATAAAGACGCCGATGCCGTTCTCGACGGAAAAATCATGCCCTTTATCGACGCCTATTTAGAAATGTCATAAAAAATCC
>CAZSYG010000033.1:0-8215 GCA_964610655.1 uncultured Candidatus Saccharibacteria bacterium
AGCCGCCTGGGGAGTTAATATAAAGTTTAATCGGTTTTTTCGGGTCTTCGTGCGCCAAGAAAAGAAGTTGAGCGACGACGAGGTTCGCGGTATGGGAATTTACGTCTTCGCCGAGGAAGATAATTCGGTCGGTAAGAAGCCGAGAGTAGATATCATAGGCGCGTTCGCCACGATTAGTTTCTTCAACGACGGTCGGGACGAGATAATTTTTTGGATTTTTCATAATTTCCTTTCTTTAAAATTTAATTTTCAGTTTCGAGCGAGGGAACGGAGTTTGAGTTAATTACTTTTTGGAGATTATTCGACTTTAAAACATTTTTATTATATTCTTCAACTTTAGTATTATATTCGGAAACTTTAAGGTCAAGATTTTCAAACATGAGGTTAAGATTTTTTTCTTCGGCAACAAGTTCGGCGCGACGCGCGTAAAAGGCGAACTCAGTATAGCAATTTACGGTATTCGCGCAAGCATTGAAATTATAAACGTCGGAGTTAAATTTTTCGGCGCGAGATTCGTATTCGGCGGTTTCGGAATCGATTTCGGTCTTTAAGGATTCAAGTTCTTTTTCGAGAGCGTCGATTTTTGCTTTTAGTTCGTTGAATGGAGCGATATAGTTTTCATAGAACTCGACAAGCGAGGCACGATTTTCGAAGTATTTTTGGTAATGAACCTCTAGTTCTTCGGGGAGAGAGGGGATTTGGGTTCCGACGCGAACATAAAGTTCATCGAGACGATCTTCGGCTTCGTAATTTTCGAGCGTGTCTTTTAAGGACTCGACATTTTCATCGTAAACAGATTCGAGGAGCGGAGTCAGAGCCGCTTTTTCGGCGCCGGAAAGACGGAACCAGATGGCGTGGAGAAGTTCGTGGGCGGTGGTCGACTCGATGATACCGGAAAGTTCGGAGGATTTTATATCGTAAACGTAGATTTTTTCGTTTGTAAAACAACCGAGAACGGAAATTTCGGAATCATGAGAGTCACAGTCGAGATTAAATTCTTCTTTAGCTTCGAGAACGGGAAAACTAGCTTTAAAAATTAAATCGGCGCGGTCGGTTAAAGAAAGTTTTTCTTTAACGGCGGTCATTTCGGCGGACGGAGCGTAACTTAAACCGGTAAAGTAATCTTTTAGGATTTGGTAATTTAAATAAACAAGAAGACCGGTGGCGAGCAGAATTATAACGAAGACGAGGGAAAAAAGTTTTTTAGTTAGTTTCATTTATTCCTTTTCTATGGTTAATTTTAGCGCATTTTTCGACAAAGAAACAGCAGCAATTTCGCCTTTGTTCAGTTCGCCTTTAATAATCGCCTCGGAGAGAAGAGATTCGAGATTATCTTCGATTGCGCGACGGAGCGGGCGAGCGCCATTTTTCGGGTCGTAGCCTTTTTTGATGAGCCATTTTTTTACGTCGTCGGAAATTTTTAGACCGAGATTTTTCGTCGCCATACGTTTCTTTAAGTCGGCGAAAAGGTTATCGAAAATTTTTTCGACGTCGGCTTCGGAAAGGGCATGGAAAACGAGAATCGAATCGAGGCGGTTAATTAGTTCGGGGCGCATCGTTTTCTTTAGGGCCTTCATCGCGTATTCTTTCGATTCTTCAAATTCGCGTTCGAGCTCTTTTTTCGTCTTCTTTTTTCCGTCGTGGCGTTCGGAAAAGCCGAAAGAATCTTCGCGGTAGGCTTCGTTCGCGCCGAGGTTAGAAGTTAAGATAATAATCGTGTTGTTGAATTTTATTTTGTTGCCTTGGCCGTCGGTCAGGACGCCGTCTTCGAGGATTTGGAGGAGCATATTAAAGACGTCGGGATGGGCCTTTTCGATTTCGTCGAAGAGAACGACAGAGTAAGGACGGCGACGGACGGCTTCGGTTAATTTTCCGCCGTCATCATAGCCGACATAACCCGCGGGCGCGCCGACGAGACGAGAGACGTTATGTTTTTCGCCAAATTCGGACATATCGATTTTTATTAAAGCGTTTTCGCCGCCAAAAACTTCGCGGGCGATTACGCGGGCAAGTTCAGTTTTTCCGACGCCGGTCGGCCCCATGAACAGGAAACTACCAATCGGGCGGGAGGGGTTCGCGATTCCGGAACGACCGCGGCGAATTGCTTTCGAGACGGATTTAATCGCTTCGTCTTGGCCGATGACGGATTTTTTTAGGTGAGTTTCGAGGTTTGCGAGAAGTTCCATTTCGGAACCATGAACCTTGGAAACAGGAATACCGGTTTTTAGAGAAATTGCGGTCGCGAGATTTTCTTCGGTCAAGACCGGCGGTTTGTCTTCGATTCCCTTTTTCTCAAGAGCTTTTAGCCTTTCTTCGAGACGAGCGAGCTCGGTTTTTGTCTTCGCGGCGTTCTCGAAATCTTCTTTTTCGACATAGGTGTCAATTTTTTCTTCGAGAGTTTTTTGTTCAATTTTCAACTTTTTATATTCGCCGCCACCTTTTTTATCGGCTTCGACTTTCGCAATCGCCGAGGCTTCGTCGAGGACGTCGATAACTTTATCAGGCATGAAGCGGTCGTTGATATAGCGGCCAGACATCGTAATCGCGGTTTCTAATAGTTCGTCAGGAATAACGACGCCGTGATGTTTTTCGTAATGAGACTTAACTCCTTTTAAAATTCGTAAGGTGATTGAATTCGAGGGCTCTTCGACGAAAACGGTTTGAAAGCGGCGAGAGAGGGCTTTATCTTTTTCGATTCCCTTTCGATATTCGTCGAGAGTCGTCGCGCCAATTAGGCGAATTGTCCCGCGGGCAAGAGCGGGTTTTAGAATGTTCGCGGCGTCCATCGAGCCCTCGGACGAGCCGGCGCCAGAGAGAAGATGGAGCTCGTCGATGAAGAGGACAATCGAAGGGTCGGAAGTAGCTTCGTCGATAATCCCCTTGATTCGTTCCTCGAACTCGCCACGGAATTTCGTTCCCGCGACGACGGAAGATAAATCGACTTGGTAAATATGTTTACCGATTAAGAGCCCTGGGACGTCGTTTTTGACGATTTTTTGGGCTAGACCTTCGACGATGGCGGTTTTTCCGACGCCAGCTTCGCCGATTAGGACGGGGTTCGATTTCGTTCGGCGACAGAGAACGGTAATTGTTCGCTCGATTTCACGGTCGCGACCGATGACGTTATCGAGTTTTCCGGTTCGCGCCATCTCGGTTAAATCGGTTCCGTAATGGGCTAGCCATTTTAACGGGTTTTTTCGGGAAGAGTATTTTAATTTTTCTTTTCTATTTTTAACTTCTTCCGCCTGTTTTTCGGCTAAATCTTCAATTTTTTCGGAAAGGGCATCGATATCAACTTCGAAATCCGTTAGGATTTTTGAGGCGCGAGAGTTGGGTTGGTTGATTAAAGCATAGAGAAGATGCTCGGTGCCGATTGAATCGAGACCTTGCTCGCGGACAAAATTTTTAGACATTTGGAGAGTTAGAATAATCGCCTCAGAGAGAGACATCATCGCCATTTGGGAGTTGGAATGGAGGTCGGCGGCGGGCTTATTGAGAGATTTTTCAACTTTATCGAGAGTAATATCTTCGTCGAAGAGGAGTTTCGAGCCGGTCGAGGTATCTTGGGCAAGGATTCCGAGGAGAAGATGTTCGGTTCCCATATAGCCGTCATTATAACGTTTTGAGTAATAATCGGCTTTTTGAATCGCAAAGCGGGCGTTCTCGGTTAGATGATTCATAATATCGCTAAAATCGTCGTTCATAGTATATCTTATTATATAGAAAAAATTAGCACTGTCAAGCGTTGAGTGCTAAAATGAAAAAGCCTCCGGAGCGGAGGCTTTAGGGATTTTGGGAGGATTAGATTTCTTCGAGCCGGTGACGGCAGGAGATGAGACTCTTTTTCAGGTCGCAGAGCGAGTTCAGGAGCTTGCGACTCCGAGTATAGGCGCGAGCGATGTCGCTTTTGGTCGGGAGATCAGGGACGGAGTAATAGGGATGGAAGTCGAGGAAGGTATCGACTTTCTTCAGCTCCTCGCGGAAATCCTTGATCTCGGCTTTCAGACAACCGATTTCACCAATCGTCGTGGTCAGGAGATTCGCCTCGACCTTGACTCCTTCGGCGAAAGCGGTGCGGGGAAGGGTCTCGCGGCGAGAGAGAAATTCATCACCGGTCGCAAGGGTTTCGAGACCGACGCTCTTATGGGTATTAGACTTCTTATCGAAGTCTTCGAGCATCTTCTCGATTTTTACCGAAGTCAGAATATCATATTTCATGATAATCCTCCTAATAAAAAGAGCTAGGTAGAGTAAACTACCCGCTCTTTTATTATATCACACTTACGCTAAAAAGTCAATAGACTAGGCTATTTCGAGGACGGAAGTTGGTGGTATTTGGCGCTGCCGAAGCCGAGAATCATTAAGAAAATCGGCTCTAAGAGGATTAAACCAACAGCGAAACCGTTTCCTTTCTTGAAGGAGTGAGCAAGTTTGACCATCATGACGATGTTGAGCATGAAGTTCGCGCCCGGAAGGAGCATCAAGAGACAGAGGAGAGGTTCCATATTGAGGATTTGGAGGAGGGTATAGGTATTATAGATGGGGATTAAAGATTTCCAACCCTCTTTTCCGGCTTTGGTAAAGATTTTCCATTCGGCGATAACCGTTAAGACGACACAAGCCAAGATAATCATGAGCATAAAGAAAAGAAAGAATCCGCCAACAACACCGAATCCGGCAGCGGACGAGGCGGTAGAGGTTGTCGTATAGTTTATTGGATAAGTATAAGTATTATACATTTAGTATATTCCTTTTTTAATTGTTACCTTAATAATAACTTAAAAATATCAAAATTACAAGCATCAGAACAATAAAATAACCCCTTTCGGGGTTATTTTTGTGCTGTGAGGCGGGTTATTATTTAATAACTTTGGTGATGACGCCAGAACCGACAGTCTTTCCGCCTTCGCGAATCGCGAAACGGTCGTTGTTGTTCATCGCAACAGGGGCGAGAAGTTTAACGTTGAAGGTAACTTGGTCACCTGGCATGACGATTTCCTTATCAGCAGGAAGCTCGACTTCGCCGGTAACGTCGGTCGTTCGGAAGTAGAACTGAGGCTTATAACCCTTAGCGAACGGAGTATGGCGGCCGCCTTCCTCTTTCTTAAGGATGTAAACCTGAGCCTCGAACTCGGTATGAGGAGTAATCGTTCCGGGGGCAGCGATAACCTGACCACGTTCGATTTGTTCGCGTTCAATACCGCGGAGGAGAAGTCCGGCGTTATCGCCAGCTTGACCCTGATCGAGGGTTTTGTGGAACGCTTCGATACCGGTAACAACGGATTTTTGAGTTTCTTTAAGACCAACGATTTCAACTTCGTCGTTTAATTTAACGACACCTTGTTCGATACGACCGGTCGCAACAGTACCACGACCTTTAATAGAGAAGACGTCCTCAATCGGCATCAAGAAAGGTTTATCGAGATCATGTTCAGGAATATCAAAGTATTCGTCCATAGCCTTGACGAGATCCATGATAGCCTGTTCATTTTCAGGATCGCCCTCGAGAGCTTTGGTCGCAGAACCTTTGATGATCGGGGCGTTATCGCCGTCGAAACCGTATTTATTAAGAAGTTCGCGGACATCCATCTCGACGAGTTCGACGAGTTCAGGATCGGCGAGATCCATTTTGTTCAAGAAAACAATGATTTTCGGGACGTTAACTTGGTGCGCCAAGAGAACGTGCTCACGAGTCTGGGGGAGCGGACCGTCGTTCGCAGCGACGACGAGAATCGCACCATCAACCTGAGCGGCACCGGTAATCATGTTTTTAATGTAGTCGGCGTGGCCCGGCATATCGACGTGGGCGTAATGACGCTTTTCGGATTCGTATTCCTGATGGGAAGTCGCGATGGTAATACCGCGGGCTTTTTCCTCAGGCGCGTTATCGATTTGGTCATAAGCGACTGGTTTATTAACGTCCGACGGAAGTTTTTTCGCGAGGACGCTGGTAATCGCAGCAGTTAAAGTCGTTTTACCGTGGTCAACGTGACCCATGGTACCGACGTTAATGTGCGGTTTTGAACGGTCAAAATTAGCCATTCTTTCTTTTCTCCTTTTTTATTATAACTTCTCAAGAGCACTAATAAAAACCAGCTCCAGAGACTCTACAAGATCATTTTATATGATTTTTAGCCAAAAGTAAAGCCCCGCTTCGAGCTTTTTAGGCTTTAGCGGGGCGGGGGAGGAGGGTCAGATAACCTACTCGAAAGTCGGGCGGGGCGATTCGTTGAGCATTTGGTTGAGCAGAATCTTGTGGTAAGCGTAATTGTTCGGGAGAGGCGGGAGACTGGGGACATCCTTGGGGACGAGATAGCGAACCCAATACCACGACGGCTTGGCGGCCGGCTTTTCGTGGGCGAAAGAATGATAGACTCGAATCAAATTCTCTCGAGACAACCTAGCGCGGCCGCGACGCGAGCCCTTCAGGAAGTTGATCTCGTAGAAACAGAAACGCTCTTCGATTCGGTCACAGACCAGCTCGACAGCACGACGGCCATCGACGCCACAGCGGGCTTCTTCGGTAGCGAAATGGTAGAGTTGGCCAATCAGCCAGTCACCGAAGTTCGCCGGCGCAATCGTCAGGGTCTTGTTGTCGCCGTCAACGGAAACTGATTCTACCATATCACAGCAGGCACGGGCGAGGTCAGCAGGGGTCGGATTGGAATGAATCTTATTCATGATATTTCCTCCTAAAAAGGTTCTTGAGGGGTTCTAGCATTATGCTAGAACTATCTACACTCTTTCATTATATCATACTTTAACGAAAAAGTCAATAAGTTTAAGCGGTTTTTCTTGATTTTTATGGTGTAAAATGATATAATTTAGCTACCTTTCACACCGAACTTTAATAAGGAGGGGTCTTTATGTTGGGGCGAATCTTAAAATTCGTCATTTCGCTCGTTGTCAAGTTGCCGAAGAACGACCGACACCCATTAACTGTAATCGGGAAAAATCGGCTTCGCATCGCGAAAATCTTCGACTTTTTGTTCCCGACAGAGACGAACTCAATTCCTGAACGACCTCCGAGCTTCCCGTTTTTCTCGGCGAGACACGGGATTGTCCTCGGGTTCAACCATTTCTCCCTCGGAGAGATTCCGCGACTAATTGCCCTTTGTTTCAAGAGCTACCCGACAAAAGATTTACTGTTTCCGATCAACTACGAATTTTACCTGATTTTCGAGCAATCGAAGAAGTATCTCGACGCGCTAGGGATTGAGCTATGTCCGCTCTTGACGCCGAGAGTCTTTGAGAAGATGGTCGAACGGGCAAAAACGGACGACGAGAAACGCGAGATAGGGAAGTTACGCAGTCAATATGACCGACGATATCTCGAACGAACGGCGGAAGTGCTCAGGGAAGACGGGGTAGTTTTAGTTGCGCCGTCGGCGACGCGGAGAAAGACGGTTTTTGGCTCCGAAGATGAATTTCTTGGGCTGAAACCGGTTCCGCCGGTTTTAAGGCTAATCGCAATGAACTATTCCCGAAAGTTTCCCGACCAACATGAACTTGAGTTTATCCCAGTTCCGATTATGCCGCCGGCAAGTTTTGGACGCGGGCTGAATCTGTTCCGGAAATATTATTTTCCGGCACGTTTTATTGGCTTTACGCTCGTCTCGGCGAAACAACCGAATTTCGACCATGACTTTTTGGCCTATATCGCGAACCAGTTGTCAGAAGATTTTTCCTATCCTCCTTAACTTTATCCGTCCCTTGACTGGGGCGGATTTTTACAGGTTTTTACAATAAAAAGACCCCGCTTTTAGCTTTTTAGGCTTTAGCGGGGGAGAGACAGAAAGGATTAGTAGGTCAGCTTTAGGTTTTTCGCGAATTCGAGGAGTTCGGTCGAGCCGAGTGTTTCCTCGAGGACTTCGCGAGTTTTCAGGTCGAGGTCGATAGCGGAGAGCAGAGTTTTAACCTGACGGATTTGGTCAGAAATTCGATTGCCGAGGCGCTCCTGTTCGGTCGCAAACGTAAAAAATGCGACGCTACCGCCGAGATTCTTTTTATTGTCGTCGGAGCGGTCGAGGATTTCGAGGATTTCTGGCTTTAGCCGCTCGAAATCGCAACAGAGAACCGCAAAGCGAGCCTCAGCAACTTTCAGACAGGAGATATGAACTGACAAGGAGAAAATCGTGGCGGATTTTTCTATCAGCGATTCATATTCCTCGGCAATATGAATAAGTTCGGTCGGAGAGGGGAGCTCGATTTCAAT
>CAZSYG010000034.1:0-7922 GCA_964610655.1 uncultured Candidatus Saccharibacteria bacterium
GCAATAAAAAACGCGCTTTCGCGCGAAGATTCAGAATTTTGTTCTATGATGGTGCGCGAGAGGAGACTTGAACTCCTACGCCGAAAGGCATATGCTCCTAAGGCATACGTGTATACCAATTTCACCACTCGCGCGTATATATATTATATCATGTGGACGGGGTTTCGTCGAGATTTTGGGAAGATTTCGGTTTCTTTTTATCAAGTCCAAGCTCAAGATAAGTTAAACCGCCGAGAGCGATGAAGAGATAATAGCTAAAGAAACGCCAAACGAGCATCGCCCAGAAAGTATAACCAGAGGAGAGGGTCGAGAAAACGAGATAGAACGAACCCTCGGCAGCGCCGGCGTTACCCGGAGTCGGGACGAAAGAAATCGCGGCGTTGATTGAGATGGTGGTCATAGTCGCGGCGAGGTAAGAAATCCCGCCGCCGAACGCGGAGATAACGAAAAACGGGATACTTAACATTCCGAATTGATAGACGAGCGAAAGCCCCATCGTTTTTCCGAGCATTTTTTTATCTTTAACGACGTGTTTAATACATTTAGCGTATTTTTCGATTTCGCCAAAAACTTTTTCTTCGGTTTTCGAAACATTTTTTATGATATGGATTTTATGGAGAAATTTAAAGAGACTAGAAAGGATTTTTTTCGCGGTTTTCGGGGTTAGGGCGAAAAATAAAATCATCGTCGGGAGGAAAGCATATAGCATTAAGCCGAAATAAGCCGCGGCGTAGGTTACGGGGGAGAGGACGATATTCGCGCCAAAAATTAAAGTTATGATTCCGAGAAGAACAAAAGCGAGCTGGGTCGTTACGAAACCGAGAACTGGAATCATCGCGGCGTATTCTCTAGGGACGCCGTTTTTGAGCATATGGGCGATTTGGAAAGGCTGACCGCCGATTGCGGCGGGCGTTACGTTATCGTAATAACGACCGATTAGGACGGTATGGCGCGCGAGTTTTTTGTTTCCCTTTTTCGTAAACTCTTTGATGAGCATATCGTATTTATGGATTTCGGCAGTTAGAGCAATAAGGAAAGACAAAATCGCGGGAAGCAAAAGCCACCAATGGAGTTTAACGTCGGAAAACTTTACTCGATTGTTTCCGCCAAATTCCTGACTAGCAGTCCAAAAAATAATCGCGATATTTCCGAGAATAAAGAGGACGACGATTAGCTGTTTAAAACGTTTCTTTTTTATATTTTCGGAAGAGTTTTTATTTATTTTTTCACTCATGAAAATAATTATAAAGCAAGTTTTTATTTTTTAAAAGATTAGGAGACGAGATATTTTTAGGCGAGGTCTTTTAGATAGACTTTTGAGCCGAGGAAAGTGACTACTGAGCCGAGGAGGAGCGCAAGCGAAAGGACTTCGTGGGCGCCGGTTTGGGGGAGACTCGCGGCGGTCGAGGCGATTTCGGAAGCGGTTTCAGAAGACGATTCGGCTTCGGCGGAAGAGTTGGTCGTTCCGGCGGCGCTAGAGGAGCCATCTTCGGCGTTAGAAACGGGGTTCAGATTAGAATCTTCAGCGTTTTCAGCTTCGCCGTGGGACGGTTCGGAATTATTTTCGTCGAGTTCGGCGGGGTCGTTCGTCACTTCGCCGAGGTTAGCGACTTTAGCGTTCTTTTTCATGATGCCATCAACTAGAACTGCCGCGAGGACGAGAATGATAATTCCCATGATGATGGAAACGATAATAAGTTTTTTGCGTTGAGTTTGAGACTGGTCGACTTGACCGTACATAATTTTTTCTCCCTAATTTATGAGAGAATTATAACATAGATTTAGATTTTTTTAAAGAGGGAAATTCGGGCGGCGGCGTAAGTTTTACTCTTCAAAAGTTCGAGAGTCTCGAAAAGAGGTTCGGGAGCATTTTTAGGGGAAGATAGGGCGAGGATTCCGGCGGGTTTCAAGAACTTTACAAGAGACTCAATTTCTTTTATTTTAAAGTTATCGTAAGGCGGGTCGGCAAGAATAACATCAAACTTTTCTTCGGGAAAGTCAATCTTATTAACATCTTTAACCCGAAGTTCATAATTTTCGGGAGGGATTGCGAGAGATTTAAGGTTTTTTTCGATAATTTTCGCGATTTTGGGGATTTTTTCGACAAAAATAACTTTAGAAGCGCCGTGAGATAAAGACTCGATACCTAAGGCTCCCGAACCCGAAAACGCGTCTAGAACGATTTTAGAGGGCAAATAGGGCAAAAGCATATTAAAAAGAGCGAGTTTTTCCCTGTCGCCCATGGGGTGAGTTTTTTTATTATCAGGGGTCAAAAGTTCGCGATTTTTATAAATTCCGGAAATTATACGCATGAAAGCCATCCTAAAGTAGTTAATTTTACGATTTCGGGGAGAAGAATCTCTTTTGTTTCCTTATCTAATTTTCCCGTCCAGCCAAGTTCAAGATAGCGATCATACATTTTTAAAGCGGAGATTTTTGCGAGCGAGGTGTAAAATTCGGCTTCGAGGTTAATGTTTCTTGACTTTATTTTTTCTAATTCGGTTTTAGTTAGTTTCGGGTAGAGATTTTTCGACTTCATCGGGGTAATAATTTTCGCGATTTTAAACTCGAAGAAAAAATGTTTAGTCATCGCGCCGCCTTTTCCGTAATATTCCCAGTTGTTTTTCAGGGTTTCTTTCGGGGAGTCGCCATGAAGAACGTAGCGAAGCGGGCGACCAAAAATTTCAAAATATTCATTATCGGACATCAATTCGTCGCGGACATCATGAAGTGGAAAATGGTGCGCTGGAGTTAGGCCGTCAACGATCCAATGCGCCAGCCAAGCCGCCTCAAACGCGGCGCGTTCGGAATTATTTTCTTTAAGCGCGGTTTTGAGATTTTTTTGGGCGTCGAAAATCTGAGACAGGAGGATTTTATCGTCGTTTTTGGGGATGATAAAATGAGAAGGTTGAGGGGAATCGGGGCATTTTCGCTTCAAGCCGTCTGGCCCGCGCATCCCCTCAAAATAAACGATTTCTTTCGCGGTCGGGAAGTTAGTTTCGGGAGGAAGGAATTTATTTAAAAAACGGCGAGAAACGCGGTCGAGTTTTTGGTGCGTTCCAACGAGGTGGACAAAACGATTTTTTAGGGGGAGAGATTGCATAAGACTAATTTAAGGTAGTTAGCTGTTGATACTTTTTAATACATAAGGATAACTCAGGATATTTTACCATAAGTTCGGGGTTTTTCGCAAACTCTTCGGCGAAAGATTTGGCGTTTTCAGAGGCGACGGAGACAAGTTTCGTATCGGTCAAGGAGGCGAATTGGAGGTCGAGAACGCCGTGCTGAAGAGAACCGTAGATTTCACCCGGCCCGCGGAGCTTCAAATCGGCTTCGGCGAGATAAAAACCGTCGGTCGATTTTTCGAGGATTTTTAGACGGCGAGAGGGGTTCGTTTCGGGAGGAGTAACAAGATAGCAAAAAGCAGCGTCTTTTCCGCGACCAACGCGGCCGCGGAGCTGATGAATTTGGGCGAGACCATAACCATCGGCATCCATAATGACCATCAGATTCGCATTCGGGACGTTTACGCCAACTTCGACAACGGTCGTCGAGACAAGAATGTCGATTTTTCCAGCGGCGAAGTCGGACATAATTTTATCTTTTTCGTCGGGCTTCATACGACCATGAAGAAAGGTTATAGCTTCGGTCGGGAAAACTTTTTTTAACTTTTCCGCCTGTTTTTTAACGGAAATATTTTCGGAAGCGGCGTTATCTTCGATTGTTTTACAAATCCAATAGATTTGTTGTTTTTTAGCGAGATACTCGCGAACTTTTGGATATAGAATATCCGCAAAATCGGTTTCAGAGATAATTTTGGTGGTGATGGGTTGGCGACCGGCGGGAAGTTCGTTCAAAATCGAAACGTCGAGATCGCCAAAAATCGTGAGTTGGAGCGAGCGCGGAATCGGGGTCGCGGTCATCATCAAGAGATGAGGGGAAAGCGAAGTTTTTTTGACGGTTTTTTCGAGCAGTTTTTGGCGCTGATTGACGCCGAAACGGTGTTGCTCGTCGATAATACAGAGAGCAAGATTTTTGAACTCGGTATCGTCGGTTAGGAGGGCATGAGTTCCGACGATTAAATCGACGTTGCCGGATTTAATCTGGGCTTTAAGGAGATTTTTCTTCTTGGTTGCGCCAGTCAGAAGCCCGACGGAAATTCCGAACGGAGCGAGGAGGGCGTTGAGCGACTCGGCGTGTTGGGTGGCGAGAATCGCGGTTGGCGCGAGAAGGGCGGTCTGAGCCCCGTTCAAAGCCGCCTCGAAAGCAGCAATCGCCGCGACAACAGTTTTCCCAGAGCCAACGTCGCCCTGAAGCAGGCGGTTCATTGGGGTTTCTTTTTCCATATCTTTGAGAATCTGGAAAATTGCTTTTCTTTGGGCATTCGTCAAAGAAAAGGGGAGTTTTTTAACGAGAGATTGGATTTTTTCGGGATTAAATTTTAGCGGGATTCCTTTTAGCTTTTGGTTTTCTTGTTTATTTAAATTTGCGGCGAGAATTAACTCGAAAAGTTCCTCATAGGCAAGATATTCGCGACCCTTCTCGACATCTTTCGGGTCTTCGGCGTAATGAACATTAAAAAGAGCATCAGAACGAGCACCGGATTTTAGAAAAGCGGGCGAGGTTTTTGTAATCGGGAGCATGTCGGGGATGAAAGCGAACTGGTCGCGGAGGTTATCAAAGATTTTCTTGAAATTCGCGGATTTAAACGAGCCGCGCATGGAGTAAATTGGCGTAAAACCGCCAGTATTTTTCGAATCAACTTCTTCGGCAAGGCGAGCTTGGGGAGAGGTGAGTTGGTAGCGACCGCGATTAAAATCATAACTGCCAATAAAATAATACTCTTTGTTCTTGTCGAATTGTTTAGCGCGGTAAGGCTGATTGAACCAAACAACGCGGATGGCGTCAGAATCGTCGCGAATAGCGCCCTCGGTTATCGTTAAGTTTCGGCGAGAAGTCCGCATGATTCTTAAATCGCTAATTTTTCCCTTAATAACGACGCGCCCTGGACGGATTTCGGAAAGTTTCGTCGTTCGGGTATAATTTTCGTAAGTTCGGGGGAGAAAATAAAGAAGGTCGCGGACGGTTTTTATTCCTGCCTTTTCGAGAAGCTCGCGAGACTTTGGGCCAATTCCCTTGATTTTATCGACCGGCTCGAATAAATCCATTATTCCGCTCTTTTTGAGTTCTCTTTACGCCACTTCGCGATTTCGCCGTGATTGCCGGAAAGAAGAATTTCGGGAACTTTCATGCCGCGGAAGTCGGCGGGCTTGGTGTATTGGGGATATTCGAGATTATCGCCGTCAGAAAAACTTTCGATTTCGGCGGAAGTTTCGCCGCCGAGAACGCCCGGAAGAAGACGCGTGATTGAGTCGATAATAATCAGAGCCGGAAGCTCGCCGCCGGTTAAGATATATTTTCCGAGAGAGATTTTATAATCGACGAGACTCAAGATTCGCTCGTCGTAGCCCTCGTAATGAGGACAAAGAATAATGTAATGAGTATTTTCTACTTCAGAAAAATCTCGCGCGAGATTTTGGTTCCAGATTTCACCGACAGGGGTCGGGAGGAAAACTTTTGCGCTGGGGTCGGTTTTTTTAACGGATTCGATGGCGCTAAAAACTGGTTCGCATCTTAGAAGCATCCCGTCGCCACCGCCATAAGGCGTATCGTCGACGGATTTATGAGGCCCGAGACCGAAATCGCGAAGATTAACAAAATTAAATTCAACAATTCCCTTCTCTTTCGCTTTCCACATCATCGAAGAGTTGAGATAGGGCTCGACCGCTTCGCGAAAGAGAGTAATAATCGTAAACTTTAGTTTAGGCATAAAAATATTATAACATAAAGAAAAATATTTATCAAAGGAGAGAAGATGAAGAAGTTTAAGTTAAGCTATGATTTTTATGACCTTTTAAAACTTTATAAAGTTTACGCCGCTGCGAGGGGATTTTCGCCAAAAACTATAGCTTCGACCGAGGCGAATTTAAAAATGATTGGGGGATTTTTCCCGCTAGAGACTAAAGTTAAGAAATTCAACAGCGAAAAATATGAACTTTTTTTAGTTAAGCTAAGGACTTTAAATTATTCAATCGAGACGATTTATGATTTAAACGCGACTTTAAGAAAATTAGTTAATTTAGGGCTAAAGCGAGGAATAATCAAGCGGAATCCTTTTTTAAACTCAGGAAACATTTCGTTAGGTTCAAAGGAGAATTATCGGTTAATTTCCGCGCGAGAGTTCTTGAAAATTAGAGAGTATTTTAGGGAGCGGGGAGAGATTTTATATGAATTTTTCTTTACTTTATTATATTATACGGGGATTCGAATAGGGGAAGCGCTAGCACTAGAAGTTGATGATTTTAGCTTTTCGAGAACGGGCGGAAGAGTAAGAATAGATAAGGCACTGCTTTATGAATTTAACTTAATTAAAGAGCCGAAAAATAAAAAGAACCGCACGATTCCGATTACGAAAGAAGTTAGGGAGATGTTTATGGAAGTTTCTAAGATTTTTCGGGGGAGCAAGAATCGGAGCAAACGGATTTTTCGGTTTTCGCCGACGGCGGCGAACGAGGCGCTAAAGCGCGTCGCTAGGGCGAAGAAAATTCCAGAGTTTCATTGTCATTCGTTTCGGCATACTTATATCTCGAATTTAATTCGCGGGGGAGTTCCGTTACCGGTCGTTTCGAGCGTTTCGGGCGATACCCAGAAAACGATTTTAAAAAGATATAGTCATATGTTCGAGGAAGACAGGAAATTTGTTTTAAAGGCGTTGGAGAAAATTCGGTGAGATACTGCCGAATATGCAGTCCGCACAGAGAAATACCGCTCGCCGAAACGACTATTCTTCGCTTTCGACAATGGTAACGAGCTATGTTGGGAATAATAACGGCAATATGCCGTCCAAAATTAAAGCGACTTGGCTAAACGCTAACGGAAAAGACCCAGACGATGAGCCTTACACCGAAACTACCGTAGTCGACTGCACTCTTTCCACCAATCAAACAACGGATAAAGAATGCAGCGTGGGCGATCTGGGAAGAAATGCTAACCAAGTTTATGTTATTATCGGCGCTACGTGCACTAACGGAACTCCTAAATTCAAACAAGGCAAACGCAATTTCGTTGTTTACGGTTATATTGAAGATGGCGCTAATACCGACGGAACGTATTGTTCGGCATCTAATGCCTAAATTCTGAAGATTTAAATAAAGACGCTTCCTAGGGAGCGTCTTTATGGTTTTAGCGTATTATACACCGTTAAGGTAAATCGTTTCCGGAGAAATATCTGCGTCAATTTCTTTCCACGTCGGTATTCCGTGATCGAGAATGACTTTCTTAAATTTCTTTTCGTCTCGAAGAGGTTTAAAAACTTCATACTCTAGGAGCTTAGAAAAATCATACATTTTAACTGTTCCGTCCGGAAATTCCGCACGCAAAATATAGTTAGCGAGGGGTTTTATATTTGCTATTTTTAGAATAATCGGTTTTCCGTTTTCGGTCGCGATTCCATTATTAAACTTAATCATATAATTATTCCAGCGGCTTAATTTTTTCGATTGGTTTTTTCATAACGGCATTATTCCAAGCCTTATAGAGTTCGTCTTCGTGAATAGTAATCCATGCCTCAACGAGTTTTAGCTGTTTCGGAGGCAAGTTTCCTGCAAGAATTTCGCCGTCAATACCGATAGAGGCTTCAAATTCATTATAGTAAACGTGGATGTGTGGTTTGGAATGTTGGACATTATCCTCGAAAATCATTTTGATGATGATACTATAAAATCTCGATAACTCTGGCATGTTGCGCTTTCTCCTTATAGTTTATATTTTACCATAAAAGTTGATGGTTCGTCAAAATAATCGGAGTTGCCGAATATGCAGAGAAGCCAGAGGGACACGCAGAGGAGAAATGACTATGCTAC
>CAZSYG010000035.1:0-6799 GCA_964610655.1 uncultured Candidatus Saccharibacteria bacterium
GCTATGGTCGGAAGTAGGAGAGTCGGAGGGGAGATGCCAGTTGGTGGGACAGATCGAATCCGTCGCCTCAACGCCAGTCTTCTCATAATCCCCCGTCCCTGCCGTCGCCGCATACCAGTTATACCAGTTCCCCGCAAAACCGCTATCCGCCGCTGCCGTCCTACCATCATCATCCGCCGTCGCTTTCTTGCAAGTTACATACTCTTTCGTATCTCCCCCCGTGTTCTTCAAGCTCCCCGTCGTCGTTCCAATCGTATAAGTGTTTCCAAACGACAACGCGTCAACCGTCACCCCATCACCTTGTAAAACACTCTTCCCGCTCAAACTCGAGTTACTTCCCCCACAATTCAAATACGTCGAATAGTCTACCTTACTGGCATTATCGCCTAACGCATAACTTCCATACGTATTATGATCATCCGCAAACGTATTTCTATACATTACCGGCCCTTGATCATAAACGTGCGCGCCATCCGACCCCGTCTGATCCCATCGCCAATCGCCGGTATTCGTTTCCGTCGTCTTCCCGCCAACCGTACTCGCCGTATATTCAGCCATCCCGTCATATTGCGTAATTACATAATTTGTTCCGTTCGTATAATTAGTCTCTACTTTACATCCACCAGTATATTTAGTTTCCTTACATATTCCACTATCACTACTAATCGTAATCCCAGTCGTCGTCTCTGCTTTTGTCAACGACTCCGCGTTTAACTTCTTCAAAGTATATTCACCCGTCGCCGTCCTCTTAACGAAGCATGGCCCTTCTTCCGTCCCGCCGGTACAGGTCGCAATCGTCGTCGGCGTATCGCCGACATACCCAATCAACGTAACCGTCTCAAACCCTTTCTGGCTCTTCCAATCCGTATTGTCGATACTATCTCCCGTCGCATCATTCCCAACCCCAGAAATCGGTGTCCAAGTCTTCGCCGTCTCCGGATAGCTCTTCGTCGTCGAATCATACCCTAAATCCGTGTTCGTGCTATCTAACTGAACATCCGCGTACAACTCCAAGTCAAGGTTTTGAACCATCCAACAGTTCCCGTCCGCCAGCTTTCTAACTAGATATGACTTCCCGTCCCTCGTATCTGTCAACGCGTAGCTTCCCCCGTCCACGTCTGTCCACTTCTCCCCGCCATACGCGTTCTTCAACGTAGGTGTTCCGTAATTACCTGCTGTCGACTCGCCCAACGTACTATTACTATGATCGTTATAATACGTTTGCCTAACACTTTGTGTCAAATTATGTGTCTGCCCACCAATATATGCTAAATCAGAACTCCATTGATTCGTCATCTTGCAAACCCCTGCGCTCATCTCTTGCATCGTCTTTACGTAATGCTGATTACCAGCAGTATTCCCCCCGACTCTCGTCTGAAGCCCCGCATACGTAAACTTCCCGCTCATATCTCTATCATAGCTAACATACTTCAAATCCAACTCTCTCGCGTTGCTAACCTCAACCACGAAATCATACCCTACTCCCTCGGCCGTACTCCCCAAATCCGGCATCTCACATTCAAACGAAAATCCATACGTCCCCGTCTCTCCGCTCGCCTCATCAATGCTTCCGCTAACTACGCTACATTCCGCTGTTTCGTTATTAACATCCTCAACATAATAACTCGCTAAACTCGTCGCTTCTGCTTCCGTGTCGATACTCCCGCTATTGTTTGTATCTACCGTCGCCGCGTCGCTATGTTTAACTAAATAAACATGTTTAATGTCGCTCTCCGCAATATCTCCATCAATGTCCATATACAACCTAGTTCTATCTGTCGGCCCACCATAACTTCTTCCCGACAGTAAATTCTTGCTCGGAGAGTTCAAGCTACTCGCGCTCGCAACGGCAGTATAAAGAATTTTATTCCCATACGTCCCCGCGACTGTATTCGTATTGACCATTACTCCGTAATAAACATCCAATGTGTTGTTGCTATCAGTTGTCGGCGTTGAATAACTTACTCCATCAATCGTATAATTCCCGAATCCATAATCATTATTCGTGCTCGCTTCCCAAATCGTATCGCCGTCGCTATAAACCGGAACTTCCGCCCACTTCGCGGTATAAAGATTCGCTACCGGAACGTTCGCTTTCGCGCCGCCATACGCACTCGTATTTCCCGTCGATTCGCTAGAAATCCCCGTCGTCGTATCATAATTCCCCACCGCACTAAACCCAGTCGCCCCTGGAATCGCGTAGCCCCATCCGTTCGTCTGCAGCGCCGCCGGATTTCCATTATCTTCCGTCACCGGATTAATCCCTGGGGTCTGACCGTTACAAGGGAACTCCTGACTCGCATCAAAACCATAGCAGAGAGATTTCTTCGTCCCATCCCCGCCTGCCTTAGAATCCATAGAGAGATAAACGTTAAAATACTTCCCCGAAGTATTAACGGTTAGCGTCTTTTTCTGTACCGCTAACGTCCCGTAATTGCTCGCTGACGGCGCTGTCGGCGACACTAGCCCATAGTTAACATTTCCGCTGTTCGAGCCGGTATCGAGCTCAAGCACGACTTTCCTCCATTTCAAGGAAACTTGCGCCGATTCCGCGTTTGCGTCGCTGACGATATACGGAACAAAAACAAACGCTAATAAGAAAACAGCAAAAGCCAAGCAAGAAGTCTTCAATGCTCGGCTAACTGTGATTTTATCTCTTAATCCCCCCAACAACCCCCTATTTTTATTTAACTTCATAAAATTCTCCTATGGTTCATATTTAATTATACATAGGCGGAATTTTAATGTCAAGATTTTTATGTTTACTTTTCTTTTCTAAGCATCTGATTAAGTTTTTGGCGAGCGTGAGACGTAATTATCTTATCAAACCAAGAAGCTTTCGGCGTCTGATTTTTCGAGGTTAAAATCTCGACAACATCCCCCTGTTCAAGTTTCCGGTTCAAATTCGACATCTTCCCGTTAATCTTAACCCCGACCACATGACCGCCAATCTCACTATGTAGCCGAAACGCGAAATCTAGCGGGAGCGAACCTTTCGGCAAATCAATAATATCTCCTTTCGGCGTATAGACGAAAATCTTATCCGCGAAAAGATTAAGTCTAAGTTTTTTTAAATCTACCTTCTTCCCGTCGCGCAATTTCACCGCCGCGTCCTGAAGCTCCGTAATCCAAAGTAGCGAAGTTGGAAGATGCTGGATTTTTCCCTGTTTATAATTCTCCGTTAGCTTTTGTTCGTTATAATAGAAACTCGCCGCTAGCCCCCGCTCGGCGTATTCATGCATCTCCCTCGTCCGAATCTGGAACTCAATAATCTTTTTCGCCGGCGTAATCACGGTCGTATGAAGTGACTGATAACCATTTTGTTTCGGAACAGAAATATAATCCTTAATCCGCCCATTCATCGGCGTATAAAGCGAATGAATTAAACCGAGCGCAAGATAACAAGAAACAATATCAGGAACGATAATCCGGAGCGCCGTCAAATCATAAATCTCCCCCATGTTCTGATTATATTTAGCTAGTTTTTTGTGAAGCGAATAAACCGACTTCACGCGCCCAGAAATCTCAAAGTCCAACTTTTCCTTTTTTAACGCCGCCGAAACCTCTTTTTTAATCTCGGAAAGCGTTTTCTCGGCGGATTTATTATATTTCTTAATCAACGTCTCAAGATACTCAAACCGCCGCGGGTCAACATATTTAAATGCGCGGTCGGCTAGCTCAACCCTTAGCTTCCCCATATTCAACCTATCCGCGAGCGGCGCAAAAACCTCCAACGTTTCTTTCGAAATTTTAACCTGTTTGTCTGGTGGCAACGCGGAAAGCGTCCGCATATTATGTAGCCGGTCGGCTAGTTTAATGATTAAAACCCGAATGTCCGAGCCAAGCGCGACCATCAGTCGCAAAAAGTTATCTTTCGTCTCCGGAAGATATGTATCAAGGTCTTTCATATTCTTCCTTACGTCGCCGAGCTTCGTCACTCCATCAACCAAAAACGCGACCGTCTCACCAAATTCACGCTTTATGTCCTCTAGCGTCAAATCCGTATCTTCGACCGTATCGTGCAAAACTCCCGCGATTAAAGTATCTTCGTCCATCCCCCATTCTTCAAGGATTTTTTCTACCGCCAACGGATGATTGATATATGGCTCGCCCGACTTCCTTAGTTGCGTCTTATGCGCCCCGCGAGCGATTCTCTCGGCTTTCTCTAAGCGGTCTGAAGTTTTTCCTTTTTCAGTCATTATGATATAATTATACTAAAGTTAGGAAAAATATGAAAAAAATTCTATGGACAGACGGTAGCGCGGAACCGAATCCGGGGTTAGGCGGCTACGCAGTAATCGAAAACGGAAAGCCCGTCCGCTTGGGTCGCGAAGAAAATTCCTCGAATATTCGGATGGAGGGGACCGCCATCATCGAAGCGATGAAATACGCCGGAAAGAATGGCGCGGAAATCCATACCGACTCCCAGTTTTGGATTAACGTTCTCGAAAACTGGGCGAGAAGTTGGGAAAATCGCGGCTGGAAGAAAAAACGCGGCGAAATCAAAAATCTCGACCTCGTCCAAGAAGCCTACGAACTCTACAACAAATACCCGATTGATTTAATGTGGACGCGCGGCCATGTCGGAACCGAGATGAACGAATTAGCGGACGAATGGGCGAATAAAGCGCGCGAGGGAGCGAAAATAGAATGAAAAAAATCATCGTTAAAGTCCATCTCGGAAAAAGTCGCGACAGCTTCGAGCGAAAGCTGTCCGACATTGAATTTGATTTTTCGCCGGTCTATTGGCTCCACGATCGCGTCTATGTCCCGCGCGGCTATAAGAAAAACGGAAATTTCCCGCGGATGATTATGCGAACGGAGATGAAAGCCGTTGACCGCCCCCCGAAATACGAACTAATCTTAAAGCGCCATATCGAAGATTCCGGCCTAGACGTCGTCTATTCGACCCCGATTCGCGACTATATCGAGGGCGTCGGAATCATCCAACAGCTCGGCTTTACCCTCCTCTCCGAAGTTTCCCGCCGTCGCCAAGAAATCAAGATGGCAGAAGGAACGATTTTGTACCTCGACAAAGTCGACGGAATCAACGGCTTCTTCTCCAAAATCGAAACCGAAATCCGCGATAAAGATTCCGTCGAAAGAACCCGCGAAGAAGTCATCTCAACCTTTAAAAGCCTCGAAGAAACGAATTTTATCGAAAGCCCCTACGGCGAACTAACCACTAAACTAAAGTCTTAACTAGCGCGTCCAGCTCCGCTTTCGTCTTACAGGTCAGCGTAATACTTTTATTATTTATCATCACTTTCTTTAACTGATATTTTTCAGTCAACTTCGCGATTTGTTTCTCATATTCATATAACCTTATCGCGTTCTCCGAACTCGGCTTTTTCTTCTTCTTTTCGGAAAAATACTCCTCGACTTTCCTCGCGCTCCATCCTTCCTCGATGATTTTCGGCAAAACCTTCCGGACTTCCGCCTCGTCTTTCCCGATTAGCGGCCTCATCACCCCCTCCGAAAGATTTTCCTCTCTCATCTTCTTCTTCGCGAACTCCGGTAATTTTAATAGCCTAATCGTATTCTCGACCGCTTGCTCGCTTTTCCCTACTCTCTTCCCGATTTCTCTCGCCGAAAGGTTAAACTGACTCTTTAGCTTCATATACGCCGTCGCTAGCTCAATCGCGTTTAAATCTTCCCTCTGAGCATTCTCGATAATCGAAAGCTCTAACCGGTTCTGCGCGTCGAGCGTCCGAATAATCGCCGGAATTTCCGAAAGTCCCGCTAGCTTCGCCGCTCGCCATCTTCTCTCTCCCGCGACAATCTTATAATTCTCTTCTTCTCGCGTCACCACAATCGGCTGTAAAACCCCGTTCGCCCGAATCGACTCCGCCAACTCCTCTAAACTATTCTCAGAAAAATTCTTTCGCGGCTGTTCCTCGTCCCGAATAATCTTCTCTAGCGGAATCTCGACTAGCCTCGATTCTTTCTTGTCTTCTTTCGCTGTTGGGTCAAATTCCTCGTCGATTAACTCCGTCGGAATTAAACTCTCGAACCCTCTCCCTAGTCCTCGTCCTAAACTCATCTTTTCCCCGTCCTCCTTTCTACTTCTTTCGCTAATTCCTTATAGGCTTTCGCTCCTCGCGAAAATTTATCATATTCCCCGACCGGAACGCCATGGCTCGGCGCCTCCGCAACTCTTACGTTGCGCGGAATCGTTGTCTGGAAAGTTTTATCTTTAAAATACTTCTTAATCTCGTTTAGAACTTCCGCCGAAAGCGACGTCCGTTTATCATACATCGTCGCGAGCACCCCTAAAAGCTGTAAATTCGGGTTCATCGCTTTTTTCACTAACTTCATCGACTCTAAAAGTTGCGCGACCCCCTCCAACGCATAAAACTCTGTCTGAACCGGTAGTAAAAGATAGTCCGACGCAATCATCCCGTTCACCGTCAGAAGCGATAAACTCGGCGGCGAGTCGATAATGACGTAATCATAATCCCCCTCGACTCTCTTAATCGCTTCCCTAAGTAGCCTAAAGCGATTTTTGACTTTAACCAGCTCAACTTCCGCGTTCGCTAACTCCGGAACCGTCGGCGCGATATCTAGATTTTTATGTTTCGTCGCTAAAATTACCGCTTCCATCCCCACTCTCCCACTCATCACCTCAACCATCGACGCTCTTAAATTTTCCTTATCAACCGAAAGCCCCGAACTCGCGTTCCCTTGCGGGTCAAAGTCCACAATCAACGTCCGAAACCGATCTTTCGCAAGATAATACGCGAGGTTAACCGCCGTCGTCGTCTTCCCAACACCTCCCTTTTGATTCGTTACCGAAATC
>CAZSYG010000036.1:0-6701 GCA_964610655.1 uncultured Candidatus Saccharibacteria bacterium
TATATTTCCTCCATCTATGTATATCAAAGAACTCCAACCGGATGTTGAGCTGATTGATCGGCAAGAGCAACAAAGACGTAAGAAGCTCAATGTTGTTGCTTATGCTAGGGTTTCTTCTAAGAAAGATGAACAATATGGTTCTCTCATAGCTCAGAAAGAATACTATAAGAAATATATCAAGCAAAATCCCAACTGGAATTATGTAGGAATTTATGCTGACGAAGCTTCAGGACTAAGAACTAATAAACGTCCAGAGTTTCTATCAATGTTAGACGATTGCCGGAAAGGCAGAATTGATTTGATTTTATGTAAGAGCCCGAATCGGTTCAGTAGAAATACAATAGATGGGTTATCTATTTTGAGGGAGCTAAAGGGTTTGGGGATAGATATAAAGTTCGACTGTTACCCAATCTCGATCTTTGATCCAAAGGCAGAGATGTACTTTTCTGTTTTCTTCTCTCTTTTCCAGGACGAAAGCCGCCAACGGAGCGAAAATATAAAATGGGGGATGGAAAGAGCGGCAGAATCAGGAAAATCTGGCCGTTACAACCGTCCTTGCTATGGTTATAGAAAAGACGAGAAAACTGGAAAGCTAGTAGTCTATGAACCAGAAGCTAAAGTCGTGAGAAAAATCTATGAGTTAAACAGACAAGGTAAAGGCTCGACTAAGATTGCTCAGATTCTTAAAGCAGAAGGCATTAAGTCTCCCAAGGGCAAAACTTCTTGGAGTCCATCAGTAATTGTTGATATACTTAACAATGAAAAATACCGCGGGGATGTCATTATCGGCAAAACTTACATTAAAGACTACCTGACTAAACAAGTCGTTAAGAACCGTGGAGAAAGAAGAATGTATAAGATTGAGGGGAATCATAAGGGGATAATATAGAGCTTAATTTTTCCGTGTAAATCTACACGAGAAAAATATCACGACGTCTTAAGAAAGAGGAATGTTCAATAGAAAAAACCAATCAACAAAACACAAATTCATAACTACACGGCAAATTTTTCAACTCAAAAATCTACACGGCAAAAAAAATAGCATAAAAGCCATCAAAAGTGACGTCCTGACCCATGGTAACAATAATTGGTTGTGTTTTCCTAAAATATGCCTGAACTTCGGGCATATTTTTTAGTCTTTAAAAATAAAACTGCTTATGTTAATATAAATATATATGCTTTTAGGAAGAAGACGTGTTCTAGAAAATATCGAAGATGTTGACGATTTTTATTCCGCGATTAAGCGCGAAAATCTAACGAAGTCCCTCTCCGAAGACCGTCCTTATACATATTGGACAATCGAACTTTATGACCAGAAAAACGGGATTCGCGGCGGCGGCGGTCTCGGAATCTTAGCCGCTGATACGCGTCGCGTCGCCGAGGCGATGAATGTCCCTCTAACGTTAATTACCCCGTTTTACCCCTCCGAACAACACCAAATCTTCGAGAACGGCGTCTCGAAAGACGTTTCCTGCCCAGTCAACTACGAAGATTTTGGTTTTGAATTTATTGATACCGTAAACATAAAATGCAACAACACCCTCGTCGAGCTTAAAGTCATCGAAAAAGATTTTAACTCGACCCGCCTCCTCTGTATAACCGAACCGAACTTTGGCGAACTTTACTCCGGCGATTCCTGCG
Organism: uncultured Candidatus Saccharibacteria bacterium; assembly: GCA_964610655.1. GTDB lineage: Bacteria > Patescibacteriota > Saccharimonadia > Saccharimonadales > Saccharimonadaceae > Nanosyncoccus. Next base: position 1,642 of record CAZSYG010000036.1, read on the forward strand.
GAGATCATCGCCTATACCAAGAAGTCGCTCTCGGTTTCGGCGGTTACCAAGCCTTAAAATTAGTCGGCTTAAAGCCCGCCATCATCCAGCTCAACGAAGTCGCGACGTTCTTCGCCGCTCTCGCCCGTCTCGACGAACTTGCGAATAACGGAATGGATTTTTATGAAGCCGTTGTCTATACCCGAAAGCACACTCTCTATACAAACCACACCCTCGTCCAAGCCGCCGAAGCTAGCTTCTCTTTTGACCAGTTCGAGCGTTTCGTCTTCCCGAACTTAAAATCTCGTGCCGTAAGAAAATGGCTCAAAGATAAATTCGAGAACGGCCGCATTCGTCTTTCTTCTGTAACAATCGAAATCGCCGAGCTTCGTTCGGGCGTCTCGAAGCTCCACGCTCGCGTTGCCGACTATAAAGACCTCGCCGGCGAAAAGGTAAAGTTCAAAGCCGTGACGAACGGAATCGATCTTCCATATTGGGTTCTCCCCGATATTCTCGAAACCTATAAAACCTTTAAAATCCTCGATAAATTCTACCTTCCGACCGAAACTTTCTCCGAGAACGTCGAAAAACTCGAATCCGCCGCGATTCGCGCCCTGAAGTCTAAAGGTCGCGAATTCATGAACTCCATCCTCGCGAACCGCCCCGACTCTAACGGCGAAATCCATCAATTCTCCGACTCCGACCTCGTTTTTGATTTTAAGCGCCGCTTTGTCGATTATAAGCGCCCTTGGCTCCCCTTTTCTAACCCCGAGAAACTGAAGCGAATTCTAGAAAATCATAACGCCTATTATATCCTCGCCGGTCGCGTCCATTCTGGCGACAACCGAATGATGTCCCGCCTTAACTCCCTCTTGAAGTTAGTTGAAACCGACCCCGTCCTTAAAAATCGCGTCTTTTATTACCCCGATTACGACGAATCGCTCGCCCGCGCCCTCTCTGTCGGCTCGAACATCTCAATCAACGTTCCGATTGTCGGTCTTGAGGCTTGCGGAACAAGTTGGATGAAAGACATCGCGAATCTCTGTCTCTTGATTTCGACTCATGATGGCGGCGTTGCTGACGGCCCGAAAGATGCCTATCTCAACGTCTTCGGCGAGTCCGAGTCCGACGAAATCAACATCCTCTACCAGCGCATGGAAGAAGCCGCCTCCGCGTGGGAAAATGATTTCGACCTCGAATTTATCGAGCGAAAACAGCTTTCTAACTTCCTCCCTGTTGCCTCCGGCTCCAGAATGTTAAAAGACTATCTTGATCTTCTCTTTAAACCCGAAAATTAAGGTCAGCTTCCGCTTCTCTTGACTTTTTAGAGTAAACGTGGTATAACGAAAAGATATTCTATGTCTAAAAAACCTCTAAAAACCCCTAGAAAAAAGTTCCTCTCGCTTCTTTTGCTTGCGCTTTTTTCTGGACTTTTATTTTTTTCTAGCATTAAACTCGTCGTTTGGAAACTCGACTCCGATAAAACCAACTCCGAAATTACCAAAATCCAAGAATCTACCCCAGTCGAAGAAACCGAAGACGACGATTCGACTCTCGTCGTCGCTCCCGAAGAGGCCCCCGAACCGGAAAATGTCTATTGGAAATACCTAAAAACCCCGCTCCTCTCGGTCGATTTAACTAGCTTAAAACAAGAAAATCCCGATACCGTCGGCTGGCTGCGCGTCGAGGGAACGAACATCAACTACCCCTTTGTTCAGGCCCAAAACAATAAATTCTACCTTTCTAACTCCTTTTCCCGAACTAAAAATTCCGCCGGTTGGGTTTTTCTCGACTATCGAAACGCTAAAGATTTTTCCGACCAAAACTCAATCATCTACGCTCATGGTCGAACCGACCAGACCATGTTCGGCTCGCTAAAAAATCTTCTTTCGAGCTCTTGGCTGAACAATCCCGAAAATTATCTAATTCATATCGTTACCGATTCAAGCTCTAACATCTACCAAATTTTCTCTGTCTATGTCATCCCGACGACTTCCGATTATCTAAAAACCTCTTTTAAGACCGAGGAAAACTTTAAAACTTTCGCCGAAATGCTTAAAAATCGCTCTAGTTTCGATTTTAAAACTTCCGTTTCCGGAACCGATAAGATTTTGACCCTCTCGACCTGTTATAACGATGCCGAAAAAGTCGTTGTCCATGCTAAACTGATTAAATATAAAACAAACTAAAGCCTTTACAAAACCCCTCGCTCGCGTTATAATACTCTTGACAGTCTGGTAACAGACTATTTTTTATAAGTAAAAGGGAAGAAGATATGGCAAAAATCACAAGAATCAAGGCGTCCGACCCCAATAAACCTAAAGAAAAATCCGAACCGACCGTTAAAGAATCGAAACCGGTCGAAGTAAAAAAAGCGCCGAAAAAAGAACCTAAAACCTCTAAAAAACCTTTTATTCTTTTTCGTCCGTTTGTCGCTCTCGGTCGTTATCTTAAAAATTCTTGGCTTGAACTTCGCCAAGTTCGCTGGCCGAACCGTAAAGCAACATGGAAAATGGTGCTCGCCGTTTTCGTCTATACGTTCATCTTCGGTGGATTCTTGCTTCTTCTCGATGTTTTATTCGATTTAATCTTTACTAAACTATTAGGATAAGGAGAGAAAAATGGCAGTAAACAGATATGACGATACTCGTGCGTGGTACGCAATCAACACTTACGGCGGCTACGAAGACAAAGTCGCGGACTCAATCCGCCAGCGCATCAACTCAATCGAACTCGCTGATAAAATCTTCGACGCGATTGTCCCGAAAGAAAAACAGATTGAAATCAAAAACGGCAAGCGAAAAGTCGTCGATAAAAAAATTTTTCAAGGTTACGTCCTCGTCGAGATGAAACTCTCTGATGAAACTTGGTATATCATCCGCAACACTCCGGGCGTCACCGGCTTCGTCGGAACTGGAACCCAGCCTACCCCCGTTTCCGAAAAAGAAATCGCGAAAATTAAAAAGCGCATGGGCGTTGAAGACCCGAAATACTCTGTCAACTACGAAATCGGCGAAGTTGTCTCGATTACTGACGGCCCGTTCAAGGGCTTTGATGGCTCCGTTTCCGAGATTGACCCCTCTAAAGGAAAGTTAAAAGTCATGGTCTCGATGTTCGGTCGCGAAACTCCCGTCGAGCTCGACGCTCTCCAAGTTAAGAAAATTTAATATTACTCTTGACATAAAGTCAAATCTATAATAAAATAGGTAAATCCGTTTTGGAAGTACCTATTTTTTATTGAGGAGGCGAAAAAATGAGCCAGCACGCCACGAGCCATCTCTCGGCCTATGAATCCAGCTACTACCAGAAAGTCGTCGATGTCCTCAGAGAAATTTCCTCTGGTCGCCTGTCCGCCGCCGCGGGCTTTGCCATCCAGACCAATCTCTTCAACAGCCTCGTCGACAACACCATCTCGACCATCAACCTCGACCGCAAGTATGCCAACCGCGCCCGCACCCACGCCACCATCTAACTCCTCCCCAACCTAAAACCCCGCTCTATCGCTAGAACGGGGTCTTTTTTATCTCGATAACTTTTTCTTAGTCAACGACTTCAACGCCCATCGAGCGCGCAGTTCCAGCGACAACCTTAACAGCGCCGTCGAGGTCGATTGCGTTCATCTGAGCCATCTTTTTCTTCGCGATTTCTTCGAGTTGAGCGCGAGTGATCTTTCCGACTTTCTCTGTATTCGGCTTGCCCGAACCTTTTTCGAGTTTAATCGCCTCACGGATTAAATCATCAACCGGCTGACCGAGACAAGTCCAATCGAACGTCCTATCTTCATAAACTCGGATATGGACGATGACGTTTTTCCCCATAAACTCTTTCGTCGCCTCGTTAAACGGGTTAATAAATTCCATCATATTAAGTCCCCATTGACCCAAAGTTGAGCCAACTGGAGGTCCCGCGGTCGCTTTTCCGCCAGGGACTCGGAGTTTTAGATTTCCGATAACTTTTTTTCCTGCCATATTTTTCCTTTAAGATTATTTTCTAATTAGAATGCGTAACGAAGAATATTATACTAAATCTCTTGAAAAAAGTAAAGGTCTATGCTAAAATATTCTCTAATATAAACCTAAGTCGGGAGAGTCGCTAAAACTAAAATCGTTCGACTCGCCATCTACCGCAAGAAAGGAAACCTTATTTATGGCTAAAAAAGCCGAAGAACTTAAAGACGAAGCTGTCGTCGAAACCCCTGAGACGATTGAAGCTGAAAAAACTCCGGAAACCGAAGTAAAAGAAGAAAAATTCGCGAAATCCGGAAAAAAATCTAAGAAATATCTTGAAGAAGTTAAAGCCGAAGAAGAGCGCCAAGCCCGCAAAGAAGAGCGCGCGAAAGAAGAAGCCGAAGCTAAAGAAAAGCCGAAAGGTGAAGCTCCGAAAGTCCGCCCTCTAATCGAACGCCGCGGGAAAAATTATCGCAAAGCTTTCGAGATGATTGAAAAGGGAAAAGTTTATAATCTTAAAGACGCGCTCGATCTCGCGATTAAGACTAAAGCCGTAAAATTCGACTCGACCGTCGAGGCTCATGTCCGCCTTGGTGTTGACCCGCGTCAAGCCGACCAAAACATCCGCACGACCGTCGTTCTCCCGAACGGAAACGGAAAAACCGTCCGCGTCGCTGTTTTTGCTCCGCTCGACGAAGCGAAAAAGGCGAAAGAAGCCGGCGCTGATATTGCCGAAGATGTCGAATTTTTGAAACGTCTCGAAAAGGGCGAAATCGCCTTCGATGTCTTAATTTCTACCCCTGCTTATATGCCGAAACTCGGAAAATTCGCTCGTATGCTCGGCCCTAAAGGCTTGATGCCAAACCCGAAAGCCGGAACCGTTACGACCGACATTGAAAAAGCCGTTAAAGAGGCGAAGGCCGGAAAGGTCGAATATCGCGTCGACAAACAATCTATCGTCCATATCGGTCTCGGAAAAACCTCTTTCGGAGCAGAAAAACTCCTCGAGAACGCCAACGTCTTCTTCGACTCTCTAAAGGCTCAAAAACCGGCATCTCTAAAGGGTCAATACGTCAAATCCGTCTTTATTACGACGACCATGGGCCCCTCGATTCAAATCGAGAACCTCTATAA
>CAZSYG010000037.1:0-5667 GCA_964610655.1 uncultured Candidatus Saccharibacteria bacterium
TAGATGATTTGGGGGTAGCAGACATTTTGTGCACTTCTTCGGTTAGGGCGGTGAGGGAGATTGAGCCGAAGTTGGTAGTTTCGATGGGGAATGTGGACGGAATGGTTTCGGAGCTTAAGTTGACGGCGAGGACAGAAAAGAAACTAAAAGTTAAAAATCGAGACGCGTTGCCGGTTTCGCTTGAGGTAGTTGTTTTAAACTAGAATTAAGATTGTTGAACTAAAATTTTAGGGAAGGGAATAAAAATGATGAATTTAGTGGGAATTTTAGTTGTTTTCGGAGTAATTTTAGTTTCAATGATGTTGCATGAATTAGTACATGGAGGGGTGGCGTATTTTTTGGGGGATACAACGGCGAAAGATGACGGAAGATTAACGCTTAACCCCTTAAAACATCTCGACCCGTTTATGTCGATAATTTTACCGTTGATGTTGTATATGATGGGCGCGCCGGTGTTCGGAGGGGCGAAGCCAGTTCCAGTAGATTCGAGGAATCTAAGGGGGGGAGTTTGGGGGATGGCGGCGGTAGCGATTGCGGGGCCGTTGGTAAATTTTTTACTCGCGTTAGGCTGTTTTTTACTCATGTATTTTACAGAAATTAATTCAGATAGTATCTTAGGGTTGGTTTTGTATGAGGGGCTATTCGTTAATTTAGGTTTTATGATTTTTAATCTTTTTCCGATTCCGCCATTAGATGGATCGAGAGTTCTATATGCGCTTGCACCGGATGGAGTAAGGAGTTTGATGGAAAAATTAGAGGGGCCGGCAGGGATATTTTTAGTGTATATATTAATACTCTTTTTCGGAGGAGTTTTTTATGGGGTGATGAGTGGAGCGATGAACGGAGTTTTAAGTTTCTTTTACTGGATTGTTGGGGCGTAGTCTGATATAATAAGAGTAGCCTCGGCGGCGGCATGATTTTCCTCTATAATCATGTTTTAGGGATTTCGTGGCAGATTTCCGTGGAAGTCGCGCATAAGATTTTACCCACCTTGTAGATATTACGGGGAAAATAGAGTCGTCGGGGTTTTAAGGAATTTTTATTTCGGTGGGCTATGAAACAGAGAATTAGAACAGTTGCAATCATTAGAAAAGAGGGGGAAGTTCTTTTGATGAAGAAAAGAAGTAGCCGGACGGATCAGCCGGTTTTTTGGGAGCTTCCGACAGGTAAGATTAAATTTGGGGAACAGCCAGAGGAAGCGATGGTGCGAACGATTTATGATTATCTTGGAGTTGAGGTCGCGGATATTAAGTTAAGGGATGTAGTGACGTTTTTGGCATTAGAGGGGTCGAGCCAGCTGGCGAATTTGTATATTGTATATAACCTTAAGCTGAAAGATGGGGGGAAGATTCAACCGACTGAAAGATATTCGGCGTATAAATATACGAGTAAAGATGAGCTGACTAAGATAAGGTTGAATGAGGCGAGTTCGGCGGTTCTAGGGTTCGAGGGAGAGAAAGAGGGGGAAGCGAGAGAATATCGCGAGACGGCGAACGGCGCGACGGTTTATATTGACGGGGCGAGTCGAGGGAATCCTGGTCCGGCGGGGATTGGGTATTATATTGTTTCGGAAAACGGTCAGGTTCTAGAGCGGGGAGGGGAATTTATTGGGTTTGCGTCGAGTAGAATCGCAGAGTATTACGCTTTAAAGAAGGGGATTGAGCGGGCGATTGAGTTAGGATTAAAGTCGGTGAAGTTTGTTGGAGATAATTTGATGATGATGAATCAGATGAACGGGATTTATAAGATAAAAAATAGAGATTTGGTTCCGATTTATGAAGATATACAAAAATTATTAAAAGATAATTTCGAGGCGGTAGCGTTTATGCACGTTAAGAGGGAACTAAATCAAGAAGCCGATAAGGAAGCGGGATTGGCGATAGATAGACATTTTGATAAAGATATGGTAAACTAAGCGGGAGCTTAAAAGATAATCGCTTAGTATATTAAGAGGAAAGTCCGGACAACATAAAGCAAAGTAGTCGCTAACGGCGACCGTCCGCGAGGATAGGGAAAGTACCACAGAAACAAGGTTTCTCGGAATTATTTTCGGGTAAAAGTGAAAAGAGTGAGGTAAGAGCTCACAGCGGTAGATGGCGACATCTGCCGGAGGCAAACCCTACTTGTTGCAAGGAGCGCTAGATACCTCTGCTTGGGGATGCGCGTTCACCGCTCGAACGTTGGAGTAATTTAACGTCTAGATAGATGATTATCGGCATATATATTATATATGTTACAAAATCCGGCTTATTTTAAGCTCAAATAAAAAATCCCCTTTTAGGGGATTTTTTATGGTTTTTGATGGTTATTTGATGAGACCTTTTTTCTTGAGGGTTCGGAGGGCGGAAGTAGAAACGTTTACTTTTACTTTTTCGCCGTTGATGATTAAGGTCTTTTTGTGGACGTTAGGTTTGAAAACCTTACGAGTTTTTCTCTGGGAGAAAGAAACGTTATGACCGTACATTTTTCCTTTTCCGGTAATTTCACAGATTGCCATATTATTTTTTCTCCTTTACCGTGTTGACGATTGCTTCAAACGCCTTAGGGTTATTAACGGCGAGTTCGGAAAGAATTTTACGATCGACGGTAATTTCTTTTTTCTTCATTCCAGCGATAAGTTGGGAATAGGAGAGACCGAGTTCGCGGGAAGCGTTATTGATTCGGGTAATCCAAAGAGCGCGAAGGTCGCGTTTTCGATTTCTACGATCGCGATAAGCGTAACGGAGGGATTTAATAACTCCTTGCTTTGCGAGGCGGAAACTACGAGTTCGGTAATGTTGCATACCCTTAGCGGCAGCTAGGGTTTTCTTGTGTTTAGCATGGGCAGAGACGCCGCGTTTTACTCTCATCTGATTAAACTCCTAATGCTGTTTTTACGTTTTTCTTGATTTTACCGTTGATAGAGGCAGCGGTTTTCATATTCCTCTTGCGTGCTTTCGACTTTTTCGCGAGGATGTGATTCCCGAAGGCGCGTTCGCGGATTAATTTTCCGGAGCCGGAAATTTTAATGCGTTTAGCGGTACCTTTGTGAGTTTTTAACTTAGGCATAGGCTTTCCTTTAGTTTAAAGTTAGTAGAATAAAATACGATCAGGGAACCTAGAAAGTAGGAAATTACTTTTTTCGTATTCCGACTGATAAGTTTCGTCCGTTAAATTGGGGCTTTCCTTCGACGACAATTCCATCTCCGAGGAGAGTAAAAATTTTGTTCAGGAGATCTTGGCCGATTTCTTTATGGGCCATTTCGCGGCCGCGAAAGACGACCATGATTTTTACGCGATCTCCATCGTCGAGAAAACTGTTAATTTTGCGGAGTTTTATATTAAGGTCATTATCGCTGATTTTGAGGCCAATTTTCATCTGTTTAAGCTCGGATTGTTTTTCGCGGGCTTTTTTGCGATTTTTCGCCTCTTCTTTCATCTTTTGGTATTGGAACTTTCCCCAATCGATTATTTTAACAACGGGAGGATTAGCGTTCGCGGCGATTTCGACTAGGTCAACGCCTTTTTCTTTTGCAAGAGAGAAAGCGTCGCGGCTAGACATTATGCCGAGTTGTTCACCATTAGAACCGATTACGCGAACTTCTGGATAACGAATTTCTCCGTTAAGTTTGGTACGTGAATTTCTGTTACTAATGGCTTAAATCCTTTCTTTTATAATAACCTAGGAAGGATTATACTAAAAAAGTAAGAAAAATACAAGGGTTTTCTAGGGGTATTAGGTTATTTTTTAACGCTTTCTAAAATTTAGAGATTCGGAGATATGAGCTTCGGTAATTTCGTCGGCGTTATCAAGATCGGCGATAGTTTGGGCAACTTTGATGACTTTAAAATAGGAGCGAGCGGATAGATCTAGTTTTTTGGAGGCATTATACAAAAATTGTTCAGCAGATTTTGAGAGCTTTAGAAGGGTCGAAACTTGGTGGGACGAGAGGGAACTATTAAAAATGTCGTCTTTATGATAGCGGGCGCGTTGACGTTTGATTGCATCTGATATTTTATTTTTTACAACAGTATGCTCTTCAGTGGAGCTCTTTAGAGGTTTTAAGAGGTCGGAATTGTCGACTTTTTGGACAGAGATATTCATATCGATTCGGTCGAAGAGGGGGCCAGAAAGTTTTTTAGTATAGGCGAGGATTTGGTTAGAAGTACAAGTGCATTCGTGGGTGGGGTCGCCATAATAACCACAAGGACAAGGATTCATGGTCGCGATTAGCATGAAATCGGCAGGGTAAGTTGTTTTGAGATTGGCGCGGGAGATAGAGATAGTTTTATCTTCAAGAGGTTGGCGAAGAGCTTCAAGGACACTACGGGGAAATTCGGGGATTTCGTCGAGAAAGAGGACGCCGAGATGAGCAAGGGAGATTTCCCCCGGCTCGGCGTGAGCCCCGCCGCCGATGATAGAGACGGAGCTGGCGGTATGATGAGGAGAGCGAAAGGGGCGGAAGTCAATTACGTCGCTAGAGTTATGGGCGATGGAATAGATTTTTGTGATGGCAATTTTTTCTTCGGGAGAGGGAGCGGGAAGAAGGTTGGCGGCGGCACGAGCGAGAAGAGTTTTACCGGCACCCGGGGGACCGGAGATAAGAATGTTATGATGGCCAGCGATGGCGATGGAAAGGGCGCGTTTAGCGAACGACTGACCACGAATATGATCGAAAATGGGGGCGGTTGTATCTGTTTCTTTATTTTTGACAACGATTTTAGGATTAATGAGTTCTTTTTCTTTTTTAAGATGGAGAAAGAGGTCATGGAGATTATCGACGGCGATGATGTTTAGGCCAGAGAGAAGAGAAGCCTGTTCAAAATTTTTACTCGGAAGGTAAATTTCGGAAATCCCAGAGGCTTTAGCGGCTTTGAGGATGTTGATAATTCCACGAATAGGACGGATTTTTCCGTCAAGAGAGAGTTCGCCAACGAAGAGGCGGTTTTCGACATCGCTTTCTAAGAGTTGTTTCGAGAGAATTAGAACGGAAAGGGCGATTGGGAGGTCTAGATAGGAACCATCTTTAAGAAGATCAGCGGGAGCGAGGTTTATAGTCACTTTTTTATCGGGAAAAGTAAAGCCAGAGTTAGTTAAGGCGCTTCGGACGCGTTCTTTGGCCTCGTTGATGGTTTTATTGGCCATTCCGACGATATTAAAGGAGGGGAGACCGCGATTCATGTCGCCTTCGACTTCGACGATTCGGCCTTCGTAGCCGTAAGGAATAGCGGAGTAAACTTTGGAAATCATATAATTTAAAGATAAAGGAAAAGATAGAGAAAATCAATCTAGATTTTTCTCTAGAGATATGATATACTTATGGCTAGTTGGGGCTGACAAAGCTTAGACGGATTATTAAAAAATATCAAGCGTGACGATTGATACCGTAAGTATTGAATAAGTGCTGAAAACACTGTTGCAAGGCGTGTAGCTTACATGCCTGCTTATGCCTAAGATAATTTTATAGGCTGGTTCTCTTTCGAGATTCCGTAGAATAGGGAATTATCAGATTACGGGATTAAGGTTAGAAAAGTAACGAAGTCTAGCTCGAAAAAATAGTTATGGCGTCTGGTAGTTTGGTTTCTTGCAGCTATCAGGATAAGCCGAGACGAAACAGGAAACTATGCACGTAGAATGATATTTTAAGGTAGTTCGGACCCGGAGGCAGTATCCGGCAGCTCCACCAA
>CAZSYG010000038.1:0-5517 GCA_964610655.1 uncultured Candidatus Saccharibacteria bacterium
AACAAAAATATGTGCCCCAAGGGTGGGCGCGCGTCAGCGCGAAAAAGCCGGACAAAATTCCGGCTTTTTTCTTGTTTTGACCCCTGTTAAAAAGTTATTGGAGCGCGGAGGGAAAATAGCATAAATTATGGTATAATTATATGGTTATGAACTTCCAACTCGTCTCAAAATACGCCCCGACCGGCGACCAGCCCGCTGCGATTAAGACCTTGACCAAGGGTCTAAAAGAGGGAATTAAAGAACAATGTCTCCTCGGTGTGACCGGTTCCGGAAAAACTTTCACGATGGCGAATCTGATTCAAAATTACGGAAAACCGACCCTCGTCCTTGCTCATAACAAAACTCTTGCCGCCCAACTTTACTCCGAGTTCCGCGAATTTTTCCCGAATAACGAAGTCCATTATTTCGTTTCCTACTTCGACTATTACCAGCCCGAAGCCTATATCGCCTCGACCGATACCTATATTGAAAAAGATTCCGCGATCAACGAAGAGATTGACCGCCTGCGCCATGGCGCGACCGAAGCCCTCTTGACCCGTAGCGACGTTATCATCGTCGCCTCTGTCTCCTGTATTTACGGTATCGGCTCCCCCGCGAACTATCAGCTAATGTCGATTCCTCTCTGGAAAAAGAAGGACGGTTGGGTAAAAGGCGACGGCTCCGCCCCGATTAGTGAGTCCTCTTTTATTCATGAGCTTGTCAACATCCAATACCACCGCAACGACCTCGCTTTCGAGCGCGGAAATTTTCGCGTCGTCGGCGATACTATCGACCTCTATCCCGCCTCTGGCGAGTGGGCATATCGTTTCGAGTTTAACTTCGACCGTCTCGAATCCGTAAAAATCATCGACCCCCTAACCGCCGAGGTTCGCGAGAAGCCGGAACACATCCACATTTTCCCCAACACTCATTACGCGACCCCGAAAGAAGACCTTGCCCGCGCCCTTGTCTCGATTGAAAAAGAATATAAAGAGCGTCTAAAATTTTTCGAGACTCATGATAAATTCCTCGAGGCTCAGCGTCTCTCCCAGCGCATAAAATATGATTTAGAAATGCTAAAAGAAACTGGCTTTGTCAAGGGAATCGAAAATTATTCTCGTCATCTCGAAGGTCGTAAAATCGGCGAGCCGCCCGCGACTCTTCTTGACTTTTTCCCGAAAGATTTTTTGCTTCTAGTTGATGAGTCTCATATGACCTTGCCTCAGGTTCGCGGTATGTTCAACGGCGATCATGCCCGAAAGGAAAATCTTGTCGAATATGGTTTCCGTTTACCTAGCGCGCTAGACAACCGCCCTCTGACTTTTAACGAATTTTATAATCATATCACCCACGCCGTCTATGTTTCCGCGACTCCGGGGCCTTATGAGCTAGAAAACTGCCCTCCGCCCGCCGAACAAGTTATTCGTCCGACTGGACTTCTTGATCCAGAAATCGAAGTTCGCCCCTCCGAAGGTCAAATCGACAACTTAATGGAAGAAATCGATCGGCGTATTGCGAAAAATCAGCGCGTTCTAATTACAACTCTAACTAAGCGCATGGCGGAAGACCTTTCCGACCATCTCAAAGAGCGCAATATAAAGACCGCCTATATTCACAGCGACATTGACACCCTTGAACGTGGCGACATTCTCCGTGATCTCCGCGCCGGAACCTACGACGTCCTAGTCGGAATCAACCTTCTTCGCGAAGGCCTCGACTTGCCTGAGGTTTCTCTCGTCGCGATTCTCGACGCCGATAAAGAGGGCTTTCTCCGTTCCGAATCCGCCCTTGTCCAGACTATCGGTCGCGCCGCCCGCCATGTTGAGGGAAAAGTTATCATGTATGCCGATAATATGACCGAGTCGATGGAGCGCGCCATTTCCGAAACGAATCGTCGCCGCGAGATTCAGGAAACTTATAATCGCGAGCATCATATCACCCCGAAATCCGTCGCGAAAGAAATTTCTGCCGGCCTCCGCGCAATCATCCCAGAAAAAGAAGAACAGTCTCATCTCGACGTTAAGAAAATTCCGAAAGAAGAATACCCGAACTTGATTAAAGAGCTGACTTCCCAAATGAAACTTGCCGCCGCGAACCTCGAATTTGAGCGCGCTGCCATGCTCCGCGATGAAATCTCCGAGCTAGAAAGTTCCATAAAAAAGTCCTAAAATTTTAAAATCTTTATGCTATAATTAAATTAGACTATGAAAGAATCTGAAGAAAAACTAAATTCCGATTTCGACTTAAAAGTGAAACATGATATCTCCGAAAAATTAAAAACCGAGCCTCCCGCCTTGCCGAACCCTTCGCCGATTCTCGCCGCTACGCGCGAGCGAAAGAACCCCTTGCCGATTCTTATTTTAACCATGCTCGCCGCCATCTCCATAATTATCAATATCATCCTCGTCATTCTCTTTCTAAACGCGAATTCTGAAATCGCCGCCGCCGAAAAACAACTCGAGCTTCGCGACGAAACAATCTCCGACTTGCGCAACCGTCTAATTAAATCCGGTTCCGAATAATTGTGATATAATATTCGTTAATGAATATTACCGAAAAAGAACTAACTCATCTAGCCGACCTTTCTAATTTCTCTCTGGAAGAGTCGGAAAAGAAGTCTCTAAAAAAAGATTTAGAAAACATCATCAAATATATTTCCGAGCTGTCCGAGCTAAATACCGAAGATGTCTCTCCGACGTTCCAAGTTTTCGAGATGGAAAACGTTTGGCGTCCCGACGAAATTTTGCCCCAAGACGCCTCGCGCGAAGACCTTTTAAACCTAACGGTCGAAGATTTTGATAACCAAGTAAAAGTTCCAAAGGTTCTCTAATATGAAAATTGCCGATAAAACTACTTCTGCCGTTTCTCTCGTCGAAAAATCTTTAAAACGAATCGAAGAAACGAAAGAATATCATATTTTTAATTTCGTTAATAAAGACTCAGCTCTAAAAAAGGCGAAAGAAATTGACGAAAAAATTAAACGTGGCGAAAAAGTTGGTCGTCTTGCCGGCGTTCCATACGCCCTTAAAGATAATTTTCTCTCCCCCGACGGCGAAACGACTGCTTCGGCGAAAATTCTAACTCGTCTAACTTCTCCCGTTACTGCGACCGCCGTAAAACTCCTCGAAGCCGAGGGGGCGATTTGTGTTGGGCGCGCGAATCTCGACGCTTTTGCACATGGTTCCTCGACCGAAAACTCTTTCTTCGGGCCGACTTTAAACTCAAAGGACAAATCCCGCGTCGCTGGCGGATCCTCCGGCGGTTCCGCCGTAGCGGTCGCTCTCGACTGCGTCGAGTTCGCGACCGGAACCGACACAGGCGGTTCGATCCGCCAACCCGCCTCCTTCAACGGAATCTATGGCCTAAAGCCGACCTACGGTGCCATCTCCCGTTACGGCGTCGTCGCGATGGCGTCCTCGCTCGACGTAATCGGCTTTTTCTCGAAATCCCCGTCCGACTTAAATCTACTCATGGAAATTTGCGCGAAGCGCGATGAAAAAGATTTAACGACTCTCCCCGATTTCTACGAATCTTCCGCCAAAACTTTTGAAAAGAAAAAAATCGGTTTCATCAAAGAATTTATGGAGTCCGAAAAACTCGATTCGGAAATAAAATCCGCTTTTGAAGAAAAAGTCAAAAGCCTAAAAGAAAAGGGCTACGAAATCGTCGAGCTCGAAATGCCGACTCTGAAATACGCCCTCCCCGCCTACTACGTCATCCAGCCTGCCGAAGTCGCGAGCAACCTAAGCCGTTACGACGGAATCCGTTACGGTTTCCGCTCAAAAGACTCAAAAGACCTAGATTCGCTTTATAAAAATACCCGTTCCGAGGGTTTTATGCCCGAAAACAAACGCCGAATCATGATTGGAAACTTCGTTTTAAGTTCCGGTTTTTACGACGCTTACTTTTTGAAAGCCGCGAAAGCCCGAACCCTAATCATCAAAGAATTTAAAAAGGCTTTTGAAAAAGTTGACGCGATTCTTTCTCCCGTTTCTCCGAACCCCGCCTTTAAACTCGGCGAAAAAGTTTCCGATCCTGTCTCGATGTATCTCGAAGACGTCATGAGCGTCCCCGTAAATCTCGCCGGACTCCCCGCCCTCGCGATTCCTGCCGGCGAAACGAAGTCGAAAGAATATAAAACTCCGCTCTCTCTCGGCCTCCAACTCATCGGCCCGCGTCGTAGCGACAAAAAGCTAATCAACCTCTCGAAGGAGCTAATTTAATGGAAGCCTCGTTTGTCTCTCTCTTGGTTTCTCTCCTTTTCGTCGGCGCGCTAATTTTCATCGCGATTCTCTTGACGAATCATAAACCCTATACTTTCGATAAAATGGAGTACCAAACCGACCTTCTCCGGATTGAAAATTCTCTAACTCGCGAAAATTCCGCCTCTTATAATCTCGCCGTTGTCGAAGCTGACAAACTTCTCGATAAAGCTCTCTGCGAAATGGGTGTTCAGGGGAAAACCATGGGCGAACGTTTAAAACGCGTCGGAAAAGAAAAGTTCTCGAACTTAAATTCCGTTTGGTATGTTCATAAATTAAGAAACCAAATCGCCCACGAAGCCGGTTTTCGTCTCGAATTTGCCCAAGCCGCCCGCGCTTTAAAAACTTATCGCCAAGCTTTAAAAGATTTAGGAGCTATCTAAATGTCTGAATACTTAATCACCATCGGCATCGAATGCCACGTCCAACTAAAAACCAAAACTAAACTTTTTTCCGAAGTCGATAATGACGCTCGCGGAAAAGAACCGAATTCTTGTGTCTCGCCCGTTGACTACGCTCTCCCTGGAATGCTCCCGCGTCTAAACGGCGAAGCGGTTCGTCTTGCGATTATCGCCGGCGCGGCGATGAACTGTAAAATAAACTCTCGCTCTCGTTTCGATCGGAAACATTATTTCTACCCCGATTCCCCGAAAGGTTATCAAATCACTCAATTTTACTCCCCGATTATCGGCGCCGGTTTTATTGAGCTTCCGTCCGGAAAGAAAATCCGCATCGAACACGCTCATCTCGAGGGCGACGCTGGAAAACTTTCCCATTCCGATACTTATTCTCTCGTTGACTTAAATCGCGTCGATACTCCGCTCATCGAAATCGTCTCGATGCCCGATATTTTCTCCGCCACCGAAGCGCGCGATTATTGTAAAGAACTTTGGCGCAATATGATTTATGCCGGTGTAACCAACGGCGATTTATATAACGGCAATATGCGTTTCGACGTTAATATCTCTTTACGTAAATCCGAAACCGCTCCGCTCGGAACTCGCGCCGAAATTAAAAATCTAAATTCCTTTAGAAGTATCGAACGCGCCGTCGAATATGAATACTCTCGCCAAAAAAAGTTATTAGACGCTGGCGAAAAAATCGTCCAAGAAACTCGCGGTTGGTCTGATGCGACCGGAAAAACCACCACTCAGCGTTCAAAAGAAGAAGCGATGGACTATCGCTATATGCCCGAACCCGATCTTCCGCCGTTGAACCTCCCCGAAGATTTTATCGCCGAAGAAATTAAAAAACTCGGAAAACTCCCGACCGACTA
>CAZSYG010000039.1:0-5449 GCA_964610655.1 uncultured Candidatus Saccharibacteria bacterium
CCGAAACTTTTATCGCGCGAGGGCGCGAGAGGACAGGAAAAAGAGGGCGGAGCGTTGTCACCGAGCCACGGGACGATTCTTCCCTTTACGCGACTATTATCGGGAGCGATGGATTATACGAGCGGGATTTTTGATGTAACGAACGGGACGAAACGGCTAGCTTCGACGTTAGCGCGACAGTTGGCGTATTATGTAACAATTCCGAGCGGAATGCAGATGGTTTCTGACCGACCGAGATTTTATGAGAAAGATTTTCCGAACGCGTATAAATTTATCGCGGATGTTCCGGTAAACTGGGAGAAGACGGTGCCGTTGATGGGAGAGATTGGAGAGTATTATGTCGTCGCGAGACAGGGACGAGGGACGTTGGATTGGTTTGTTGGCGGAGTAACGAACGAAGAGGCGCATAAAGTTCGAGTCTTACTCGACTTTTTGGACGAGGGGGAGTATGTCGCGGAGATTTATCGCGATGAGGAAACGGCGCATTATCGAGATAATCAGCTAGGAATTAGAATCGAAACGACGGTTGTTGGCCGAAATAATTTTATAGATATTTATATGGCGCCCGGAGGGGGATTCGCGATTCGATTACGCGCGAGATAGGCGATAATCTAGGTCACGGAGAATGTTCATAAAATACATAAACGCGTCGAACGGAGAGTCGTAGGCGGAGAAGTAAGCGTGGACATCGCCGTCGTTCCAGTATTTTGTGCACATATAGTAGGCATGGTCGGAAGTCGTCAGACGGCGGAAGTCGCCGATTAGATTAATGTCGCCGGAGTTGATAATTTTTTCGCGGAGAGAATAGAGGGCGGTCATCGCTTCGTCCTGCATCTTATTCCCCATCCACGCGGAAAGATCGCGCTCGGTGTCTGCCCATGTTACAGTTTCTGGCATGGAAATTTCGTCGGCCGGCTCCATCAAATCGCAAGCCTCGGAGACAGTGACGAATTTGTTGTCATAAACTTTAAGCCAAGATTCAATAAGATAATTTAAAAAGTCGAAAATTCCGGTCTCTTTCCATTGATGTTCGCCAAAAGTCTCAAAATCCATGAATAAGTTAATTAAATTCCCACGGAGACAATCGTCGTTCAGCCAAGATTGGTATTTTTCGACAGTCAAGGGCCACTCTTTCCACTCTTTATTCGAGAAACGGAAAGCGATATCGTCGGAGAGACGATAGTTTTTTAAGAGCAGTTTAATCTTTTTCGTTCCGACAGGGCGATAGACAAAGTTCGGGCTACGCCAACCAAGGATTTTATCCCAACCCTCAGCAAGAATTCCCTTAAAGCCGAATTTGTCTGCCCAAAGCGCAAGCTCGTTATTATAGGCCAACTCGGTATTGCGAAAAACTTTCGGAGTGACGCCGAAGAGGCGTTTGATGGTTGACTGATGAAGCTTGACCTGAGCCTCAAATTCCTTTTTGTCGTAGAAAAAGGACATGGAATGGTAGTAGGTTTCGCCGACGATTTCGACGCGACCGGTCTCGACGAGCTTTTTGATTTTTTTGATTAAATCGGGCGCCCACATTTCCGCCTGTTCGAGCCAAGTTCCAGTAATCGAGAGAGAGACCTTAAAGTTCGGGTATTTTTTTAAGTTTTCCTCAAGGAGACTAAAAGTCGGGCGATAACTTTTTTCGAGAACTTTTTTAAAAATGCGTTCGTTGGACTGTTTAGAATTATAATTTTTGTCGAAAAAATAATTCGAGTTATTCGAGACGTCGAAAATAGAATAAGGTCGATAGCGGAAAGGTTGGTGGACATGGAGATAAAGACAAATCGCGCGCATTTTAATCTCGTTTATTCTTATTTAGTTTATTATAGACCGCGAGACATTTTTTCGCAACATCATCCCAAGAGTATTTATTATATTCGTTTTTAACGTTAGAGGCTAGAGTTTCTTTAAGAGCGGGGGAGTTCGCGACAGCAACGATGGCGTCGGCGAGTTTTTCTTCGTCCCAAAAATCATAGCGAAAAGCGGATTTAATGATTTCGGAAACGCCGGATTGTTTCGTCAAAATCAGGACGTCGCCGTGGTGCGCGGCTTCGAGAGCAGTTAGACCGAAAGGCTCGGAAACGCTAGACATGACAAAAATATCGGAGACAGAATAAATATCGCGCAACTTTTTCCCACGAATAAAACCGGTGAAAATAACATTTTTCGAGATTCCGAGTTCGGCGGCGAGATTTATTAGCTCGTTCTTCTCTTCTCCGTCGCCAGCAAGGAGGAAGATTAACTTCGGATTTTTTTCGAGAGCGCGGGCGGCAGCATGGAGAAGATGATAAAGACCTTTTTGGATGGTGAAGCGGCCGACAGTCGAGACAATCGTGAAGCCGTTTTCTTTGAGTTTTTTAAGGTAGGGGTATGAATCGCGATTAAAATTATATTTTTCTCTTAAAAACGATTCGTCGAGAGAATTATAAACGACGTCGATTTTATCGAGAGGAATAGCGTATTTTTCATGAATCATTTTTTTCGTTGATTCGGAGACGGCGAAGATTTTATCGGCAAGAGTTAAGCCTTCGCGCTCGATTTCGTGGACGAGTTTGTTCCCGCCGTTCATTCCGGAGCGGTCGAACTCAGTAGCGTGGACGTGAGCGATAAGAGGAATCCCGAAATTCTTTTTCGCAAGAACACCCGCCTCGAAAGTCAGCCAATCATGGGCATGGACAAGATCGGGCTTAAACTCAAGGAGATATTTTTCGACGAAGTTAATGTAGCTTTTTTGGACATCGCGAATCGACATCATATCGGGGGAAGAATCCGGAATCGAAACGTTCGGAATCAATAAATCAAAAAGTTTATCAGAATCATAAACGCCGCCACCAAAACGAAAAAGCGGGTCAAGTTTCGTCGCGGAAAGAACGTGCATGAAAGTTATGTTGCTATGATCGGCTAGGTAGGGGACAACGAAGTCAATATCGGCGCCAGCTTCGGCGAGAGATTTTCCGAGGTTTAAACAAGCAACGCCAAGTCCTCCTGAATTATGCGGCGGCAATTCCCATCCTAGCATTAGTATTTTCATTATTATAATTATACTACTTTTTGGAAAATTGTGATAAAATTGTAATGTAATTTAAAGTTTAGGGATGTAGCTCAGTTGGTAGAGCACCGGTCTCCAAAACCGGGTGTCGCGAGTTCAAGTCTTGCCATCCCTGCCAGAGATTTAAATTTAAATCTCTTTTTTTATTTACGTTAATCTTTTTTTATGATAAACTTAGAATATGGATGGAAGTAATAAGATAACGGCTAGGGCGATTCTAGTTTTCGGAGCGCCTTGTAGCGGTAAGACGACTTTTGCGGAAAAATTTGCGTCGAAATTTCATGCTGCTTATTATGATTTAGAGGAGGTTGCGGAAAAATATAAGTTTAATCGACGAACTATTTTAAAGTCGATTGAGTTAATCGCCAAGACTAAGGCGACGATTGTGATTGAGGGCGGACTAGATACGGAAAAAGATAGAACCGAGATTAAAAATGTTTTAAGAAAGGCGGGATATTTGCCGTCGCTAGTTTGGATTCAGACTGACGTTGGGACGATTAAGATGCGCCTAAAGATGCGCCATCGAAACGGCGAAAAAGCGCGAGATGAATATGAAGCGCGAATCGAAAATATGGAAGCCCCGACCGAAATCGAGAGCCCGATTGTTTTGTCTGGAAAACATACGTTTGAGACGCAGTTGCGTCATGTTTTAACCCAAATCGCCTAGTTTTAGCTTTTGAAATTTTATGATTATTAACGACGAAGAGTTCGGAGAGGTTTTAGTCCGAAAAAATCCGTTAGTTCGCGGGGTAAAGTTTACGGTTTCAACGAGCGGGAGATTATCGATGACGGTACCGAGATATGCTTCCGCTTTTTTGATTAAACGGTTTTTAAACTCGAATCGAAAAGTCATTCGCGAGAAACTGCCGATTAAAGACCCCTCGACTCAACGCGCGCGAGACGCGAAAAAGAAAATTTTAGCGAAAAAAGCGCGCGAGTATCTTCCTTATCGACTTGAATTTTGGGCGAAAAAATATGGTTATAGTTATGAAAAAGTAAGATTATCGCACGCGGGGACGAGATGGGGGAGTTGTTCGTCGAACAAAACGATTTCTTTGAACATCGGATTGATGAACGTTCCGGAAATTTTACGGGATTATGTTATTTTGCACGAACTGGCACATTTGAATCACATGGATCATTCGGAAGAGTTTTGGCGAGAGGTTGGGGAGCATGACCCTCGATACAAAGACCATCGAAAAAAATTAAAAAGTTTCTCGCCGGAAGTTTAGGTTTTTAGACTTAAACTGCGTTCGCGAAAAGGACGAGGCGGAAATTCGAATCGTCATTCCCGCCGTTTCCGCAGGTCATCAAAGCTAAATCGTAGCTATTTCCGTTATATTTACCGGAATAAATCGCGGCGCGGCGCGAGGGGTTATTATCGAGGTCGGCGGCTTTATTAAAAACGATGCGTTGCTCGACGCGATAGGTTTTAGTAATGCCGTCAAGGGTCGCGGTAAAAGTATTCCCGACATAAAGGCGTTTAAGGGGAGAAAAGGCGAGGGTGGAATGTCCATAAAGAAAGCGATTCGCGCCCTTATAATTAAAGCGTTTAATTCCGTTTCCGGCGTCGACCGAGGGGTCGGAAACATCAACGACATTGGCGATATGGAAAGCCGAAGAGGCTTTTACAGTCGAGCTGCCGAAGATATAGCGAGTAGAGGTTTTCGGGACGGTTGCAAGAGAATCGTCGGTTTTAAGGGATTTAATCGGCTCTAGGGTCGCGATTTCAGAAACGGATTTTAGAACCGGAATCGTATCGCGGATTTTAGAGGTCGTTCTAGAAAAATTAAGATAATTGTTGAAAAACGATAGCCCGAAAAAGCCTAAGAAAAGCAAAGTATAGAGAGAGCCTCGATATTTAGAGACAAAATGAGTAAATTCGACAAAATTGACCTTCATTAACATATTTCTCCCAATTAGAAATATATAACTCCATTATATCACACTTTTGTCAATAAGTCAAGGGTAAGCGGGATTTTTAGCTTTTTTGAGACAAAAAAATAACCCCTTTCGGGGTAATTTTTAGTTTTTAACGCTTCTTCTCTTTAACTTCGTTACGACCGAGATTTTTCTTCGTTTCGGTAAAAACAACGTGTTTCCTTAAAATCGGGTCATATTTCTTTAGAGAAAGTTTATCCGGCGTATTCATCGTATTTTTCTTCGTATAATAAGCACGAATTCCGGATTCTTCCGAGACGAGACCGACAAGTTTTCGTTTAGTATTATTCTTTTTAGACATAACTTTATTTTACCATATCTAGTTAAAAAAGTAAATAATTTCTCTATGGGTAATCTTGTGGAGCCGCGTGTCGGCTCTGCCCCGACGACCTGCCGCTTACAAGGCGGCTGCTCTACTAACTGAGCTAACGCGGCTCGCGATGACCATGTATATATAAAAAATGG
>CAZSYG010000040.1:0-5338 GCA_964610655.1 uncultured Candidatus Saccharibacteria bacterium
TCCAAGCGGAGCAAAAATAATTTGGAACGCTTTTCTCGGTGTTTTTGGTGTTAATAAAAATTTTCTCGACTGGATTTCGAACTTCCTAATTTCCATTCTCCAAGGAGTTTTAATCGGTCTTGTCTTTTTTGTCTATAAAAAGAATAAGAAAAAAGCTGAGGGTTCAGCCGAAACCGCCGGCATCGTCGCTGGACTTGCAGTTCTCGGAAGTGGTTGCCCAACTTGCGGGACAACTCTTCTCGCTCCCGTCATCGGAACGCTTTTCTCCGGTTCTAGCTTTGCTGTTGCCGGAGCGGTTTCTGGAATCCTTACTTTTCTCGCCTATCTCGTCGCAATTTTTGCGTTTAAGAAAGTCGGTTTCGAGACCTATGCTATAATTAAAAGTGAAAAATATGAGAAAAGAAAGAAACTAGAAGAAGATGAAAAAACTAACTAGAATCATAATCTTGAGTCTAATCGGCGGGCTTTTAGTTTTCGCCATGATAACTAACACAACCCGAAAAACCCCTCTCTCCGAAAAAGTTTGGAACGAGGGAATGACGCTCGGAAGTATGGACGCGAAAAATTATTTTATCGTTTATACAGATTTAATGTGCCCTTATTGCAATCTTTATGCCCAAGAAGTTTATCGTAACGAAGACGAATTCGAAAAATATCTTGCCGACAACGACATCCTTTACGAAGTTCGCGTAACCGATATGCTTTATGAATCTAATGGCATCGAATATTCTAAAACTTCCGCCGAAGCGGCTTATTGCGCCGATCGCGACGGAAAATTCTGGGACTTTTATCACGCCGCCCTGACCGCAATCGAAAACGATTATTACTCAAGAGGAATCGGAAATTCAAAAACCGCGCCAAAAATTTCCGATATGACCGAGGAGTATTGGCTAAATATCGGTCGAGAAGTTGGTCTTTCTGATTCTTTTGAAACTTGCCTAAAAAACGGCGAGTCGCTCGAAGAAGTTTCTGAAAAAACCGGAAAAGCCTCGGACAACGCCGTTGGACTCCCTAGCTACAAATTTAACTCTTATGAAACTTCCGGTTTCGACCCGACTTGGGACTTTGAGCTAATTAAGCAAATGTATGACGCCGGTCTAAAGTCCTAAAGCTCTAAAATTTTCTTCGCCTCGAATAAAACCGTCGGAACGGCTGGCGGTGGCGTAAAATCTTCTCGCTTTAACGGATATTTAATTTTTGTCTGATATTTTTTAATTAATTCATACCCAAGTTGAGAAGTGTAATGTCGATCGGTATTCAAAAGTTTTAGCGCGAACTGTTTTTGGAGAATTAAATAAAAACTTTCCGGCTTATTTTCCGCGTCTAAAAATTTATGAATAATTTTCGAGGAAATCGAAAACGGCGGATTCGAAAAAACTTTATATGGCTCGCCTAAAGAATCTAAATCGAACTCTAAAAAATCTTGTTCAAAAACTTCGACGTTTTTAATTTCTCGCTTCGCCAAATTCTCGCGCAATTTTTTCGCGGTTTCCGCGTCCGGCTCAAACGCCAAAACTTTTCTCGCCCGTTTCGCGAGCGCGCTCGTAATAACTCCGCTCCCCGCGCCAATTTCCAAAACTAAATCACGTTTCCTAATGTTAGAATGTCCAATCAGCATCAACGCCAGCCGCGGACTTCGTAAAAAATGTTGCGATAACAAAAATTTACGCATCTTCTAAAGTTTTCTAAACTCGTCCAACGGCAACTCTTCGCCCGTCTCTAGATTCTTTATGGAAATTTTTCCCGAACTAATTTCATTTTCTCCAATTACCGCTGCGAACTTTGCCAACTTCCCCGCATAGCTAAATTTATCGCCAAGTTTTTTCTCGCTCAAAACTAAATCCACGCTCTTTCCACTTTCTCTCAACTCTTCCGCTAGCTTACAAGAAAATTCAATTTCGTTTTCCGAAAAGGGAATTAAAGCCAAATCAACCGGTTTCTCAATTTCTTCTTTTAATAATCCGGTCTCTTTTAGGACGAAAAATAGTCTCGTTAGCCCAATCGACCCTCCGACTCCAACTAGAACTTGGTCGGTATAATGTCCCGCGAGGTTTTCGTATCTCCCCCCTGAACAAATCGACCCAATTTCCTTATATTCCGGCAAAAACGTCTCAAAAACTGTCCCTGTATAATAATCTAGCCCTCGGACAATTTTCATGTCCACTTTCGCCGCTTCTCCTAACCCCTTTTCCTCTAGCCGCTTAAAAACTAAACTTAGTTCTTCGACTCCAGTATTAAACTTTTCGTTGCGGAAGTTAAATTCGTTTAGTTTGAGAAGTGCCTCATCTAAACTTCCGCTAATCTCTATAAATTTTTCAATTTTCATAACATTCTCGTCGCCCAACCCCAATCCTTCCAACTTTTCTCGCGTTACGTCTCCCGATACTTTTTCGGCGTGGTCAATAATGTTAAAAATCTCCGCGGACAAATGATTCAAATTAAGCTCCTCTAAAAATCCCGATAAAATCTTTCGGTTAGAAATTCGAACCACTTTCTTAGGCAAGTTTAGCTCCTCTAGCGCGGAAAACAACGTCGCGATAACCTCCGCGTCATAATTCACCGAAAGTTTATTTCGCCCAACAACATCAATGTCGAGTTGATAAAATTCCCTAAACCTCCCCCTCTGCGCCCGCTCTCCGCGATAATTTCTTCCGATTTGAGAAACTTTAAACGGAAAAGTTAGCTCGTTTTCATGTTCGACGACATATCTCGCTAGCGGAACGGTATGGTCGAATCTTAACGCTTGGTCAGCGTCAGCTTCGGTCTCTTCGGTTTTTATAACTTTATAAATCTGTTTCTCAGTTTCCCCGCCTGCTTTCGCGAGTAAAATTTCCGTTCGGTCAATCAGCGGAGTTTCGATATTTAAAAACCCATGTTTCCTAAAAACTTCCCCGATGTTATTTTTCATTTTGTTAAAAGTAGATTGCTCGCTCGGCAAGAGTTCAAGCATTCCAGAGATTGGAGAAGTATTGAGTTTTTTCATGCTTTTATTATATCATATCTTGTGATATAATGAGCCAAGGTTGGCTCTGTAGCTCAGTTGGTAGAGCAGAGGCCTGAAGAGCCTTGTGTCACTGGTTCAAGTCCAGTCGGAGCCACCAACCATTGACAAAACGAAAAAATATATCTAAATATCGCATGAAAGCGATATTTTTTATGATATAATATTTTATATAAACTTAAGGAGTTATTTATGGAAGGCTTAATTGTTTTTCTAATCTTCGTTATGATTTGTTTAATCCTCAGCGGAATTAGAATTATCAACCAATACGAACGCGGAATTGTTCTCCGTCTCGGAAAATACACCAAAACCTTAAATCCAGGCGTAAATATCATCAACCCATTTTTCGACAAAGTAACGAAAGTTGACGTCCGAACTCGCGCGATGGACATCCCGAAACAAGAAGTCATCACGAAAGATAACGTTACCGTTAATGTCGATGCGGTAGTTTACGCGCGCGTGATTAACCCTCAAAAAGCAATTCTCGAAACAACCAACTATTCTTACGCGACCTCAACTTTTGCCCAAACCGCCCTCCGCGACGTAACCGGAAACTTTGACCTCGACGAAATTCTAAGTAAACGCGACGAAATTTCCGAGAAAATTCGCGAAATCGTTGATGTCCAGACTGATAAATGGGGAATCGATATTGAATCCGTAAAACTCCAAAACATCGAACTCCCCGCCGATATGAAACGCGCCATGGCGAAGCAAGCCGAAGCCGAACGCGAAAGAAGAGCCGCGATTATTTCCGCCGAGGGTGAAAAATCCGCCGCGAAAGCCGTCGCCGAAGCTGCCAACCTTCTCGCGAAAACTCCGGGCGGTCTCAACATCCGCACCCTCCAAACTCTCGAAAAAATCTCGACCGACCCGTCCCAAAAAACTGTTGTTCTTCTCCCGACCGACCTCGCCGGAAAACTCGGAAAAGTTCTCTAAATTTTCTTTTAACTAAAGTCTCGCTCTCGGCGAGGCTTTTTGTTGTTTAATTTTTGTGCTATAATAAAAATGTTCAAAGTTCAAAATTGCATTCTGGCTCACTAATTAAGCCAACGCGGAGCACTCGCTTCAATCGGCTTAATTGCCAGATTGCAAAAAGAACTTTGAACACTCTTGCGAGTGTTCCACTTTTTTATAAGACTAAAAACTCTCGCATTCCGTAAACTAATTTAGGAGGTAAAATGGACAGCGAGAAAAATAGTACCTATTTTGAAATGTTTTCCTCCATGGTCAACCTTTATGGTCGCCTTCCTGCTCCGATTGCTTTTGAGCTAATCAAAAAATGCGATAATAACCTTGAGGAAAAAGTTTTTCTAAAGATGCTTAAAAAATTAGATTTAAACTCTCGATTTTTTATTTATTCTCGAACTGGAAAAACTAAACTTTCCGACCTAGAAATTATAAATTCATATTTTGAGAGTATGGTTCATGGTGATAAAATTTTTACCGAAAAATATTCTCGTTTAGTCGATAGCCAAGAAGAGAACAAAAACAATTTTTATTTTCCTGAAAAATCCGAGTTATTAAAATATAAATCTGAATCATATTTTGAAGATTCTCCCGCGTTAAGATTACTTATTGATTTAATTATTAAGCATCTTAAACAGCTTTCCTTTATTCCGAGTTATGAAGATATTGCTTTAGATATTTTAAGTCCTTTAAAAACTGAGTCGAGTTTAGACGAAACTTTATCGAACCTATCTCGAATCATAAATTTTTCTGGCGATTCTAAAAAAGATAACTCTCTAATCGAAAAAATTTTAGAATTATCTCGCCCAGTTTATGAAACGACGCGAATGTGGTATCTTTGCGGCTATACTCCAAAAGAATTAACGACAATATGATAAAATTAAATAATGCAGGAGAAAAACATGATTAACGTAAGGTTCTTAACCGAATCAGATAATTTAGAAAACGCGGCTGGCTTAGTTTTCCAAGTTGACCCATACATCTGTCCTGATTTTTTCGGCGACGAAGAAAGAGCGAAAAAAATCGGTAAAGTTATTTTTAATCATGAAAATAAATTATTCGATTATAATCATATTCTAGTTGCTGAAGATCCAGAAGTCGAGGGCGAGCTTTTAGGTATTTTGGTTTTTGCGGACAACACGATTGCCGATTGGAATTGTGACGAAATTCGCGAAAAAGTCGAAGCTCTCGGAATTGGTCTTCCAGAAAATTTTGACCGCGCAAATCAAAATTATATGAAACTTATCGTCGATGAGGCAAAAAAACTTGATTACGGAACAGTCGAAATCGAATTTCTTGCTACTGATAAAAATTTTCGTGGCCGCGGAATTGCCCAAGCTTTACTTAACTATTTCCTCAGTCTTTCTCAAT
>CAZSYG010000041.1:0-5206 GCA_964610655.1 uncultured Candidatus Saccharibacteria bacterium
AGCCACGCTAGGGGCTTTTTCATAGTTTTTATTCTAAAACAGCTTTAATTCGGCGAACGCCAGCGGAGGAGGATTCCTCTTTTTTAATCTTAAACTTTCCGAGCTCTTTCGTGTTCTCGACGTGCGGGCCGCCGCAAACTTCGCGCGAGACGGGATTTTCAAAATCGCCAATCGTATAGACTTTTAACTTTTCGGGATATTTTTCCCAGAACTGACCGTGAGCCTTGAGCGTATTTTTCGCGTAATCTTTATCGTATTCCGCGAAAGAAACGGGGAGAGACTCAGAAATCCAAGCATTAACCTGTTCTTCGACAGTTTTAAGCTCTTCGGGGGTCATCTTATGGTCGAGATTAAAGTCGAAACGAAGACGGTCGGCGGTAATGTTCGAACCTTTTTGACAGATATTCTTATCAATGTGTTTTTGGAGACTTGCTAAGAGAAGGTGAGTCGCAGTGTGATATTTGGTTGTTTGAGTACCGTGATCTTCAAGACCGCCTTTGAACATACCTTTCGAGGCAGTTTTGCTGCGTTCGCGCTGTTCTTTGAGGGCGGTGTCGAACTCGGCTTTATAATCCTTAGAGAGTTTTAGATTTTTACGATAAATTTCTTCGATTGAGATTTCGAACGGGAAGCCATAGGTATCTTGGAGCTTAAAAATATCTTTTCCGTCTAAAATTTGATTTTTTTGATAAATCTTATCTAACTCTTTAATTCCCTTTTCCAAGGTTTTTCGGAAAGCCTTTTCTTCTTTTTCAAGGGTTTCGAGGGCGGTTTCGCGGTTAGTTAAAATCGAGTCAGGGAGAGAATCGTATTCTTTTTCGATTGTTTTTATCGTTTCTTTGAGAAAATCCTTTGCAATTCCGAGGTCGAGAGCTTTCAAAATCGCGCGGCGAATCAGACGACGGAGGGCATAACCCTGCGCCTTGTTCGAGGGGACGAGACCTTGCGCCGAGAGGAGATAGGCGCCGCGGAGATGATCGGCAATAATCCGCATCTCGTCGGTATTATTTTCGTAACTTTTTCCGGAAAGTTCTTCGAGTTTTTCAATAATCGGCTTCATTAAAGAAATTTTAAAGACGTCGAAACTTTCGATTGAGGCCGCCGCGAGACGCTCAAGACCACCGCCAAAGTCGACGTTTTTCTTTTCGAGCTCGGAGAAGCTGCCGTCGGCGTTCCGACGATATTGCATGAAGACTTGGTTTCCAATTTCCATAAAGCGGGCACCATCGGAGGCGGGGTGACTTTTTCCGTATTTTTCGACGTCCTGTTTATCTTCGCCAAAATCATAAAAAACTTCGGAGTCGGGCCCGCAAGGGTCGCCGATTGGGGTCGTTTCGATGCCGCCGCCGCGACTCCACCAGTTTTCCTTGTCGTTATAGAAGAAAATGCGCTCGCCAGGTTTAATCCCGCGCTGGTCGCCGTTTTTTGCCGTGTCGATTTCTGCGATTTTTGCGTCGATTCCGGCTTCTTTAAAGACTTTTTGCCAAATCTCCGCGGCTTCGGTATCTTTCGGAATACCATATTTTTCTGAGCCAATAAAACAAGTTACGAAGATTTTTTCGGGGTTCAGTCCAATAACTTTGGTGAGAAATTCAAAGTAGTTTCGGATTTGTTCCTCTTTAAAATAATCGCCGAGCGACCAGTTTCCGAGCATCTCGAAAACGGTTGTGTGGCGCGGGTCGCCGACGTCTTCGATGTCTTGGAGACGGAGACAAGGCTGGGAGTCGGTCAGGCGCGTCCCCTTAGGGTGTTTTTCGCCGAGAAGAAAGCGGAGAAGCGGCTGCATTCCAGAGCCGGTAAAGAGAGTCGTCGGGTCGTTTTCGAGAACGAGCGGGGCGGGCGGGATGACTTGATGACCCTTAGATTTTTGGAATTCAAGATATTTTTGTCTAATTTCGCTAGCATTCATACGAGCAATTATAACATATTTTTAAGAGGTTCGGCGGAGTTTCGGAATTTTTTAAGAAGTTTGGATATGAGCCGATCTCATTCGTAAAATTCCATAGGAGCTTGAGAACTTTTGCACACTTTTGGCATATGGAATCATGGCAACATCCGACGAGGTGGCTCAGGTTTTTATCGCGGGGAGGGTGTTTGAATTTCCCGATGTCCATCTTAATCTTTACGGCGCAATGACGGGGATTTTTCTGCCTCGGTAGCGTTTCAATCGGGATCTATTAAGGTTAACCTTGACTTTTTTGGGAAAGTATGATATAATGGAGGTATAATCGTTTTGAGGAGGGGTACAAGATGAAGTTCCTTAAGAAGGTTGCGCTGTTTGTTGTCGCCGTTGTCATCTTCGCCGTCGCACTTAACCTTGGTTTCAGAATCGTCAACAACGTTCGCGTCGCTGCGTCTGCTAAGGCTACCGAGGCTAAGGTTCAAGAAGTCATGGGCAACATCGCTCAGGAACCCAGCTTCAACTGCGACGAATCGATTTATCGAATCGGGGTTTGCCTCGACCAGTATCCGACTCGCGAGGGGGAAGAGTGTATCTATGGGTTCGATAGCCTCTGGCAAGCGATTCGCTATACTGAGTTTATCGAGGCCTTTCTACAATCTGTCGATGGACATCAAGAGGAACTCGGTATTGACTGGGCGACTAAAACGAACTACGAAGTTAATCACGATGAGTTCATGGAAGCCTATTGTGATTTAATGTGGAGGGCGATTGGTGAAGAAAAGGTCGGAGAAATCCGCAACGCAGCTTCCCTGAGAGCTAAGATGAGCCGTTATTCCCTCGACATAGTACATCGCGCAACGACCGAAGTCTACCCGTTCCATTACTATAACGAAGAATTGGGTAAAAATATATACCTGCCAGTGGCTTATGTCGAATACGTACAAAAACTTTTCTACGACGAAAAGATTCACGAGTTCGGAAGCGCTTCTGTCCGTATTTTTAACATCTAGATAGCAATTTAGCTCCTCCCGCTAAGCCTTAGCGGGAGATTTTTTGTTCCTGCTTTTTTGGGTTTTTAAAAACGATAGAGGATTAGTTAATCTCTAAAAGTATAAAAGTTTATTGTATAATTTTAACTATGGATGAAAATTTAGAGAAAGTTAGCCCGAAAGTTCGGGAGCATATCGAAAAAGAGGTTTTACCAAGATATAGCGAGTTGCGCGGACATACGGTTGACCATATAAATTATGTGATTCGGCGAAGTTTAAAGTTTTCCGAGGAAGTTCCGGAAGTTAATCTTGATATGGTTTATATTATTGCGGCGTATCATGACCTCGGAAGATTAGTCGATAATGAGGCACATAACTTTGAGTCGGCGAAAATGTTGCTTAAAGATAAGTTTATAGAGGAAAATTTTTCCGAGGAGGAGCGGAGGATTATGGCGGAGGCGGTCGAAGACCACCGCGCGTCGCTGAAATATGAACCGAGGAGTATTTATGGGAAAATTGTTTCGTCAGCGGACAGAAATACGGACGTTACGCGGGCAGTTAAGCGGTCGTTTAATTATAATCGAGTTTTATACCCCGATAGACCGGTTGATGAGGCGATTGAGGACGCGAGGGTTCATCTCCGACAAAAGTTCGGGCGAGAGGGCTATGCTGTGAAAAAAATGTTTTTTAGAGATGAGGATTATGAGAAATTTTTAAGGGAAATTGACGAGGTTACGGAAGATTCGGAAAGGTATCGGGAATTTGCGAAGAAAATTTTAGAGGTTTAGAATTTTATTTAATAATGCCGCCGCCGAGACAGAGGTCGTTTTCGTAAAAAACAGCAGATTGACCGGAGGCGGGGAGTTTGATTTCTTGTTCAAAAAGGAGGGTCGCGGAAGAGGCGGGATTATCGGCGTTTAGTTTCAAGTTTTCTGGATTTTTGATAATGAGTTTTGCGGGGAGAAGCGGGGCGCGATGACGAAGACGGACGGAGATTTTTTCGGTTTTTGGAAGTTCGCGGAGAAAAAGATTTTCGAGCTTAATTTCTTTTGACCAGAGGTTCGCGTCGTTTAGGTTTCGCGAGACATAAACGATATTTTTCTTTAAATCTTTTTTAACGACATAATAGGGAAGTCCGCCGCCGAGATAGAGACCGTGGCGCTGACCGAGGGTATAGAAAACGGCGCCGTCATGAAACCCTAAAACTTCGTCCGTCGCGACGTCGCGGATTTCTCCCGACTTTAGGTCAATATATTCCTTCAGAAAGTCTTTCATCCCGACTTCGCCAACAAAACAAACGCCCATCGACTCCTTTTTATAGGCATTTTTTAGACCGTTTTTTGCGGCGAACGCTTTGACTTCGGGCTTTTTCATGTCGCCAAGCGGAAAAAGGGTTTTTTTGAGAGCTTTTTCGGAAATTCGATAGAGAAAATAAGTTTGGTCTTTATTTTCGTCGGTCGAGAGAAGTAATTTTCCGTTTTTAACCTTCGCGTAATGGCCGGTCGCGATAAAATCGGCGCCAGCTTCGAGAGATTTCTCAAAGAAAAGTTTAAATTTTATCTCTTCGTTACACATAATATCCGGATTCGGAGTGCGGCCAGCTTTAAACTCTTTTAACATATATTCGACGACTTTTTCCCTGTATTCGTTTTCAAAATCGAAAACTTTAAAGTCGAGATCGAGTTTCGTTGCGACACGTTTCGCATCGGCAAGATCTTCCGCCCAAGGGCATTTCATACCGGGGAGGTCGCGCGACCAGTTTTTCATATAAACACCGACGACTTTATAGCCCGCGTTTTTTAGAAGAATCGCGGAAACAGAGGAGTCAACGCCGCCGGACATACCGAGGAAAACAGTTTTAGACATTTTTTAGCCTTTCTACTTCCTCATCGACGGCTTCGCGAATTAGTTTTCCAGCGAGACGGACGTTCTCTTCGTCGTTGAGTTTTCCGAGGGAGATTCGAAGCGAGCCGGCAATTTCCGCGTCGGAAAGACCGATAGCCTTTAGGACATGAGACTTCTTACCTTTAGAGGCGGCACAGGCGGCGCCAGTCGAAAGATAAACGCCTTTTTCTTCGAGTTTATAGATGAGGCGTTCGGCGTCGAGACCAGCGAAACAGACAGGGCAAAAATTCGCGAGAGAAGATTTTTTCGGTTTTAGGAATTTTGGCTCGATTTTAGCTTCTTTTAGTTCGGTTTCGAGAATTTTAGTTAATTTTTCGTATTTTTTTCGCTCGGAAGAGAGATGTTTTTTCGCCTCCTCGAACGCGGTCGCGAAACCAATTACGCCAGAGACGTTTTCGGTTCCGGAACG
>CAZSYG010000042.1:0-4929 GCA_964610655.1 uncultured Candidatus Saccharibacteria bacterium
TATTTATCTTTTCTCGTAGATGCGGCAACAATCGCTCGTCTTCATACCTCGGCGTCACCCCCGAAAGATAGACTCGCGAAACCCCGAACCCTTCCGCCGTTCGAAGAATCGCCCCAACATTATACGTCGAGCGAATATTATCTAAACTCAAGTAAATTTCCATCAAAAATATGATACAATAAAAATAATCATGAATCAAACCCCACCGAAAATCTCTAGCGATAACTACTCAAAAATCATCAAATCCCTTAAAGAGGGAAAAGTCGTCGCTCTCCCAACCGAAACCGTTTTCGGTCTCGCCGTCTCTCTAAATTCCGCTTCCGGCCTCGAAAAGCTCATCTACCTCAAGCGCCGCGACCTAAACTCCGGAAAAATCTTCACTCTCGTCCCCGAGTCGAAAGACGCAATCGAAACCTATGCCCTCCTCGGAAAACGCGCGAAAGAACTCATCGTAAAATATGTTCCGGGCGAACTTACTTTAATCTTAAATAAAAACCCCGACTTTTCCCACCCTTACTTTAATAACTTCAATACCATCGGCATCCGCATTCCGAAAACCCCGCTCTTCTCTCGTCTTCTCCCCGAAACTGGCCCGCTCCTCTTGACCTCCGCGAACCGTCGCGGCGAAACCCCGACGAACTCTTCCGCCGAAGTCGAAGCCGCCCTCCCGAAAGTCGATTTAATCGTCGAGGGGAACTCCGGCGGGAACCCTCCCTCGACCATCGTCGATTTGACCAAAAAATTCCCCAAAATCGTCCGCGAGGGAAGAATCAAACTTGAAAAATTTTAATTTTATTTTAGAATAAGGAAATATATGGATCGTTATAAACCTCTCGACATCGAAAAAAAATGGCAAGAAAAATGGGAAACCGAAAAACCTTTTCGCGCGCTCGACCCGAAAGATAAAGACTTCGACGAAAAAAAGCCGAAAAAGTTCCTCGCTGAGATGTTTCCTTACCCCTCCGGCGCCGGCCTCCACGTCGGCCATGTCCGCAACTTCACTATTGTCGACGTTCTGACCCGTTTTTACGCCCAACAAGGTTTTAACGTCCTCCGTCCCTTTGGCTATGATACTTTCGGTCTCCCTGCCGAGAACTACGCGATTAAAACCGGCGTCTCCCCGAAAGTCGCAACCGAAACCAACATCAAAAACTTCCGTACCCAGATGAAACGCCTCGGTTTTTATATTGACTGGAGTCGCGAAATCAACACTTCCGACCCCGACTATTACCGCTGGACTCAGTGGTGCTTCCTAGAGCTTTATAAAAAAGGTCTCGCCTACCAAAAAGAATCCTACCAATGGTGGTGTCCCGAAGACAAAACCGTCCTCGCGAACGAACAGGTCGAAAACGGTCATTGTTGGCGTTGCGGCGCGGAAGTCGAAAAGAAAAAGATGAAACAATGGTTCTTTAAGATTACCGCCTATGCTGACGAACTCCTCGAAGAAATCGACTCGCTCGATTGGCCCGATAAGATTAAAACCATGCAAAAGAACTGGATTGGCCGCTCCGAGGGCGCCGAAATCGACTTCGAAATTTCCAAAACTCAAAAAATCACCGTCTTCACCACCCGCCCCGACACCATCTCCGGCGCGACTTTCCTCGTCCTCGCTCCCGAACATCCTTTAATCAAAGACCTCGTAACCGAAAATACCCGCGAAGCTGTCGAAGCCTACTGCGCCTCCGCTCTAAAAAAGTCCGAAATCGAGCGCCAAGAAAACAAGGAAAAAACCGGCGTCTTTACCGGCTCTTACGCGATTAACCCCTATACAAAAGAAAAAATCCCCGTCTGGGTCGCGGATTACGTCTTAATCGGCTACGGAACCGGCGCTATCATGGCAGTCCCCTCTGGCGACGACCGCGACCGCGAGTTCGCCGAAAAATTCGGTCTTCCTGTTGTCGATTGGAAAAAAGACATCCCGAAAACCCCGCTCGGAACTCCGAAAACGACCTACCGTATGCGCGACTGGCTAATTTCCCGCCAGCGTTATTGGGGCTGCCCTATTCCGATAGCTTACGATAAAGACGGCGATCCCCATCCTATCCCTGAAGACGACCTCCCCGTCAGAATCCCTGAAGTCGAAGATTTTAAGCCCGACGATTCCGGCCGCTCCGCTCTCGCAAAAGCGAAAGATTGGCTAACCGTTAAAGTTTTTAATGAAAAAACCGGAAAAATCGAGGAAATGACCCGCGAAACCGATACTCTCGACGGCTACGCCT
Source organism: uncultured Candidatus Saccharibacteria bacterium (assembly GCA_964610655.1). GTDB lineage: Bacteria > Patescibacteriota > Saccharimonadia > Saccharimonadales > Saccharimonadaceae > Nanosyncoccus. The sequence continues at coordinate 2,220 of CAZSYG010000042.1, forward strand.
GCTCATCTTGGTACCTCTGGCGCTATGCCTCCCCGAAAGATAAAACCGCCGCTTGGGACGCCGAAAAAATTAACTATTGGGAGCCGCTCGACGTTTATGTTGGCGCCGACCATGCCGTCGCTCACCTCTTATACATCCGCTTCTGGGCGAAATTCTTCGCCGACGAGGGAAAACTCCCGTTCCGCGAGCCCATCAAAAAGCTCCTCTATAACGGCTATATCAACGCGCCTGACGGAAAAAAGATGTCGAAATCGAAAGGAAACGTTATCGACCCGCTCGACGTCATCGACCAAGGTTACGGCGCCGATACTCTCCGAACCTACGAAATGTTCATCGGCCCCTATGACCTCGACGCGGCGTGGAATCCCCGCTCCGTCGGCGGCGTTTACCGCTTCCTCTCTCGCGTCTATAACCTCGCCTTTGGGGAGCTAAAAACCGTCAACAACTCCAAAATTAGAAACAAAACCATCAAAAAGGTCACTTCCGACCTCTCCCGCGCCAGCTTCAACACTGCCGTCTCTGCTTTGATGGAATACGTCAACTACCTCTATAAATCCGGCAGCTCAAAAGAAGACATTATCACTCTCGCGAAACTCCTCAAGCCTTTCGCCCCTCATCTCTCCTCCGAAATCCTCGAAAAATATAACTCTAGCGACGCTTGGCCGAAACTCGACGAATCCCTCCTCGAAGAGGAAACCGTCACTATCGTCGTCCAAGTCAACGGAAAACTCCGCGCTCGCTTAAACGTCGAAGCTAGCCTCCTAGATTCCGAAGAAGAAGTCGTCAAACTCGCCCTCGCCGACGAAAATGTCCAAAAATTCGTCCTAACCCCGAAAAAGACCATCTTCGTCAAAAAGGCGAAACTCCTCAATTTAGTCGCCTAGACTCTTGATTTTTTAGCGAATCTGTGATATAATTAAGGTATGTACCTTAATATCTTTCGCTAAGGAGGAATGACTATGGCTTTCAACGTCGCTGTCGGACTCATCGTCGTTGGGTTTTTGCTGATGATTATCTTCATCGCCTTAACCCTCTACACCTACCGCTATTCTCGCGGCATCTTCTACCTGCTCCCCCTGCTCTTGGCGCTCGCCTGCGCCAGCTTCTCGACCGCCGGAACTGTTGCTATCTCGACCCGCCCGACCAGCTATGTCTCCATCTCCCGCACCAACGCCGCCAAATACACCCCCGTCGAGGATCAAGACGGTTATTACCTCTATTCTTGGAATAAGTATAGCCGCTCCGAATTCCATATCTACGAGTGGAACGGCGAGAAAAGCGCTTGGGAAGATACGAAGCACACCCTCGACAACTCCCAAATCGTCCCCTACTACCTCGCCGACGGCGAAGAGATTAACCCGACCGTCTATTCCTACGACGAAGCCCTGCTCAGCACCCACCGTTTCCTCTTCTGGGACGTCCCCGAAAGGGAAGCGAAATGGGTTCGCCGTTACTACTTCCGGATTCCGGAGAAGAAACACTATACCGAACCCTAACCCTTAGCTAAAGACCCCTAGAGCGCTCTAAAAGCGCTCTTTTTTACTTGCAAAACTAAAAATTAAGTGATAAAATAAAATAAATTCTATTATAAAAAGGAGCATTTAATGCCTGAACCTAAAAAACAGAGCAGCGCGCGTAAAACCGGTCTCCGTAGGAGCCATATCCGCTTAACGCTCGCGCGTGCCGTCAACAAATATTCCCCCGTTAAGGCCTTCGAAACTAAGAAAAAGACCCCGAACGTTAAAGTAAAAACCGTTCGACCGACTAAAACTAAGAAAACTAAAAAGGACTAAAAACGGTGGCATCTAATCGACATCTAGGCAGAATCATATCGCTTCAGAGCTTATACGAATATGAGTTCCGAAGTAAGGCGGGCGATGCCAGTGCCGAAATTGACCTTATCGTTGCCAAAAATATCGTCCCCTACGAAAAAGCCCTCGGCGATACCGAGTTTGTTTATCATCTCTCTAAGGGAGTTGTCGAAAATACTGCCCATCTCGACGAGGAGCTTGCTCCAATCGCCCCTGAATGGCCGATTGAGACGATTGCCTCGATTGACCGAAATATCCTCCGGATTGGGCTTTATGAGCTCGAATTTTGCAACGAAACCGTCCCCCCGAAAGTCGCCATCAACGAAGCCGTTGAGCTTGCCAAGGCTTTTGGCGCAGAAAATTCCTCTAAATTCATTAACGGCGTTCTCGGAACTGCCTTTAAAAACTTAGGTCTAGATTCAAAACATGAAACAGAAAACTCAGCTTCCTCGAAAGACTCAGGAAAGAAGGAGAACGACGCGTAAAGTTCCGGAAGCCCTTCCGAAACAATATAAACCTTCTCCGATTAGCAAACTTCGCGAAACCGTTTTTAAGAAAAAACCGGTTATCAAAGAAATCGTCCGCGAGCCAACTTCCGGCGGAATTGTTTTTCGTCTCTCGAAAGATAAGAAAGACATCGAAATTCTTCTCATTCAAGATTCAAAAAACCGCTGGACAATCCCTAAGGGTCATATCGAGCCAGGCGAAAACGCAAAACAAACCGCCGTCCGCGAAATCGGCGAAGAGGCGGGGCTCTATCATATCTCCATCCTCTGTTGGCTCGGAAAAATCCATTTTAAATACCGCCGCCTCGATAAACTCGTCTTAATGACCACCCAAATCTACCTCGTCCATTCTCTCGACTCCCACGAAACTCCCCAAAAGGAAAATTGGATGAA
>CAZSYG010000043.1:0-4809 GCA_964610655.1 uncultured Candidatus Saccharibacteria bacterium
TCGACCGCCCAGTGCATCGCCTCAATAATCATCTCTTCCGGCACTTCTTTCGCCCCCGCCTCGACCATCACGACTTTCCCGTCTTTACAGGCAACGACGAGGTCTAGCGCCGACTTTTCCCTTTCTTCCGGACTCAAGAACGCCTTAAACTCCCCGTTAATTCTCCCAACTCGAACCCCCGCAATCGGCCCGTCGAACGGAACTCCCGCGTTCATCAACGCCGCGCTCGCCGCCAACATCGCGACGCAATCTGGCCGAAATTCCGGATCCATCGACAAAACTGTCGTAACAACCTGAACTTCTTGACGGTAACCTTTCGGAAACAGCGGTCGAATCGGACGGTCAATTAAGCGCCCGACGAGAACCGCCTCGTCGCTCGGCTTCCCCTCTCGCTTAATAAACTTCGAGCCGGAAATTTTCCCAGCCGCGTAAAACTTTTCTTCATAATCAATCGACAACGGGAAGAAATCCTGAACGACCGGCTTCGTCCCAACGACAACCGACCCCAAAACAACCGTATCTCCGTATCGAACGAGAACCGAGCTAGTCGTCCTAAACCCGACTCGATTAACCTCTAAACTTAGCTCCCTCCCTAGCCAATTCGTCTTAACCGCTAGCGTTTTTTTCCCACTCGGATTTATAATGTCCATAGTCTCCTTTCTTTGAGAAAACCTCAGAGATAAATCCCCTCTCTTATCTCTGCCGTCTTCTCAAAATTACTTGTTTCTTCTATTATATCATAGGTAGATGTCTTCCGGCTAAAAGATAAGTAAACGGGATTCATTTTCTAGCCGAACTTCTCTACGGGAAATTCAGAAGCTCTCTTTTCGCCCAATCGAAAAGATTAATCAATCAGAAACGAAAGGTTCCGATTACCCCAAGCAGCTTCTAAAAGTTATCCATCCGTTTCGTTCTTTCTATTCCATTCTCCGGCAACTACAACTGGAATGACGGTAAGCTCTACAATCGCGGCTACAACGGCAACTTCTGGTCTTCTACTGCCTATGCTAACACAAACTCCCACAACTTGAACTTCAACGCTACGAACGTCAACCCTCAGAATGGCAACAATAAGACCAACGGCTTAACTGTTCGTTGCGTTGCTCAGTAGGCTTCTCGGTTCTCTAGTTCCTCTCCCCCCAGAATTTCCCGTAACCTAAGTTTGAAAATCTAACCCATTTTTATCAAAAATTCTCATCTGCGTCCGCGTTGAGTTAACGTGTTTTAATAACCCCATATACGAAACCACCGACTCTAGTTCCCCCTTTCCCGTCTGAACGTCTTTTAACGCTTTCATATAATTCCGCTGAATCCTTTTCCCGGGGATAATCCTTCCGGGATAAACCACCATCCCCAAAAACTCCATCCCTCGATGAACTTCCTGCATTCGCGTCTTTCGCGGGTGTAACGCTAGTCCAATCCCGACTAAAAACTGGTCGATTAGTTTAACATCTTTCTTAACTTGTTCGAACTCTTCCTCTCGCGCAATAATATAAAAATCATCAACATACCTCCCATAATGTTTATATTTTAAATCATAAACAATAAATCGGTCGAGCAAATCCAAATAAATGTTCGATAACAACTGCGAAGATAGATTCCCGATAACAATTCCCTTTCCCTCTGGTTGCATAAATAAACTTTTCGTCTTCGGCAAATCTTTCCATTCCCTTTCCTGTCCGCGCAACCTTACTCCGACCGTCGGGTCATCAAAAATAATTTCTTTCCAAAGCTGTTTATAAATCTCCTTCCGAATCCCCTTTTCTGGAAATTGTCGGTCTAGCCCCCAAAGCACTCTTTTATATAACCCCTCCCTCGGTAAACTCATAAAATAACCTTGGATGTCCATCTTAACCGAATACGCCGGCTTCCGGTATCCGTCCGTCGCCGCCTGAATATGATGGACTAGCCGTTTAACTCCGAACAGTGTCCCTTTCCCAACCCGACACGAATAACAATCATAAATCAGCCTCCTGTCCCACCATTCATAAATCCCATTATATAAAAAATGATGAACAACCCTGTCCCGAAACGGCGCCGCGAAGATTTCCCGAACGACTGGGTCTCGAACAATAAACGCAATCCCCCTCCCAGGTTTATATCTCCGCTCCAAAATATCGTCCCTAAGTTGCAATAAATTCTCCGCGAGCCTCGCCTCGAAAAATTGTTCATCCCGCGTCAGCCTTTTCGCTCGTCTCGCCTCATAAAACGCCCGCGTTAGCTCCGCTAAGAGCCAACTCTCGACATTATCTTCCTCTCCGAACGCCTCCGTCCAATCGTTCGTATATCTAATTTTATACGTTATTTTTAATTAACTCCTTAACTATCTTAACGTCTTTCGCTTGCTTTTTCTCTTCCTCTTCTAACCGCTCGATTTCCGCCTCGACGGTCACTTGCGCTTCCGTCAACAAAATCGACAGCGTTGTCATATCTTCCAAGCTCCATAACTCCAACGCAACTATCTGCGATAAGTCGCACATCGCGAGCTCAAGTTGCGTCCTAATTTTCAACAGCCCTTTTCTCGCCGGAACTTGCTCCCGAAAAATCAAAATCATCGTTTTATGCGCAATCCGAATGTCGTCGCTTAGCTTCTGAATTAAAAACGGTCTCGAAAGCGCGTCCGAATGTTTAACATAAAACTTATATGTTACTCTAAAAACTTCCGTTAGTTTCATATTTAACTTCGGCATCGGCGTACTCTTCTCAATCATCGCCTGCAACTTTTGCCGCCTTAGCTCTTTCGACTTTAAGAGAAGTTTATATTCCGTTTCCGAAACTTTTTTCTTTAGCTTAAAAATCAGCGCGTCGTCCTTTTCCTCGAACTCCTCAAAAAGATAGACTGAATGAATCAGCCTTTCTTTATAGAAATCTAGATTTTTCAAGTTTATTACCCCCTCCTTAAACTTAACCCCGAAATCGGTGTCGCGCCGAGGCGCGACACGAATCTTTAGTTCCGGCGCGATTTTATTGACCAAAATAACTACCGAATGTCCCCCGACTACATAATACCCTTTCGTCGCTTTCAAGAAGACAATCCGGTCGTAATTTTTTTCCTCAAAAGCCGCCAACCGCTTTTTCCGCTCCAGATACTCTTTCTTTTCGTCCTTTTCTGCTGTTTTTGTCCCAGCTTTTCTCGCCATTTCTTCTTTTCCTTTTTCTGTTTTTCTCTCCTCCCCGAAATCTTTCCTTATCTCGGAAATTCTGGGGGGAGAGGAACTAGAGAACCGAGAAGCCTACTGAGCAACGCAACGAACAGTAAAGCCGTAGGCCTTATGGTTGCCATTCTGAGGGTAGACGTACGTAGCGTGGAAGTACAAGCGGTGGGAGCTTGTGCTAGCATAGGCAGTAGAAGACCAGAAGTTGCCGTCGTAGCCGCGACTGTAGAGCTTACCGTCATTCCAGCCGTAGTTGCCGGAGAATGGAATAGAAAGCGGAAGCTCGTGCATTCTTTTACTCGGTTCAGTCGAAGAGTTAAAGTCGTTATATTCCGGATGCGCGTTTTGGTCCCCTTGCGTATTGATTAACTTATAAGAAGTCATGATCAACTTCCCCCAAGATTTATCATTCTCCTGTCCGTTGACTGGTAATTGCCATCCCGCCGGACAAATCGAACTCGATGCGTTCTGCGCCCCTGAGGCTCCAGTCGCCCAAGTCCCCGTCTCCGCCGTCGCCGCATACCAGTTATAATACGTCCCGATATACATATTCCCATAATACCCGACCGCGTTCCCCGAATTCGCTGTCGCCGTCGGCGTGAATCCCGCCGTCATTGCCGTCGCTGGGCTCACCCCGTCTTCCGACGTTCCGTATTGGTCATACGTTCCGTTTATCTGATGCGTCGGAATATACCTAAACTGATCGTCGCTAAAGCTATTGTTGTTCGCCCCGTTAATCGTGTTCGAATAGCTCCTCGCGAACGCCGCTCGGCTATTATTCGCGACCGCAATCGTATCGGTTCCGTCCGACGTCAGCGACCCCCAAAGACAGTTGCTCCCCGCGACGTTATACGGCTGATATTGATACGAACAACTACTCTTAATCTCGCTCGTCAGCGTCTTCGACGATAACGTCCTCGCCGAGCTGACGTTCGACGTCGCCGGACTCAAACTCCTGTTCGCCTGAACGGTCAAGTCATAATCCAAGTTTTGAACCATCCAACAGTTCCCGTCCGCGAGTCTCCTGACTAAATACGTCTTCGCGTCTCTCGCGTCGGCCAACGCGAACGTCCCGACTCCTAGCTTATTACTATCACTATACCCCGTCACGCTACTCACCAACGTATTACTACTATCATAAACATTCGTTAGCGTCGCTCCGTTATAATCTTTAACTACCGCGTCGCTCCCAGTATGATAATTTGACCCATCATACCCCGCCCATTTATTCGTCAAATTACAAACCTGCGCCGTCATCTGTTGCATCGACGTTACGACCGCCCCGCTCGCGTCCTTACTCTGAAGTCCTGCGAAGATTACACTCGCAACGTTAACCCCCGATACCTGATACTTCGAGAAGTAGTTTATTCCATAATCCTCAATATGAATCCAAACATCATAAAACCCGTCCGTTACGTTCGTCGTCGTCGAATCCGCAATCGTCGGCGCCGCCCCGTTCGTGCTGTTCCCAATCGTACAATACACCGTCGCCCCCGCCGACCCGTCCGTCGTAATCGTAAAGTCCGCGCTACTCGCAATCGTACATTTCGGGTAATTCGCCTTCCCCGCCGTAATCGCGTTCGTTAAACTATAGTTCGCCGCCGCAATCGTCGCGTGCGGAACCAGATAAATCTCCAAATCCCCATACTCAATC
>CAZSYG010000044.1:0-4760 GCA_964610655.1 uncultured Candidatus Saccharibacteria bacterium
GCTCGGTTCCCCTCTCCCCCCGTTGAATGAGAGAGAAGGAGAAGAAGATATAAAGTAAAAGAAAGGTAAGGAGCGAAGCGACGTGTAGGAAATTTTTGGAACGGGAAAGGAAAAAGAGAGAGAAAGTTAGAACTAAAAAGAAAAAGAAATAAGAAAAAGGGGAAGAAATAAGAAGACGGTTGTGGTAAGATATAAGTATGACTATGAAAGCAAAAGGACGTGGTAAAGCAAAAGAGTTGAAAGTTGAGGAAGAGAGGAAAGCTGGGAAAGTCGGCGGGGCGGCGGTTTTCGACTCGGAGAACGAAAAAGAAAAGAAAAAAGAATTCCGAATCAAGTATGAAAAAGTAAAGGGGAAAGTTAAGGAGCTTGAGGAGAAGAATTTTTCGCGGTTGGTATTGTTCAGCTCGGGGTCGGAATGGTTCAAGATGGGGGGAAATTCGCTACTAATCTATAAATATGTGATTGCGCCGATTTTGAAGTTAAAACCGGTCATCCAGCCGGACACGGATTATACAAAGACGATTTTCGAGGGGGGACTTTTGTCGTTTCGGGGGGTCGAGGCGATTCGGAAAAAGTTGGAGAAAGCGAAAGTAATTAAGGAAGAGCGAGCGGGGGGAGAGACGGTGGTTTTCGAGCTGAATTTTTCTGTCTCGAAAGAACAGATGAAAGGGTTTGCGGAAGAGGCGAAATATGAGCAAGAGCGAGCGCTGACAATCCTAAGACCGCCGATTATTTTAGTTCCGTTGATTTATGACCGGATTCGACACGTCCAGAAGCGAGTGTTTGAGACGGTTAGGAAGATGTCGATTTATGAGCGAGATTACAACGGGCTTCTTATCGCGGAATATTCGAGGAAGATGGCGAAGTATTATATGATGATTAACAACGGGATGATGAATGAGCGGGAAGGATGGGAGAAGATTTTGGAGACGAATAATATGCTGATGATTGAGATTGCGTTTGCGGCGGAGTTGAAGATTTGGCGACAGGACATCGCGATTTCGGTCGGGGCGGAGTTAATCGAAATCAGACGGGACGCGGAGAAAGAGATAAAGAAGATAGATAAGAGGAACGAGAAGTAGAGTGGCGCTACATAAACAAAAAGAGGGGGAGAGTTTTGAGGAATGGTTGTTGGTTGAGTTGATGCAGGCGTATATCGAGGCGAGGAGGGGGAAACGGAAGACGACGGACGAGCATATTTTCGAGGTTAATGAGATGGAAAACATCTTAAACCTTAGGGATTCGATTTTGAACCGGACGTATGAGCCGAGTCGGGGGATTGCGTTCGTGACGCGGAGGCCGGTGATTCGGGAGATTTTTGCGGCGCCGTTTCGGGACAGGGTAGTTCATCATTTTTTGTTTAACGCGGTGAGTGATTGGTGGGACAGGCGGCTGTTATATGATTGTTATTCTTGTCGAGTCGGGAAAGGGACGTGGTTCGGGATTCGGCGGGCGGCGCGACATATTCGGGCGGTTACGGACAATTTTCATAAAGAGGCATACGTAATTAAACTTGATATTCAGGGGTATTTTATGAGTTTGCCGCGAGAACAACTATTTGAGCGGGTGGTTTGGGGGTTGGATAGGCAATTTCCGGAGAAAGATAAGATTTATAACGTTGTTAAGTTTCTTTGGGCGAAGATTATTTTTGATGACCCGACGGTCGGGGTAAAAAAGCGGGGAACGGCGAAAGATTGGGAAGATTTGCCGAAGTCGAAGAGTTTGTTTTGTCAGCCGCCTGGGAAGGGAATCGTGATTGGGAATCTTTCCTCGCAACTTTTATCGAATATTTATCTCGACCAGTTAGACAGGTATATTACGTTTGAGCTCGGATATAAACATTACGGAAGATACGTTGATGATTTTTATATGATTGTTTCCGAGGAAGATTATCCGCAGGCGAAGCGAGATGTTAAGAAAATTGAGCAGTATCTAAGAGGGTTAGGGCTAACTTTGCATCCGAAAAAGAGGTATATGCAGAACGTTAAGAGGGGAATGGCGTTTTTGGGGACGGTGATTTATCCAGGGAGGATTGTGACGGGGAAGCGGGTTAAACGGAATTTTAGGCAAGGGGTTCGAGAGGTTTCTTGGGGACTCAAAGATGAGAATACGGTAATTTCTTATCTTGGGTTTATGAAGAATCTGAAGGGTAAGAAATTAACGAAAGAGATTTTTGAGGAAGTCGGGTGGGAGTATAATCCGTAATTGATTTTTAATTCGTCGTGTGATATACTGGGTTTATGAATGATTATTTGGAAAAAATTGGAAAACGAGTTGCTGAGATTAGGATAGAGAAAGGTTGGACGCAGGCGGAGCTAGCGAAGAAAGTCGGAACGAGCCAGTCGGCGATTTTTAGGATTGAGAATGGAAAACAGAACGTCTCTTTCGAGATGATTGAAAGGCTGAACGAAGTCTTTTCTGAGACGATTATATCTGTTAATGACGCGGGGGAACAGAGTTATTTAATCGAGGGGGGACACGAACTTCACGGAGAGATTTCTGTTAATACGAGTAAAAACGCGGCGGTCGGGTTGCTTTGCGCGAGCCTTTTGAACGAGGGAAAAACGACGCTGAGGGGGCTCGCGAAAATTGAAGAAGTTTACCGAATCATCGAGGTTTTGGAGTCGATTGGGGTAAAAACGAATTGGGTGAACGACGAAAAAGACTTAGAAATTATATCACCAGATGAATTAAATTTGGAGAAGATGGACGTTAAGGCGGCGAGAAGAACGCGATCAATTTTGATGTTTATGGGGCCGCTGTTGCATAAATACGCGGAGTTTGAGTTGCCGTATGCGGGGGGATGTTCCTTAGGGGCGCGGACGATTACGCCGCATTTGAGCGCGCTGGAGAAGTTTGGGTTGGAGGTTGATGCGGAGAGTAAGTCGGGGTTCTATCAGATTAAAGTTAAAAAAGAGGCGCTAGAGTCGGGGGAAGCGGGGGTATTTTTAAAGAAAAAGATTGTGTTGATTGAGCGAGGAGATACGGTGACGGAGAATGCGTTGATGGCGGCGGCGAAATATTCCGGAGAGACGGAGATTGTTGGGGCGAGCTCGAATTATATGGTTCAGGATTTATGTTTCTTCTTAGAGAAGCTAGGAGTCGAGATTCGCGGGGTTGGGACGACGACGTTGAAAGTTAAGGGAGTCGAGCGGATTAAGAAAGATGTTGAGTATTATCCAAGTGAAGACCCGATTGAGGCGATGAGTTTGATCGCGGCGGGGATAGTGACGAAGTCGGAGATTTTGATTCGGAGAGCGCCGATTGAGTTTTTGGAGATTGAGTTGGAAGTTTTGAGGAGCATGGGGGCGAAGATTGAACAGGGGGAAGAATACCTTTCGCGGAACGAGCGGACGAGGTTGGTTGACCTTAGATTGAAAAAAGCAAAATTAAAAGCACCGACGGACAAGATTCATCCGATGCCGTTCCCAGGATTGAACATTGATAATCTACCGTTTTTCTCAGTAATTGCGGCGACGGCGGAGGGGAGGACGTTGATTCACGATTGGGTGTTTGAGAATCGGGCGATTTATATTACGGAGCTTTCGAATTTAAACGTAAAAGTTGAGCTGCTTGATGCGCACAGGGTGTATGTTGAGGGACCGACGAATTTTAGACCGGCGGAGATGATGGCGCCGCCCGCGTTGAGGCCGGCGGTCGTGGTTTTGCTCGCGATGTTGGCGGCGGGTGGGAAGTCGAAGTTGAGGAATGTTTATATGATTAAAAGGGGGTATCAGGATTTTGCGGAAAGGTTGAAGACGCTAGGGGCGAAGATTGAAGCGATCTGATTTTAGAGTTTTGGTGGTATAATTAGGGAATGGATGTTTTTGGAGGTTTGAATGAAAAACAGGCGGAAGCGGTAAAGACGCTAGAGGGGCCGCTATTGATTTTGGCGGGGGCGGGGTCGGGAAAGACGAAGACGCTGACGCACAGGATTGCGAATTTGTTGAAACATGGGGTTTCCGAGCATGAGATTCTAGCCGTTACGTTTACGAATAAGGCGGCGAGGGAGATGAAAGACCGGCTAGCGAAGTTAGTTGGTTCGCGTAGCGCGCATTTTATGCCGTATATGGGGACGTTTCACGGGATTTGCGTGAAGATTCTTCGGATTGAGTTTTTAGCGGCGGGGCTAGAGCGGAATTTTACGATTTATGATACGGAAGATCAAGTTTCGCTAATTAAGCGGATTATTAAGGATTTAAAAATTTCCGATAAAAGTTTAAAGCCGAAAGCAGTCCAGTCGATTATCTCGAAAGTGAAAAATGACGGTTTGGAGCCGGAAGAATACGCGGAGACGGCACTTTATCCGAATCAGAAAAATATCGCGAAAATTTACGCGAGATATGAAAAAGAAAAGGAAGAAGCGGGCGCGCTTGACTTTGATGATTTATTGTTGCGAGCTTTGAAACTTTTTCGAGAAAACGCAAATATAAGGGAAAAATGGCGGGAGAGGTTTAAATATATTCTTATCGACGAGTATCAAGATACGAATCATATTCAATATCAGTTGATTCGGCTTTTGGTTAATCGGGAACAGAATATATGCGTGGTCGGGGACGATTGGCAGAGTATTTATTCTTGGAGAGGGGCGGATTTTACGAACATTTTAAACTTCACGAACGATTTTCCGACGGCGAAAGTGATTAAGTTGGAACAAAATTATCGCTCGACGGGGAATATTCTGGAGGCGAGTCAGAAGATTATCAATCAAAATAAACAGAGGTCGGAGAAAAAATTATTTACGGAAGCGGGCGAGGGGG
>CAZSYG010000045.1:0-4359 GCA_964610655.1 uncultured Candidatus Saccharibacteria bacterium
CATATTCCTCGGCAATATGAATAAGTTCGGTCGGAGAGGGGAGCTCGATTTCAATGCGCAGAAGCTGCGACTGAAGCTCACTCAGTTTTCTGAAGGTTAACTGTTCCCGAGTTATGCAGCTCATTAGCTATTCTCCTTTCGCGGTCGAGGATTTCGAGACGGGTAGCGTCGCGACGAGCGAGTTCTTCGAGGTCAGCTTTGCGTTCCTCGAGAACTTTATTCATCGCAAGAGTAATACTTTCGAGTTCGATACCGGCGGTCGGGTCAAAATCAGAGACGGAACTAGAGACGTAAGCCTGGAGAGAGTCGTGAAAATCAGAGACTCGCTTTAGAAGTACCTCGTTATTGTCGAGGATTTTCTTGAAGGCGGTCTTATTTTCTTCCGTTACTACTCCGTTAGAATAGTAGGTAAGCCGAACTAGCCGAGAAGTGTTTTCGTCAAATTCCTTGACGATTTTCTCCAGAGAGGATTTCGCGACCGGAAAAACAGAAACAAGATTGAACCCGCGAATAATCTGGGAGATTCCGTCGAGAAGATTCTCCGTTTTGCGTCGTTGTTCGCGAAAACGTTTGGTTAAGTCCTTATCTTCAAAATGCACACTTAACCAATTGTCAACATACGGCGGATAGGACATATCGGCGTCACAGCAAGGCTTAAACTTCTTCGGACGGGTTTCAATACTGAGGTAGAAGTTCTTGATGGATGGCTTCCGGCGAAATTGGCGGCGTCTGAGCGCGCTTTTGATTTTGTCAGAGAATATCGCTATGATACATATAATCCAAGAAATCACAACAGTAGCAAGAATATTCCAGACCATTTTTATCATCCTTTCTGAGTCGTTAAGGGGCAAGAGTCAAAAAGAGACTCTATCTGGTTTTATTGTAGCATAAATTAGAGGAAAAGTCAATGTTTGGGTCGCTTTTAGCGAACTATTTTAGAGATAGGAGAAAGCTCGGAAGATAGATCGAGGAGATTCCGTCCTTCGAGGAGGGAGTAAAAGAATCGTCGTTTACGAGGACGTATTTCGGAAAATTATCTTTAATTCCCTCAAAAGCCGAGAATTCACGGAGTTTAGTCGCCTCGGAGCGGAGAGAGGAACAGACCTGGAGATAGAGTTTTTCGCCCTTTCTTTCGGCAACAAAGTCGATTTCCTTTTCGCCGTTTTTACCGATTTTGACGTCGAAACCTTTCGAGATTAAGTCGCAGAAAACGATATTTTCGAGAAGACCGGAGGAATAAGAGGAGTTTCGCCCGTTTACGGCGTAGAGAAGCCCAACATCGCCGAGATAAAATTTTTCTTGCATCTTTAAAATTGACTTTCCGCGAAGGTCGGTTCGAGGAACACGATAAATTACGAAAACGTCTTCGAGCCATTTTAGATAATTATAGATAGTTTCGACAGAGAGAGCGCGATTTTCTGATTTTAAGAAATCGACGATAGATTTAGCGGAAAAGGGATTCCCAATATTGTCAAAAATATATTTTACAACCCGAGAGAGAAGCTCGGTATTTCGGACGTTATAGCGTTCGACGAGGTCGCGGAGGATAATTGTCGAATAAACGTCGCGGATATATTCGTCGCATTCTTCAAGAGAGCGGAAGGAAGTATGAAGAGCGGGGAAACCGCCGCGATCGAGAAAACGTTTAAACTCCTGTTTAATTGTTCCGAGAGGTTTTTCGTCTTTAGTGGCGCGACGAAAGTCGAGATATTCGGAAAAATTAAGCGGAAAAACACGAATATTAACGAAACGACCGGTTAGATAAGTCGAGAGTTCGCGCGAGAGGAGTTTCGAGTTCGAACCGGAAAGATAGACGTCGGCGCCAGCAACCCGAAGACCGTTCACGACTTCGTCCCAACCTTCGACACGTTGAACCTCGTCGAGAAGAAAATATTTCTTTTCTTTTTTATCGCCAAGGAGAGATCTCGCGAGAGTTAAAAAATCAGCTTTAGAGTTTATATCGAGGTAGTCGAGAGACTCAAAATTAATTTTTATGATATTATTTCTCGGAATTTTCTCTTTAAGGAGGATTTTTTCGACTTCGGCGAGAATCGAAGATTTTCCGGAACGGCGAATCCCGACGAGGATTTTTATTAAATCGTCGTCTTTAAAGGCGGTAACTTTTTTTAGATAACTTTCTCGCTTAATCATAATAACTTTATTTTACTTCCATAGAAGAAAATTGTCAAGAAAAAGTTCATTAGTTTTCTTCTATAGAAGAAAACCGTTATAGAGGTAGGTAGCGGATTTTGGAATAGTTAATAGGAAAAACTTGCTTTATGTGGTAAAATGTTTTTGAGTATGGTTAAGAAAGTTTTATTTAGAGGTAAAGTTGAGGTTGGGATTTCGGAAACTAGCGACGGGAATATGAGGTTTTTTGGAGAAGGAGACGAGGGAGAGGTTATTGAAAATCAGAGGAGGCTAGGTTCGAGTTTTACGAGCTCGGAAAGTCGACTAGCGCGAGTCCGGACGATTTATAATGAGAGAGAAAATTTTACGGATTATCGAGAAATAACAGAAAAAAATCTAGCGGATTATTCAATCGAGAACCCTGAAGAGGAAATTTCAGTTTCGGACGGGTTAGTGACGAGAGATTCGAAAATTGGGCTATTTTTACCGCTCGCGGATTGTTTAGGGGTCGTTGTGTTCGACGAGAAACGGGGGATTTTAGGGTTGCTTCACGCGGGGAGGCATAATATTGAGCAGGAAGGGGCGAAGAAGTTTATTGAGTATTTTAAAGAGAAGTTCGGGAGCGAGGCGAGAGATTTAGCTTTATATTTTTCTCCGCACGCGGTTAATTATCCGATTTTTAAGTTCGGGAATAAAAGTTTATCAGAGGTCGCAACGGAGCAGTTTTTAGCTAGCGGAGTTTTAGCGGAAAATATTTTTAATCCGAAGATAGACACGGTTAAAAGCGAAAATTTTCCGTCGTATTCTAGCGGAGACAAGTTTAAGAGGTTTGCGATAGCGGCGAAAATAAAATAAAAGCCTCCCGAGGAGGGAGGCGGAGACTAGGAAGGAGAGTTGTTGAAAGCGACAGATTGCTCGGAGACAGGACGCTCCGGAGGCTTTCGGTCGCTGTCGGTGATTTTCATGGCGCAAGTGAGAGCTTCGAGGGCGCAGCCGGCGGAGGAGTTAGGGGTAGAAACGGTGCTTGCAGCATATTCCTGGAGAGAATCAAAGAAATCGCCGACACGGCTGACTAGTTCTTTGTTGCTGTTAATGATTTTCTCGATAGCCTGTTCATTCACGGTTGATTTTACGCCGTTAGAATAGCAGACGAGCTGAACAACCCTAGCGGTATTAGCATCAAATTCCTCGGCAATCGCTCGGAGCGAAGGTTCCGATATCTGGGCGATAGAATCAAGGCTAAGATCGCAAACGAGCGTGCGAATTGCATCGAGAAGCCTACTCATTACATCGAGTTGGAGAGAGAATCTTTCAACGTTCGAGTACGGACTATGATGTTCCATCCATTCATGGACTGAACCGGGGAACATGAATCTGGATTTTCCGCGAGGCCGGACTTGGTATGCGCGAGTCTTTATCTCGACGTAGAAGTTCTTGGCGGTCGGATGTTTCTGGAAACGATGAGAAATGACAAAACGGCGGAGTTTGTCGGCGAGCGGGTCGAGACGTCCATCTAGCTGGAGAACATACACAGCCATTGCGCAGGCGAACAGAAAGCATACCACGATGCACCCAGTATTCATCTTGACTAACCATCCTTTCTAGGTCGTTAAGGGACAAGAGTCAAAAAGAGACTCTATGTGTCTTTTCATTATAGCATAGATTAGGGAAAAAGTCAAGCGCGAAAAAGCCTCCCGAGGAGGGAGGCGGAGGAGGGGGAGAGAGATTTTACTGATTATAGGAGTCGATAAACTTGTTATTGGAAACGACAGAGACGGAATGCGCTAGGGCGCAGAGTTGGTCTTCGACATCGGAAAAGCGATTGGTCAGCTCGGAGAGCGCCTTGATGTCGTAGACCTCAGGAATACCAATCGAGATGTTGTCGTCGCCATAGAGGTCGATCGCCTCGAAATAGAGGTCTTCGATATAGCTGGCGACGGGGTAAAATCCGCTCCACTTGGCGCCGGTCAGATCCTCGTATAGTTCGAGTTTCGAGAGCGACATCTTTTCCAGACGCCTTTCGGTCAGGCGAGGAGCATATTTCTTCAGAAAATACTCGGCGGACTTGAGCGCAACAACGGCAGATTTCAGATTCACTATAATCCCTCCTGTTAATGTACTATGGTTTCATTATAGCACAAACGGAATAAAAAGTCAAGAGAAAAGACCCCTTTCGGGGTCTTTTTTGATTGTTTTTCGCGGTTGTTTTTGCGGTTATTTCGCGTTGCG
>CAZSYG010000046.1:0-4108 GCA_964610655.1 uncultured Candidatus Saccharibacteria bacterium
ACAAGACCATCAAAAAGGTCGAGGACGAAGCAAGGGCGATGATCGCCTCTTATACGGCGGACAAACTGAGATATGAACAGTATTCCGCTAGCTCAAGCGCTGAACAACAGAGCTGGGCAGAGCAGGCGAAGATTCGCGCTAACACGACTGCCGCTCGCTATAACGAGTTTGTCCTAAAAAATTCGTTTATCTTTAAGGAGAATATTCCGGAAGATATAGCGAGGGAACTTTCCTATCTCGAATAATAAGTATCACAATTCAATCCCCTCTCACGAGGGGATTTTTTATGTTCTAATATATTTTAAGCAGGAAAAAGCCCCGCTTAGGGCTTTCTCAGGAGGGGGAGGTTGAGAAAGTAGCGGGGCGAGCCCAAGAGGGCGTGAATGCTCCCGAAGGAGCGGAGGTGGTTACTGGGGCATTTCGATCTTGATGGTTCCGTGGCGCGGGGAGCCGCAGTTGTAGTAGGCGGTGAAACGCCTGCCGGCGTAGCGCGGAGCGGCACAGGTCTTCGAGATGAAGCCAGCGAGGTTGAAGCTCTTGCCGGAGCCGTCTTCGTGCTGAATCTCAGTGGGACGGAACCAGAGGCGCAGATACTCGTCGGGTATGATTTCCGGAAAGGGGTTCTTGATGTCGAAAAATACGAAATTATCGACACTGTTCTTTCCGTAGGCATACTTTGCGGCGTCCCAGAGACGGCCGGAATCGGGACCAGTCTTGATGTCGTGGTTGATAGAAACGATCTTAATAGTGCTCATACGAACACCTCCTTAAAGTACTCTAGCCATACGACTAGGTCTATTCGCTAGCAATGGCGAATAATACCATTATAGCATACTTCAAGAAAAAAGTCAAGAGTTTTAGCCTATTTTTCGATAACTTCAAGCCCCGGAAGGGAGTTTCCAGAGAGAAACTCAAGCGCGGCACCGCCACCAGTACTCAAGAGAGAATATTTCAGTTCAGGGGATTCTTTTAGGAGGTTTTCGACAAAGCCGGTCGTATCGCCGCCAAGAATCAGAGAGGTAATTCCCTCGGTTTCGCCAAGAGTTTTAGCGACAACTTCGGAGCCGGTCGCGAAAGCGGGGTCTTCAGCCTTTCCGAGCAGACCGTTCCAGATAATGGTTTTTGAGGTTTTAATCGCATCGACAAATTTATTAGTCGAGAGAGGCCCGATATCGAGTTTGTTCCCCTCGGAATCTTCGTCGAAATCTTCAGCGATATAGAGTTTTCCGGACAAATCAGGGTTTTCTAAGACTTCTTTCGGGAGACCATCAGCGGCGATTTTTCCGCCGACGAGGATTTTATCGGCAACTTTAGAAAAAGCGGAGATTAAGGGAGTTTTTTCTTCGACTTTTGCGCCGCCGAGGACGAGGGTGAGCGGTTTTTTCGGGTTTTTAAGGGCGGAGGAGAGGGCAGAGATTTCTTTTTCGAGGAGAAGTCCGGCGTAAACAGGGAGGTTCTTCGCGACGGCGGATACGGACGCGTGGGCGCGATGAATGACGGCGAAGCCATCTTGGACATAAACGGTCGCGCCAGTCGAGTCGATTATCTCGCGGATAAAATCGTCGGAATTTTTTTCTTCGCCGGCATAAAAACGGAGGTTTTCGAGAAGAAGAATCCCGCCTTTTTTAAGTCCGTTTACCGCGTCTTCGACATCGGGGCCGGAAACGTCATCAACAAAATCGACTTTAGAATCCGGAAGAAGCTCGGCAAGGCGGAAAGCGACGGGTTTTAGGGAAAGTTCTTTGACTTTTTTCCCGTCGGGACGACCGAGATGGGAGATTAAAATGATTTTTTTGGCGCCATGTTCTTTTAAAAATTCCAACGTCGGGAGTGAAGCGCGGATTCGGAAGTCGGAAGTTATATTTCCCTCGTCGTCTAAGGGTACGTTATAGTCAACGCGGACGAGAACGACTTGGTTTCTTAATTTAGCATCTTTTACGGTTAAAAAATCCATAACTACCCCTTAAATATATCTAATTTTAATAGTATCGGTTCCAGAAGCCTTAGCTTTTGAGCCGGAGATGACGACCGCGAGCAGTTCTTTTTCGCCCTCTTTCGCCTTTAGGTAACCGGAGTTTTTTAGCTCGCGCGCGAGGTCAATCCCATAATCTTCGGAATAAGGGCGGACAAAGGCGGCGTTCGCATAGGTCAAGGCAAGTTGGGAGGCGACGCGGGAGTTCGAGGTTACGGAGATAATCGGGACGTTCGGACGTTGGGCGGCGAGGGTTTCGGCAGTCGCGCCAGAGGCGGTTTGGCAGACGATAACGTCGGCGTTTAGACGTTCGGAAAGACGGGCGACGGCGTAGGCAATAGCGTCGTAATTCGAGAGGCCAGAGGTCGGCTCAAGGTCTTTTTCGACAGGAGCGATTTTCGAGTTGTTTTGAGTATAGAGAATGACCTTTTTCATCTCCTTGACGGCCTCGAGAGGATATTTTCCGTTCGCGGTTTCGTCGGAGAGCATGACAGCGTCGGCGCCTTGAATGACGGCGTTCGCGACATCGGAAACTTCGGCGCGGGTCGGCTCAGGATTATCAACCATCGACCCCATCATCTGGGTCGCGACAATACAGAGTTTTGAATAATGACGGCAGAGAGCGACTAACTTTCGTTGAACAATCGGGACGACCTCGGCGCCGGCTTCGACCGCCATATCACCGCGAGCGACCATGATTCCGTCGGAAGCCTTGACGATTTCTTCGAGGTTTTTATCGGTTTCGATCGCCTTTTTGGTCTCGATTTTCGCGATAATCTGAGCGGAGGAGCCATGAGAGAGGAGGATTTGGCGAAGTTTTTCAATATCGGAGGCGGACTGGACGAAACTGAGAGCAACATAATCAAAGTCGCGAGAAGCGCCAAATTCGATATCGGCCATATCTTTTTCGGTTATGATATCGCCGCCAAAGTCAGTATCTGGGAGATTCAGACCTTTTTTCGACATCAGAACGCCATCATTTTCAACCTCGACCCTAATCGCGGTTTTCGAGGAGATTTCGACGACTTTTGTCTTAATTTTTCCGTCGAAAATATAGAGCGGCTCGCCGAGTTTAACCTTTTCGGCGAGGTTATATTGGACGGGGAGATTTTTCGAGCCGTCATGTTCCTTAATCGAATAATCTAACGTTAAAATATCGCCGGTTTTTACGTCGAGATGGTTATCTTTTAGTTCGCCAAGGCGGATTTTCGGACCTTGGAGATCTTGAAGAATAGAGACGGCGCGACCTTTTTTCGCGGAAGCATTACGAATCCAAGAGATTTGTTGGTCGCGTTCAAGATAGTTACCATGAGAAAAGTTCAAGCGACAGCCATTCACCCCCGCCATAATCAGTTCGGTAATTTTTTCTTCGGACATCACAGCTGGGCCGACAGTTGCTAAAATCTTAGTACGTTTAAAAAGTTTGCTCATAGAATTATTTTAGCATAAAAAGGGTTTTAAGTCGGAGAGATTTTTTCTTGATTTTTTTGAGATTCGTTGGTATAATTAGGAGGTAATGGTCTCGTAGTATAACGGTTAGTACAACGGGTTTTCATCCCGTCAATAGGAGTTCGACTCTCCTCGAGATCACCAGTTTAAATTTAGATATGAAAGTAAAAATAAACAGTAAAATAAAAAAGCGAAGTGACGCTGCTTTTGGGCGGAAATTCGTGACAATTGGAGTAATTGTTTCGACAATTATGGTTGGACTGTCAATTTTTGTGACAGTCTATTTTAATCCAGAAAAAGTCGCGGAGCGAAAATTGGAGTTGATGGCGAGAGATTATTATGAAAATTATTATTATGATAAGTTTATAGAGACGGCGGCGGAGGAAAAGCTAGAAGAAAACTTTATAAAGTTTTCGCGAAGCGGGTTTTCGCCGGTGCTTTTAAGGCAATTACTTTTATATAATAATCGTAAAAATTCTGAGTTCGAGAAGTATTTTACGGGTGATTATGAATGCGATAGAAATAAAACAAACGCGAAGATTTATCCAGTCGAACCGTATGGAAAGACGGATTATGAAGTTAAGTTAGAATTAGTTTGCGAATAATTTAATTTGGATAGAAAAAATCCTCCGGTAAAGGAGGATTTAATCATAAATTGGCGTCTTGCTAGTTTCCCGCAGAGCAGTA
>CAZSYG010000047.1:0-3735 GCA_964610655.1 uncultured Candidatus Saccharibacteria bacterium
GCCGCGATAACGTCCGCCAAGGCTTTTATGGCCAAGAGATTAACATCACGACTTACAACCTTTGCCGCATCAACATGTTCCTTCACGATATCGACTATGATAAGTTTGATATCGCACTCGGTGATACGCTCATAGATCCACAACACTGGGATGATGAGCCGTTCGAAGCAATTGTATCTAATCCGCCGTATTCGATTCACTGGGAAGGCGAAAGCAACCCGGTTCTCATTAATGACCAACGTTTCTCCCCTGCTGGCGTGTTAGCACCAAAGTCGAAAGCCGACCTCGCATTCATCATGCACTCACTTAGCTGGCTCGCCACAAATGGCGCGGCCGCAATCGTTTGTTTCCCAGGCATCATGTATCGCGGTGGCGCCGAGCAAAAGATTCGCAAATATTTAATAGACAATAACTTCGTAGATACCGTGATTCAATTACCAGACAACCTATTCTACGGTACGAGCATCGCGACGTGTATCATGGTTCTTCGAAAGAATAAATCCGAGAACTCAACGCTATTCGTCGACGCAAGCAAAGAATTTATTAAAATCACAAACAGTAACAAGCTTACCGATGCAAATATCGAGAAGATTCTCGAATGGGTTAAAGAACGCAAAGACGTCGACCATCTCGTTCGCTTAGTAGCTAACGATGAAGTAGCCGAACAAGGTTACAATCTTTCGGTTTCTACATATGTCGAGCTAGAAGATACGCGCGAGAAAGTAGACATCAAGAAGCTCAATACTGAACTTAAAGAGATTGTCGCTCGCGAGAACGAACTCCGCCAGAAGATTGATAAAATAATCGAAGAAATTGAAGGAGGTAAAAATGTTGCCTAGAGAGTTTAATTTCCTCATTTATAAATCAGAGGACGAAGAGGTATCTATTAGTCCTATTATTAAAGGCGAGAGTATTTGGTTAACTCAAAAACTCATGGCGGAATTGTTTGGCGTAAATGTTCCAGCAATTAGTAAGCATCTAAAAAATATATTTGAAGAAGGTGAGCTAGATCAAAATGTGGTAGTTTCCAAAATGGAAATAACCACAAGCCACGGCGCAATTGTCGACAAGACGCAGTCGCAACAAGTAACCCTCTATAATCTCGATGCCATTATCTCCGTCGGCTATCGCGTAAATTCATCACGCGCAACACACTTCCGAATCTGGGCTACAAAGATTCTTAAAGAATATATGATAAAAGGCTTCGTCCTTGATGACGATAGGCTAAAACAAGGCGAAACGGTTTTTGGCAAAGATTATTTCCGTGAGCTCTTGGAACGCGTACGTTCAATTCGTGCAAGCGAGAGACGTATTTGGCAACAAATTACCGACATCTTTGCTGAATGCAGTATCGACTACGACAAAAACTCCGAGATAACACACGATTTTTACGCAATGATCCAGAATAAATTCCATTATGCCATCACTGGCCAAACAGCAGCTGAAATTATTGATACGCATGCCGACCGCACAAAACCAAATATGGGACTTACTACATGGAAGAATTCTCCAGACGGCAGAATTCTAAAATCCGATGTTACAGTTGCAAAGAATTATTTGGACGAAAACCAAATTCGCCGACTCGAACGCGCCGTTACGGGTTTCTTTGACTACATAGAAGACTTAATCGAAAATGAAGTTACCTTCACAATGGAAGACTTTGCTAAAAGTGTTAACGAATTCCTGAATTTTCGTCGTTTTAATATTCTGGAGGGTAAAGGTCGCATCTCCAAGAAGGACGCCGACAAGAAAGCAATCGCCGAATATACTGAGTTCAACAAGACACAGAAGATTAACTCTGACTTCGATAAAGAAGTTAAGAAGATATTAGGAGACCATAATGGCGATTCCTAATATTCACGATAACTTAGCTTACGAAAGACTAGCGCTTGATATTTTAGTCTCTCCCTTCTACTATGACGGCGAAGGTCCAGCATTACCATTTCAGCCAAAGAGAGTTCTCATGTTGGACAACAAGCCCATTATAAAGAAAAGCTTTGGCAATATTGAAAAAACAGAGCATCCCGATTTGCAGAGCGACAAACTAGATCTAGGCATTGAAGTTACTATGGCCATCAGTTTTGACGAGGCGCAAGATTTGGACACGTTTGATAAAGCCAAGGCGCAAGACGCGAAAGCGTTTACGGAGAATCTTGCAAGAATCGACAAGAAAAATAAATTTAAGCCAAAGGTGATTCAAAATAACCTACCTGAACCAATTAGCTATGGTATATATATCGACCAGACGAATGCCCACCAACAGATTACAAAATGTATTGAAGCAAAGAATAAGAAGGCGAAGAAATACAAGAAGTTTGCTGATAACTGGCTCTTTATATTTTGCCCTTTTACACTAGATGAAAATAAAGCCTTAGACGCAATCAATAAGGTATCCGAAAAAGGAGAATTCAATATGTACATCCTCTCATCATGGACGAATTTTGGTGAACTCTTGTATGTACACTCCCCATATGACGTTATCGAGAAACGGCATCACTACAATATAGGAGATTCTAATGAGTAGGATAGACGAGCTAATTAAAGAAAAATGCCCAGATGGCGTGGAATATAAGCCACTTGGGCAAGTTTGCAAAATTGAAACTGGCAAATTAAATGCCAACGCTGCTGTTGAAAATGGCAAATACTTGTTCTTCACTACCGCAAAAGAAGTAAGTCATATTGATACATTCCGTTGGGATACTGAAGCGTTATTAATTGCTGGTAATGCAAATGTCGGCGATGTAAAGCATTATATTGGGAAGTTTGAAGCATATCAAAGGACGTACGTACTAACAGAATTTAGCAAAAGCATTCTGCCAAGATTTTTATACTTTTCTTTAAAAAATAATCTTAAGCAATATCTAGATGGGCATAAGAATGAAGCCGCGATGACATACATAGTACTCTCAACGCTGCAAGACTTTAGAATTCCTATGCCCCCACTTGAGATTCAGCAAGAAATCGTTAGGATGCTAAACTCATTTACTGAGCTGGAAGCTGAGCTGGAAGCTGAGCTCACTAAGAGAAAACAACAGTACGAGCATTATCGCGACCATCTTCTTTCATTCGAGAATATAGCCGGTGATGGGGGGCAAGTTGAGTTGCTTACACTTGGTGACATTGCGACAGTTACGAAGTTGGCTGGTTTTGAGTTTACTAAGTATGTTACTTATTCAAATAGTGGTAATATTATTGCACTGCGTGGGCTCAATGTGAAAAATGGTCAGCTTGATTTAAAGGATGTAAAATATATAGACAAAAGTGATTTATCGAAGCTAAATCGCAGCAAGCTAGTCATTGGCGATATGCTTTTTACATACGTCGGTACCGTTGGGCAAGTTGCGCTGATAAGCGAAAATGAAAAGTACTACTTAGCACCAAATGTATCTATGATACGATTAAATGATAAAAATGCTATCATGCCTAAATACCTAATGTATTACTTTCAGACGAACACTTTTAGATTCTCGCAAATAGACAGACTTCTGCAAGCATCGTCGATGCAAAATATTCCGATGGAAAAAATCCGCAAGTTTAACATTCCGGTTCCATCAAAAAAGATTCAGGAGCGCATCGTCTACGTCTTGGATAACTTTGATTCCGTTTGTAATAACTTAAAAATTGGCTTGCCTGCCGAGATCGAAGCGCGCCAAAAGCAATATGAATACTATCGCGATAGACTCTTGAGCTTCGACGCAGTAGTCGGCGGCGACATCGAGAGAGAGAGAGAGAGAG
>CAZSYG010000048.1:0-3422 GCA_964610655.1 uncultured Candidatus Saccharibacteria bacterium
CCTGTGAGTTTAATCACTTCCTTTTGACTAGCCATAAATTACGCGTTTAATTATATCAAATTTTAACTTAAAAAACAAGATTAATTTTCAATAATTACCGCGCGGGTGAATTGGCGGGAGAGGTAAGTTTGTTGGGTCTGAGACCATTCGCCGGTACAGGTAATTAATGTGACGGATTCTTTACCTTGGACGGGAGAAATCATGGCGGTTTTCATGTAGTCGTCTGACTCGGAGAGGGGGACGGAGATATTTTCGACGACAGAATAGCGGAAAATTTCGCCATCGCCGCGTTCGACGGTCAAAATATCTCCCTCGATAAGTTCGGGGGTATATTTAAAGACGCCGACGATATTCGGGCCGCCGTTATGACCGTCAATTAAAAGCGTTCTTCCCTCGCCCGGCTTTCCGGAAGAAGTATACCAACCGACATCGAAGATGTTGTTCGGGGTGTCGAGTTCGCCGGAGGGTTTTAACCCCATTGGGAGGACGCGAGCGTTTTTGATGTTTAATTTTTCAATTGAAAGGTAGCGCGGGCGGTCGGCGGCGACATAGTAAGCGGCGCGTTCTTCTTCGGTAACTTCGGTTTCGTCGAGGTCTTCGGAGGATTGGTTGACGGTAACTTCGGTTACGGCGCGAGTTGAACCTTCTTTTTCGTTGTAATAATTATATTCCCAAATTGCGGTTTTGATAAAGAAGAATGCGAGGAGGGCGAAGATAATCCCCCAAATAACTTTTCCGATAATTCCCCGCT
This sequence comes from uncultured Candidatus Saccharibacteria bacterium, assembly GCA_964610655.1. Classification (GTDB taxonomy): domain Bacteria; phylum Patescibacteriota; class Saccharimonadia; order Saccharimonadales; family Saccharimonadaceae; genus Nanosyncoccus. The sequence continues at coordinate 752 of CAZSYG010000048.1, forward strand.
TTAATCCACCCATTTTCATTTTTTATTCGTCCTTTCCGTAATCGTCGTAGGTTACCATTAATGCTTTTGAATCTAAACTGCGTAAGTTTTCAAGCGCGACGGTAACAACAATCAAAAGTCCGGTTCCGGAGAGGGAGAGACCGAGCGGGGCGCCGGTTGTCATGATAAAAATATAGTCGGTAATAAAGGGGAGCATCGCGATTAAGCCGAGAGAGAGCGCGCCGAAGAAATTGAGGCGGTTAATCATTTTCGAGAGGTATTCGGCGGTTTTTAGACCCGGACGAACTCCCTCGATGAAGCCGCCTTGTTTTTGGAGATTATCGGCGATTTCGTTGGTGTTGAAGATGATGGTGGTGTAGAAATAAGTAAACATGACGACGAGGACGAAATAGACGGCGGGGTAGAAGAACCACATCGCGGTAATTCCGTCTGGGTATTGAGTTGAGAAGTTATTAGCGCTAGGGGCGGTAAAGAGAGTGGTTAGAGTTGAGCCGAAAGTATTTCCGGAATCGACGGTTGTGATGACCTGACCGATTAAGGCGGGGAGAGAGAGGAACGCGGTCGCGAAGATGACCGGAATGACGCCGGCGGCGATGAGTTTGATTGGGAGGATGGACTTGATTCCGCCATAAGCAGAGTTCCCGCGGACGCGCTTGGCGTAGTTGATGGTAATGATTCTTTGAGCCTCGTTGAGTTTGACTAAGAAGTAGATGACGATAATGATGGCAATAATAAAGCCGAGGACAATCCAAAAAACTTCGGGGTTGACTGGGAGATTGAGCCAGCCGAACAGGCTAAGGGTTCCGTTAGAGGTATTAAAGAGGGCGGCGGTTAGGCTTGCGAAAGTGCTGGGGAATTGGGAGATGATTGAGGCGAAGATTAACATGGAAATTCCGTTACCGATTCCCTGTTCGGTCATGAGCTCGCCGAGCCACATTAAGACAATCGAGCCGCAAACCATGGCAGAGACGGCGATAATCCAGTCCATTGTCGAAAGGTCGGGAAGGACGGCGGTGTTGGAGGCGACGATGGATTGATAGAGAATATAAATATAGGCGATAGACTGGACGATGGCGAGAGGGATGGTGACGATGCGAGTCCATTGGTTAATTTTTCGGCGACCAGCTTCGCCGTCGCTGGAAAGTTCTTCGAGGGAAGGGATAGCCTTAGTTAAAAGTTGGATGACGATAGAAGAGGTAATATAGGGAGAAAGACCGACGAGGATAATCGAGAAAGAAGTTAGCCCGCCGCCGGAGATCATATTAAGGAAACTGCCGAAGTCGGAGCTTTCGAGGATGCCCTTAACGGCTTCGCGGAAAGTCGTCGGTTCGCCGACAGGAACGGGGATATGGGCAAGGAAACGATAGACGATTAAAAGCCCGATAATAATACCGAGTTTTTTCAGCATATCTTTGTTTTTTAGGGATTTGAATATTGTCTTGAAATGCATAGTGATATTTTTCTGAACCTCAAACTAGATTTATCTAGTCTATAATATCATAAAACTTACAATAAAAAAATATCCCCGAAGGGATATTTTTGTTATTTTTCTGCTTTTTTCGCTCTCATCGGGACGGGAGATTTTTTGAAACTGCCGCCGACTTTCTTAAGTGCCTCAATCGCGGATTTGGAGGCGAATTGAGTCTCGAGAGCGATTTTAGCGGTTAATTCGCCGCGAGAAATGACTTTAACCTTGACGTATGGGGAAGAAATTAAAGCATTCTCAGCGAGAACGAAGTTATCGACGTTGCCTTTAAGGTCGTTTAAGCGGTCGGTATAGATAACTTCAGCTTTAGCGTGAAGAGATTTAAAGCCTTTAAGTTTCGGGATGGCCTGCATGATGGCGCGTTGACCGCCCATGAAGCCAGCCGGCATCTTACGATGGCCGGTGCGGGCTTTTTGACCCTTGGTTCCGCGGCCGGCGGTTTTACCCTGACCGGCGGAGATGCCGCGACCTTTACGGGACGGACGGGTATTTTTATTTACTTCTAATTCGTTATATTTCATGACTATTTCTCCTTCTTCTCAGCTTTTTTAGCTGTTTTTGGAGCGGATTTTTTAGAGGTGGTGTTCCAATCTTTACGCGGGACTTGTTGCCTTAAACCTTCGACAACGGCGTAAGCGATGTTGACTTTATTGGTCGAACCGAGAGATTTAGAGATAAGGTTCTTGATTCCGGTTAAACCGATGATTGAGCGGACAACACCACCGGCGATAATACCGGTACCTGGAGCGGCGGGTTTCATCAAAACGTCAGCGCCGGTAATTTTGGTTTCGACTTCGTGGCAGATGGTTTCGCCATCGAGGTTAATCTCAATCATATTCTTTTTCGCTTTGGCGGTTGCTTTAGCGACAGCAGAGGTAACGTCATTCCCTTTAGCGACACCAACGCCGACTTTGTTTTTATGATTACCAATCGCGACGAGAGCTTTAAAGCGCATACGGCGACCACCGGCGACAGTTCGAGAGACGCGGTCGATGTTGATGGTGACTTCGTCGAACTCTTTCGGAGCGTCGGTCGGGCGAACGCGGTCGCGACGATTATTTCTACCCATCTTACGTCCGCCAATATCGCGGCGTTCACGGGTCGCGGCGACCTTATCAGTCATCTTTAAGGTTCCGGATTTGTTGATAACTTTAGGGGCTTTTTCTTTAGATTCGGGCATATTAG
>CAZSYG010000049.1:0-3028 GCA_964610655.1 uncultured Candidatus Saccharibacteria bacterium
GTCGGTTGCGCAGGAAGAAAGCCGGTCGATTTCTGAAAATGTCCGTTGGGGGATTCAGAGACGGATGGAAGCGGGGCGGATTGTCGTTCCCTATAAAAGTTTTCTCGGTTATGATAAAGGAAAAGACGGGCGTCCGGAGATTAACGAGGAAGAGGCGGAAATTGTCCGGCGGATTTTTCGGGAGTTTTTAGAGGGCGGAATGTTGCGCGGGATTGCGCGGGGGCTAACGGTCGAGAGGATTAGGACGCCGCGCGGGAAGGAAAAATGGTCGCCGGAGACGATTCGGGGGATTTTAACGAACGAAAAATATCAGGGCGACGCGATTTTAGGGAAAACTTATGTCGAAGATTTTTTGACGAAAAAGGTTAAGAAAAATCACGGCGAGCGGAAACAGGTTTATCTTAAAAATTCTCATCCGGCGATTATTTCGCGGGCGACGTTTAGGAAGACGCAGAGGGAGATGAAGAGCCGGACGGAAATGAGGCGAGAGAAAATTAGTTTTTCTTCTTCCCGCTGAGGATTTTGAAAATGATAAGGAAGATGATGGCGGCGATGATGAAGAGGAGCCAAAGCGGGCAGATGATAACCATTTTATCGACTTTCTCGCTTACTCCCTCATACTCAACGTTATAAATAACATGGAAAATACCGATACTCGGAGTTTCTTCCCAAGTTATCTTCGTATAATTCGTATTTCCGGGCATAATCCAAGTTGTTTTTGGGTCTTCTTCGTTAGTATAAACTTCTTCGCTTGAGAAAAGCGGGAAAACTTGGAGCGTATAAGTCGCCGGAGAATGGACGTTCCCCTCATTTTTAATCGAAGCGGTTCCGGCAATATTTCCGGAAAATAGAAAGCTGGGAACGTTTACGTCGTTAATCGAACCCTTGCGGACGGTTTCGCCGGCAACTTCCGCGTAAACTAGATAAACTGACTGAAAAACTTCGTGAATGCTCATTCCCTCTTCCGCGAAGCCGTCTTCTTTTGAGCCAACTACGATTGAGGCGTATTGTCCGCCTGCCGCCGCCGTCTCGGGAACATTTATCTTATAGCTTACCGTTTCCGATGAGTTTGGCGCGATAACGCCCTCGGTTTTTGGTAACTCAATCCATTCCGTCATATCGCTATAATGACCGTTCGCTGTCGCAGTGATATTCTGATTCCCGTCTTCCGTAAACGGCTCGATACTTAGTTCATAATAAAAATTCGAGGTATTCCCGTTCGGATTAACTATATTAAAACTTGATTCGAAAGTCTCCCCTGGCGTTAGTGTAACTAAGTCATACATCGGCGATAGCGCAAAAGATTCTGACGCGACCGCATTGTTTACCCTTACTGTAACTGCTCCTAAAATACTAGATAGAATTATTCCACATGCTACTATAAAATTTTGTAGTTTATTTTTCATAGATACTCCTTATTTTTCGTTTGAGGCTTTACAGGTAAATCCTTGCGCCTCGTAGTTTTGTTTATATTCTGAAATTGTTGTTGGTATTTTTTCGGATTTTATTGAAAAATATTCTTTAGAATATTCGTCGATTTCGCTTGCTTTTCCAGTTAAGGTTACTAATAATTTTTCGCTAACAATCGAAAATTTATTTTCGAATTTTTCTGTTCCATAGCCGGAGCCGCGAAGACTAAGGTTAAAATTCGCGTGAGACCGCGCTTCGGCGATAATCGCATCGTGATTTGAATAAAAAGTCAATAAATCCTTTATTGAAAGCGAGACCAAAGTGTCTTCCCCTTTAAAAATTGCGGAAATTTTTAGTTCTTTCTCTTTTGGCTCGACATTATAGCTCCCTAATTTAGGATAATCTATTTCGCTAGAGATGCATTCTAATGCCTCATTCCTGACGTTTTCTGGGTATTGGCCGGAAACGGTTTTAGAACCTTTGAGGAGCCAAATGATTATAAGAATTATGATTAGTAAAAACAATAAAAAGAAAAATAGTTTAAGAAACTTATGGTCTTTCTTTTTTCCCGGCGATTCGGGTTTAAAATATATTTTTTCTTCCAAAAAAATAATCCTCCAACTTTCTCCCAACCCTACTTTTTATAAATCTCTGCTTAGGGTTCTATCTTTTCTTAGAACGCTAAGAAGAAATTTACGTTTAATAGATTTTATGGAGTTTCCTCCCTTGGAAGGGAGGAAACTAGGAATTTAGTTTTTTAAGCTAAATTAAACGCCAGCGCCGTTAACGCCTTTGTAAAGCTTGTAGACAACGGTACCAGCATAGGTATCGGCTTTTTGAGACGCTTTAACGCCAAGACCATAGACTACGGTAAGAGAATCACCGGCTTCATCAGAGACGGTGGGGTGAGTAGCAACAATAGTCTCGGTGGTCGGGACAACATCGGCGGCGGTTGAGATTGTCATTGCGGTTCCGGCAGAAGTAGAAGTAAGAGCTTTCAAATCGTAACCAGAAGCGGTTGTTGAATAGCTTGAGCTAACTGGAATGTTCTCAGCCGCAGTTCCGTTCGTGAGTGGGTTAGCCGTAGCGGTGATCGAATAACCAGAACGATAGTTACAAACAACCCACATAGTTGTTGAACCGAAAGTATCAGTTGAAGTACCTGCCAACATAGAACGATGGAGCGTATGCTCAGAGGCGTTAGAAAGAGCTGAGGAATTGGTCGCGGTAATACCACCTTCGCCTTCTAAAATCCCGTAACCAGTAGAATCGACATCGGCGTTATTATGATCGACTTCTCCATCGGATGCGTCAGCTCCGCCGACTGTATGGTTAGTACCGGTAGTCTCGGCAGTACCGCCAGTAGTGTTCCAAGAAGTAGCAGTACGAGTTTGTTTTGTGCTAGCGTCGCCATCGGCGGCATAGCCACCAGTGCCATCATCGTGAGTAATGCCACCAGGATAAGGCGTACTGCTCTTAGAGGCGGATCCAAATGTACAAGACGGAAGAACCGTCAAAACTAGTTGGTCGGTATGCTGATCGGATACATCCATAGCGAATGTGGCAACCGGGGCTAAGGCAACGGCTAAACCAGCGACGACGCCAAGCCCGGCAATAA
>CAZSYG010000050.1:0-2832 GCA_964610655.1 uncultured Candidatus Saccharibacteria bacterium
TTGATACCGACGAGGGTAACGCCGCGAGCTTAACTCCCGACTCTTACGGCGAAGTAGTTAATCTCTAGCTATGAAAAATCCCCCTAAAACTAGGAGGATACCTTTTTCTAGAAAAAGTATTGCAGCCTTTTATCTGAAAAGCGTAAAGTGAGAGAAAATCGGTGCGAGGGTGTTTGCGATGGTGGACATTGCCTTGATAAAGATATCGAGAGAAACGCCGATGACGTCTTTTCTCGTATCGCCGACTGTATCGCCGGTAACTGTCGCAAACGCCGCCGAGCCAATCGCGAAACCTTTGCCAATCGCAGCAGTTGTATTGCCGACAGCGTCGAGCTTATCAGTAATTGCACGAACTTCTTTCGGGAGATGGCGGGATTCTGCAATTCCTCCTGCATTATCCGCGATTGGTTCGAACGCATCTATGGAAACCGTAGTTCCGACAAACGATAGCATTCCGAGCGCAGAAATCGCGATCCCGTAAGTTCCACAAACCTTACCGGAAACGAACATGGAAACACTAACTAAAAGAATCGGCAACAAACAACTTCTCGAATCGACGGCATCACCAAACGTCACTACGAACGGATCGCCCTCGGTTGCTATTTCTGCTAACTCTCGCGTCGGTTTGTAATCGGTCGAAGTATAGCACTCGGTAATCTTTCCAATCGCTACTCCATCTAGAGACAATATAGACTCCTGCGGCACAACCGGCAATATCGTTGACATTGTCGCCGACGAAATCCTCACCCTCCGCCACGGAAAGTTAAGTTAAACTATAAAAAATCCAAAATCTTTCTAAAAAGCTCCATATTTTTGGGGCTTTTTCTTGTGCTAACCTAAAATTCTATGCTAAAATAGAATTGTTCAAAGTTCAAAATTGCATTCTGGCTCACTAATTAAGCCAACGCGGAGCACTCGCTTCAATCGGCTTAATTGCCAGATTGCAAAAAGAACTTTGAACACTCTTGCGAGTGTTCCACTTTTTTATAAGACTAAAAACTCTCGCATTCCGTAAACTAATTTAGGAGGTAAAATGGACAGTGAGAAAATAACTAAAAATAATTCTGATGAAGGGGAAAATTCTTGGGAGAAGATGGCGGCGGAAGCCCCGGCGTTTAATAGTCGTCCCGAGCACGGCACCCGCGGCCGTCAAATCCAAAAAGCCGAAAAAATGCTAGAAAAAGCAGCTACCCCTGCTCTTAATGAGAAACAATCGTCTGTCGTCGAACACCGATCCGATTATCAACCAGAACAATGGGGAATTTTTGAAAGCATTATTGAAGACGATAAGAAAGAACAATTTAGAGAAGAAATGCAAAAACTCGACTCGGAAACTGCTAACTATTTAATGACACTTCCGAGAAATATTAGTATTATTTTTGGTTACAATGGGGAGAGCTATAATCTATGGGAAGAGACTCGAACAAATATCGTAGAGACCGCCCTCGCTGGCAAATACAGCGAAACTGAAACTTGTATTGAGAATGGTGAAATACATAGATATTCCGAATATGGTTTAAGGACTAAAGGAAAATTAAGCGAATTGGATAAATACGGGTTAAAACCAGCACCGGAAATTGCTGCGACTTTTGACCAAAAATTAAATAGTTTTTTAAACTCAATCGAAGAAGAAGCTGACCGAGAAAAATTTATGGAAAACTTCCAAAAATTAGATAGAAAAACCCAAGAATTTCTTCTTAATTTTCCGGATAACGCCAATAATTTACTTCCAAGCCTAGGCGAAGCGAGATCTATTGTATATAAAGTTAGACCGAAAATAATTGAGCGAACTATAAAAGGAGAATTTACTCCAGGAGCCGAACCGGACGAAAGGATTGAGTATCATAATCTCGCCCTAGATGGCGATAATAAATTGAGCCCAGCGTATTTGGAATTTAATTTAGAATCTTTTCCCGATTTAACTTCAGAATTAACATCAACTCCTAATAAGCCTAAACACGAACACGGTATCCGCGGTCGCCAAATGTTAAAAGCCGAAAACTTTCCTAACCACGGCGAAGCTCAAAAAAAGAAGAATCGAATGTATTTTGATATGTATAAGGGAAAAATACCTTTAGTTTTACCTGAAGAACAGCCTAAAGAGCCAGCCCCAACCTTAGAACCAAAAGAATATTATATCGCTCACGAGTCAACTCCAATCCCCGAGCCAACTCTCGATACCGACGAATCTCGCGAAGAAAGCAGACAAAACTACGAACTTGACGATGATGATTATTACGAAGCAAATCTAGAGACTATGGACGAGAGAACCCATAATTATTTTATCGCCCTAGAGCAGAATATGGAGGTGCTTCTAGGAGCTGAAGATAATACAGAAAATGACGAACTTTACGATTCGGTAATTGGCGGTATAAGAGAAGCCGTGGCTAGTGGCGGACTTTACGAAGCTTATTTAGATAAAAAAGGTTTCTTGCGTCTAGGTAAAACAGCGAACGAATATAGAGGCTATGACGAAACAAACGACGACGCTCCCTTTGAAAAACGCGCTGAACAATTTACGACAGTCGAAAAAACTGGCGACGTTTATCAAGATAATTTAAATACCATAGGTAGTCGTGCTAGAACTTATCTCGAAAGGTTTGCGTTTAATATTTATAGGATACTTGAAGTATGCGATCGGGAAAATCTTGCAAAGACTGCTGTCGATAAAATGAATCAAGCAATTAAAGACGGAAAGCTTAACGGCGCCAAATTATTCAACAATGGGCTTATATTTGTTCCGGACGAACATAATAGAGGCTTGATACAAGGGGAGTAATTAAAAACGTTAAATCCGGTCTATAGAAATACTAGAATACAATCACCGTCCAT
>CAZSYG010000051.1:0-2672 GCA_964610655.1 uncultured Candidatus Saccharibacteria bacterium
TTTCGGGGTCTTTTTAGCTTGTTTTTCGCGGTTGTTTTTGCGGTTATTTCGCGTTGCGTTTCGGTCCTTTCGGACGAAAGCTTACGCTCGTACCTTAATCAGATAGACTTGTCTATCTGATTAGAGCTACTTCGCGTTGCGCTTTTCGATGATTTCCTGCGCGACGTTAGGCGGGACTTCTTCGTAAGCGAAGAGCTCCATCGAGGACGCGGCGCGACCTTGAGACATAGAACGGAGGTCGGAAGTATAACCGAAGAGGTTCCCGAGCGGACAGAAAGCGCGAATGACTTTCGAGCCGCCAGAAAGGTCTTCCATTTCGTCGATACGACCGCGGCGAGAATTGATGTCGCCGATAACGTCGCCCATGAACTCCTCAGGAGTCGTAATCTCGAGTTTCATCACAGGTTCGAGGAGAACTGGATTTGCCTTTTTAATTCCTTCGCGGGTCGCGAGAGCGCCGGCGAGTTTAAAGGCGAGCTCGGAGGAGTCGACGTCGTGATATGAACCGTCATAGAGAGTCGCTTTAACGTCAACGACTGGATAGCCAGCGATAACGCCACCGTTAAGAGTTTCTTCAATTCCCTGTTGGACGGGTTTTCGGTATTCCTGAGGGACGACACCGCCCTTAATCATGTCGATAAACTCAAAGCCTTTTCCGGGTTCGTTCGGCTCAAACTTAACCCAAACGTCGCCGTACTGACCACGACCGCCGGATTGTTTGATGTGCTTACCTTGAGCCTCGGCAGTACCACGGATAGTTTCGCGATAGGCGACCTGAGGCGCGCCGGTATTCGCTTCGACGTTATGTTCGCGCTTTAAGCGGTCGATAATAATCTCGAGATGGAGCTCACCCATACCGGAGATGATTGTTTGACCGGTTTCTTCGTCGGTGTGGACGCGGAAAGTCGGGTCTTCTTCAGCGAGTTTCGCTAACCCTAAAGCCATTTTTTCTTGGTCGGCCTTAGTTTTCGGCTCAACGGCGATAGAGACAGGAGGATCGGGGAACTCGATAGACTCGAGATGAATCGGGTGAGCGGGGTCGCAGATTGTTGTTCCGGTTGTCGTATCTTTCAAACCAACAACGGCAGCAATATCGCCAGCGGAAACAGAGGAGATTTCCTCGCGTTTATCGGCGAACATACGAACGATACGTCCGACGCGCTCTTTGTTTCCGGTCGTTGCGTTTAAGATATAGGAGCCGGATTCGAGTTTACCAGCGTAAACGCGGATGAAAATCAATTTTCCAACGAACGGGTCGGAAGCAATCTTAAAGGCGAGAGCGGTTAGGGGCTCTTTTTCATCGGCTTTTCGGACGACTTCGTCGCCGGTTTTCGGGTTTGTTCCGACGGTTTGACCCTGATCGCGGTCAAGCGGAGAGGGGAGAAAGTCGGTCACGAGGTCGAGGACTTTTTCGACGATAACGCCACGGCCGTCACCACCAGTAACGAGATAGAAATCGCCGTCGAGGACGCGCTTTCGTAGAGCATATTTCAATTCATCAACGGAGATAGCTTCTTCGCCCTCGTTGAAGTATTTTTCCATTAACTTTTCGTCGGCAGAAACAGCCTCTTCGACGAGAATCGCGCGGGCGTTTTTTGCCTTTTCTTTCATATCTTCAGGGATTTCGCCAACGGTTAGCTCATGGTCAGCATAGTCTTTATAGGTATAAGCCTTCATGTCGATTAAATCGACAACGCCGCAGATATCTTTTTCGAAACCAATCGGGAGATGAACCGCGACGGCGTTTTTAGAGAGACGTTTATGAATCGACTCGAGGGATTTATAGAAGTCGCCGCCGATTTGGTTAATTTTATTAACGAAACAGATACGGGGGACGCCATATTTAGTAGCCTGACGCCAGACGGTTTCGGACTGAGCCTCGACGCCCATTTTTCCGTCGAAGACAACGACCGCGCCGTCCAAGACACGCAAAGAACGCTCGACCTCAGCGGTGAAGTCGATATGACCCGGGGTGTCGATGATGTTGATTTTATGACCCTTCCAGTAAGCAGTAACCGCGGCAGAGGTAATCGTAATTCCGCGCTCCTTTTCCTGTTCCATCCAGTCGGTCGTCGCGCCGCCGGTATCGCCTTTAACGAGGTCGATTTTATGTTTAAGTCCGGTTCGATAGAGAATCGCCTCGGAAGTCGTCGTTTTTCCCGCGTCGATATGGGCGATAATCCCGATATTGCGGAATTTTGAGAGGTCTTTAATTTCTTGGGCCATAAATTTCCTTAAATTTTCCTTTTTAAATTTTTAGACAATAAAAATAAGTTCGAGAAATATTTTAGCATATTTTTTTAGGATTTTAAAGGGGGAATATTGGACAAGAAAAAGCCCCGCTTAGGGCTTTCTCAGGAGGGGGAGGTTTGAGAAAGTTAAGCGGGGCAAGCCCGAAAGGGCGTGAATGCTCCCGAAGGAGCGGAGGCGACTATTAGAACATTTCGATCTTGATGATTCCGTGGCGCGGAGAACCGCAGTTGTAGTAGGCGGTGAAACGCCTGCCAGCGTAGCGCGGGATGCAGCAATTCTTCGAAATGAAGCCGATGATATTGAAGCTCTTGCCGGAGCCGTCCTCGTGAGCAACGCTGATGGGGCGGAAGAAAAGCTTCAGTCTTTTCATCGGGGAGATCCGTTGGAGAAGGGTTCTTGACCTCGAAGTGCACGAGGTT
>CAZSYG010000052.1:0-2379 GCA_964610655.1 uncultured Candidatus Saccharibacteria bacterium
GGTATCTCTCCGTTCGAATTACCCGCATCGGAATATACTTACATTATATCAAATCAGGCCCAAAAAATCAATATGGGCTAAGTCTACCATCCATCCCAGTCCGTGACAAAATGTAACGAACTGATGCAGTTGTCCACAATTTGTAGACAACTGGCCTACTGAGCAGATTTATTAATCGCTCGAATAGAACGATTCTTATAAATCAGCCGGACTGATAAGGCAACCGAAACTACCGATATTACTAGCCCTACAATCCCATTCATTCGTTGCATAAATTCCACTTCGCCAGAAAGCGACGTAATCATGGTTGTTTGTAGCATTATTACAGCCACCATCGCCGCAATTAGGTTGATATGTTTCATGGCTGATAGAACCGGACTATTTTGCTTGCGTGTTTTTGCGGCATTTATGACCGCAGAAATAATCCGGTAGAATGTATAAGTCGCATTCGCTATCATCAAAACAAGACTCTGCTTCGATACCGTCGTGTCCGTAATCATCTGCGCTATCATGATCGAAAGCAAAACATTAAGGATTAGCGTCAAAATGCCCGTGCTTCGTGCAGTCCGACGCTCTTTAGTGGGTATAGTTTTGGTTTTAAGCCCTTTGAGCAACAAGACTTTCATGATTACGAGTAATAGATAGTATGTCGCAAGCGTAATTGACCAAATAACTTGATGCGCAAATCCATTCCAATATTGCGTCACGATAAAGAAAACATTGATTGCGCCAGAACAATACAACGCAATCATACTGCTGAGGCGTTTATCTTCGTGTAGTTTCCTAAGCAAAGGCACCTTATAAAGGGCTCTCTTACTTTTTCTCAAGGTTTTACTTGCTTTGATTCTGCGAACAATACTAGGCACCCGATAAACTACTAAGCCCAAGACAATTGCCGAGAACAAATAAGAAAAATAGCGCACAAAGTCTGGGGCACTTTCTTCGAACCCCAGACTATAAACCAAAAGCACCGTAGCGATAATGACTAAGATAAATAGAATCATTCTTTGTGACTATCTTTTAAATACTGGTAGACTGGATAATTTAAAATACATCCAATTAGACCAATTATACCAATTGCTACGCCGAGCATCATTTGCTCTTTATTGACCATCACAAGCGACATCCCAACTCCAAGAATTAGCACAGATACAATTCCGATAATTACGGAAGCCAAGACGCCTTTGTCTAGCGGTTTTTTCTTATCTTTCTTCGGATGATCCTTGCGGTAAACTGGATAAATCGCAAGAAGCATAATCGCGCCAATAATAATCGCCACCACGCCGCCAACAAATGCATTCCATTCTGGCAGTAGACACATACACATACCGAGCGCAAAGATGAGACCGCCAATTGTGCCTAAAATCGAAATAATCAAAGTAGATTTCTTCATATTGCTCCTTATTTATTGGTTTTCTTATTCAGGCGTTTCTTAGCGTCTTCGATAGTTTCGTCGTCTTTGCGTAGAAATTTATCAACAAACTTATCTTCGATCTTCTTATAGCCGCCCACGGCACCATTTTCTATCTTCTTATAGCCGCCAACTACACCATCCTCAATTTTCTTATAGCCTTTCGTAACGGTTTTAGCGATTTTGTCATTTGTATCAGCAAGAGTCATATTGTTCCTTTCTCAACATCTGTTGATTTATGTTGTATAATTTAAATATATTCAACAGTTGTTGATTTTAGAACGACAAAACCCACGAAAGTGTTGAAATAATGACTAATACCCCTGACAACAAACGCAAAAGAAATTCCAAAGAACGCATGACGCGTGCGCTTTTGCAACTAATCCAAGACAAGAAAATCAAAGATATTTCTGTTTCCGAGCTTTGTGCCGCTGCAAAGATTAATCGTACTACTTTCTATAACAACTATGACAATATCTCGGAACTCGCTGAGGATGTGCGTCAAAATATGATCCTCGAATACGCCAGTCTATATGACGGAAATACCGATGGCCACACGCCAGAAAATTATCTCAAGATGTTCCGCCATATCAAGGAAAATCAGATTTTTTATCGTACATATTTTATGCTCTGCCCGGAAAGTCGCGAATTATATACCTATTACGATAAAAATCTTGCCAAAGCCTACGGCAAAGATAAGCATGTCGAATATCATGTTGAATTTTTTGCCGCCGGCTTTACTGCAATCATTAAGCTTTGGCTCGATCGCAACTGCAAAGAAACTCCAGAAGAAATGCTCGAAATTCTAATGTCTGAATACGAGAAAAAATAATACCCAATGATATAATAGTAATTAGAATATCTTGGATAATTAATCTTTAAAAGGAGATCAACTATGGTATTACAACTAACAGACGAATGGGATAAAGTATTCCCAAAAAGCGACAAAGTAAACCACAGAAAGGTCA
>CAZSYG010000053.1:0-2276 GCA_964610655.1 uncultured Candidatus Saccharibacteria bacterium
TCTGCATATTCGGCAGTGCAATGAAGACCATTAAGAAAATAAGGCCGGCGATCGCGAGAACGAGGACGACTTCGATAATCGTAAAGCCCTTTTTAGAGTTTATATTTAAAGATTTCATAGCTTTCTTTTAGTAATCCTTTCTATTTTTAATGCTTATTTTAATAATAATGAATTTAATTAAAAAAATCAAGACGTTTATGGCTAGATTTTATCGGATGAGTGAGACGAAATCGTCGTAGTATTTTTGGAGTTTTTTCGGGTCGGTTTTAAATGAATTGCCGTTAAAATAGTCGCAAAATTCTTCGCGGGCGCGACAGACTTCTTGGAGTTTGCCGAATTCGCATTTTTCTTGAAGCGCGTCGATAGTGAAGTCGAAAAGTTCTAATGCCCGCTCAAAGCACCCTTGGAAGCGACGGGGGTTGTTCTTGTTTTTGAGCGAGCGGGAGACTTCGCTACCGATATTCCCCATCTGATAGGCGAGAGATTTCTCCGACCATGTTTCTCGGAGGGTTTTGTGTTGGATTATTTGATCCATTTCTTAACGACTGCCTTGATTTTTTCTCGTATTTCAGGGTTTTCGACGTCGCGAGAACGATTGCCTTGGCGCGGGCGAATGTTAATCATTGAGTCGAATTCGATAAAATTTTCGCCATCCTCGTTTATCCAAAGGTTAATCCCCCAAAGAGAATCTTGATTGGAGCCGTTCTCTAAGAAGGCTCGCTCGATATCGGCATGCATCTCGGCGTCGATTCCGAGCAGTTTCTTGTCGATATCAACGACCGCCTTAATCATTTCGCTGTTGAGTAAGAACTGGGCATTTTTTAAGTTCTTCCTCTCGATTTCTTCTTCCAAAATTCTCATATCTTTATTATAGCACGCCGCTATCTCTTTGTTGTTTATTTTAGTAAAAAATTTATTTGATTTATTGTCTATTTAGTGTTATAATAGTTACATGATAAAAGCCGTATTCACGATAATTGGTTCCGTTATCGCCATCATTGGTGGCTTTTTCGGGATAAAAGCATACGAGGACTATGCTACTGAGCAAAAGTGGTCGCGAACTTGCGATGGTATATCCGTGATTGAATCCTGTACCGCAGATGATGGACTTCGCTATACTAAATATCTTTATCACGACGCCGAAGACGCAGTCACTGAAGACATTGTCCATCCAGCCGAACCGGCTAAAACGCATACCGTGCATCATGACGCCATTTACGGGACTAGGATTGTTTCGAAGGGATGCATCCGAACAACGATTTCTTATAAAAATGGAACCTGCGCCCTGTCACAATGTTGGGACGGTGAGTATTCCGGCTCGACCGACAGAGGAACTTGCAGCTATCATGGTGGAGTAATGCGTAGAGGTGGCCCATGGTATATTTACGAACAAGAACAATACGTCATATCTCCAGCTTGGAATGAGATTATCGTTGACGTTCCGGAAAAACCGGCATGGACGGAGACGGTAACTATATCAGAAGCAAAAGAAGCCTACATCGAAAAAATTCTGGCGCAGCCCTAATCGCCTTAATCGTAAATTGACGACCGCCAGTTGCAGACTAATCAATTCGTTTTATGTCGAGAAAAATTATCCTTCTTGACGTTGATTTGTCGTTCAAATACGACGGGATGCTTGAGATTTTTAGACGAAACGACGAGACGAATTCTGCTAGGTTTGGCGTCGTCTTTTAGAATTAAATAGAGCTCACCATTCGCTAGCAATATTGGGTCGTTTGGGTTGAGGGTTATGAATTTCGTTCCGACATATCTGTCCAAGTTGCCAATTCCTCCGCATCTATCCGAAGTTTCTAGTTCTTTGGGGAGTCGCACATAGTTTGTCAGGAAACCATTATCGGCGGTGATTTTTAGGACAATATTTTCGTCGGCCACTGACGCAGAAAGAAAAATAGCGAGCCGGACAATTTTACCGGTATATTTCTTTTTATACCGCTTAAGGCGTTTGAATCGCTTGTCGGCTTCATCCGCCGCGAAGTAGGCTAGACTAAGTTCATCGTCGAATGTGTCTGCGTTTTGTGCTTTTTGCTCAAGTTTGAAATACTTTTTATTGGCTTTTTCACGTTCTGAGCGGGCGTTTTTTAGCCCTAGTTCAAAATCTAGTTCGATTGGACATGCCTTGAACTCAATTTTATATTTAGCTTCTTCTTTCCGGTCTTTTTTCCAAACTCGATATTGAGCAGACAAGACAATTATCGCGAAGATGCAAGTTGATATTATACTCGGAATATCATTGAGATTAAGATTTGGGACAGAAA
>CAZSYG010000054.1:0-1949 GCA_964610655.1 uncultured Candidatus Saccharibacteria bacterium
AAAGGGGTGGATGTTGGGATTATACCAAAAAACAGTCGGCTCGATTCCCTCTTTGCGGAGCGAGTCGATACAATAAACCGAGCAAGGCGCGCAACAGGTATGGAGGAGAAGGGATTTTGATTTCATCGCCTTATAGTATATAATAATTTTTGATAAGTTTCAATGAGAAGTTCTACTGCATGCTTGTTTTTTTCGTATTATATGCTATAATTAAGTTGTGTTGGTTCTTTTCTAATTTGAAGTCTAAAGAATAGAAGAAAGGTGGTCGTTAAGATGGGAAACTCTAATACTTGGAAGAATTCAGGGTGGACGGCGAACGAATTCATTCGTCATTGTACAATGGCAGGATACGGACGCGGTATTAAGAAGCTAGCGAAGGAGTATGTCGCGAAGAACCCGAAAGAATTTTACGATGTCGACGATTCGATTGCGGTCTATTACATGAAAGATACACCTATCGGAAGCCGTTCATTGGGCACAATTCGCGTTCACGATGAAGAGACATCATCTTGTCGATGGTGGTCGATGGACATCGATTAAAGATCAAATTTAGACTTCAGCAACCCATTACATGCCACTCTCAAAAGAGTGGCTTTTTAAAATAGCGTTTTATTTGGCAATTTCGCTGCCGCCCCATTCAACGACAGTAAAGCCGTTTCTAGCCGGAGCCTCAGGAAGAAGTTGAGGAGATAAGCTATAGGGATTATTTTGCATTTTTGGGAGCCAGTAGATAATAAACTCTTCCGCCTCGCGTTCGTTCAAACCGAGCTGGGCAAGTTTTTCCAAATTTGGCATTAAAGTAATGCCACGGAAGTTAGTAATTCCGCGATTCGAACAAGCGACGGAGCTGTGTTCGCATAAGTTTTTACCGCGGAGAGCGGAACGAGCGCAGCGGAAAGCGCTAAGCCGCCCAAAATCGCGGGGACGAAAGTTTTAGTTTTTATTTAGCTTTGGTTGCTAAATAAATTGTACCCCCCCCCCGTCAGCAAAAGTCAAGAGTTTTTTAATACATAATTCCAAAAGAGTTTAGGTATTCTTTATATTTGTCTTGGGCGGAAAGGCAAGTATCACGAAGATAACCTTTTTTATTTTTCCACTCTTTCAAACCGCGATAATAAAACATTTTATAATCATCTTCGATAATAAACGGGACAATTCCGAGACGGAGGCATTCTTTAAATAAAATTAAGCGTCCGACGCGACCGTTGCCATCTTGGAAAGGGTGAATTTTTTCGAAACGATAATGGAAATCTAACAAATCATCGAAATCTAAGTTAGATTTTTTTTCTTTCGCGCGGTAGCCTTTAATTAACTTTTTTATTTCCATTTCGACGAGTTCAGGAGGAGTCGTTTCAACCCCGCCAACTTCGTTTTTATATTTTTTATAAGCGCCGACTTTAAACCATTCTTTCCGGCTATCTTCGGTTCCGTTTTTTAGGATAAAATGGAGTTTTTTTAGCATATTTTCAGAAACGAGGCGTTTCGCGTTATCGATTATATAGTCAAAACAGCGAAAATGGTTCGCGGTTTCAACGACGTCGTCAACTTTAACGCCTTTTAATCTTTCGTCTTTTTCGATTCCAATCGTATTAGTCTCAAAAATATAGCGAGTCTGAGCCTCGGAAAGTTTCGAGCCTTCGATTCGATTGGAATTATAAGCCATTAAAATTTGGGACTTATGGTAAATCCCGCCGGAAAGATTATTTTTGTCTTCTTCTTTTAGAATTTTTAGAAGATTCGAGCGTTTTTTCGCGAGGCGGGGAGGCTTTTTCGATTTTTTCGGAACAAACCAATTTCCGTTTTCGAACTTTGCAAAATCAATTCGACCTTGAGTGCAGTAAGTCCGGACTTGGCGTTCGGAGATTTTCCATTTTTTCGCAATCTCGGAGCTAGAAACATATTCTTCCATATCTATATATATTATATAGCGTTTTCCGGAAGTTTTCAAG
>CAZSYG010000055.1:0-1939 GCA_964610655.1 uncultured Candidatus Saccharibacteria bacterium
AACATATTCTTCCATATCTATATATATTATATAGCGTTTTCCGGAAGTTTTCAAGGGCGACTTTTTAAAAAGTCGAAAGTATAAACTTCCGCCTACCTCTGTTAAGGGATTTTTAGCGGAAGTTTATATCGATGAGTTTTTAGAAACGACGAGCTTCTTTTCTTCGGGAAATACGGTTTCTTAGATAAAGGACAGTAAAGGCGAGAATAGAAACGCCGGCGAGAGAGAGGAGAGTATTCGAAACGTTCAAGCTACCATCTTCGTTAGTGAAGAAACCGGTATTCGGGGTTTTAGGAGCGGGAGTTTTAAAATAATACGTGATTTTCAATTGATTTGTGTCGCTAGAAGCAATTACTCCCTTTTTTCTTAGTTCGGTTGAAGTGGTAAATATCTCTAGAGGTACCGTTTGAGGTTTGTTCATAATAGCAGTATCATTAAAGGCAGCAACTTCAGTTTTTATTAACTCGGCTCCTTTTTCTTTGGCGATAATAATCCCGGAGCGTTCTGGCTCTAAGATGTATTTTTCAGTATCAAATTCTTGACCAATATACAGTTTGTCTGAAACCCCAAGAATAGGACCCGCACTCTCTCCGTCTATAATTGTCTCAACAAAAACATAGACTGGGTTAAAGGTAATCGAAAACTCATTGGTGTATTCTTGAGAGCCGATGGCGTATTTGTGGATTAAAGTAGCGGCAGATAAGCCCTCATCGATGCACTCTTTATTAACTGTTATGATTTTACTATTAGAATCATAAGAATAGCATGTGGGGTCTTTTGCAAGGAAGGTTTCGTTTTCTAAAGTTCCGTTAATATTGCTATTGTTATTTCTAACAAAATCCATTACGTTTGACGAAATATCCAATATGAGCGAGTCTTTAAAGCCGTCTCTGGCGTCAGAATCGCCAGCTCCTTTACCTTCTGACATTTTTAGGCGAATTTCCGATGAAGGATTGATTGTTATGCTTTTATTCGCGTATATTTCGCCATCTAATTGCCCAGTTAACTCTAATTTTTCGAGACCGGTGTAGCCTAGATTTAAATCATTTAGCTTTGGTGTATCTAAAATACTGAGAACGCTCATACTTCTAATCCCAGAAAGGTCAATATCAGTTAATTCTAGCTCGTTAAAAATATATAGCTCGTTGAGTTTATGATTATTAGAAAAATCAAGATTTTTTATATCGTTAAAACGAATCGTCACTTTTTCTAGTTCTGTATTTTTAGAAAAATCAATTGTTTCTAGATTGTAAACTTGGATGTCAAATTCTTTTAGTTTAACATTCCTAGATAAGTTAAATTCATCAACGTTTACGGGACACGTACTAAATGATAGACTCTCTAAATTCGTTAAGAGTTCTATTCCTGATATGCTCGAAACGGTTGCGGTTTTACTTGCTTGAGGATGACAACCAAAGCCATCTGCAAATTTAACGGAAGCTAGTTCTTCAGTTGTAAGAATTTTCTGTCTTTCTGCTACGGCATCGTAATCGTTCCAAAAATCTGTGGCACTTTTTCCACCTTCGGTCACTTCTTTTTGATAATTGTAGCTATCTACTACCATCTCATAAAAAACACCGTCCGCAAAACTTGGGTGAGCAGAGACATCGCCGGTTTGATATATTGGGGCAGAAGCAAAGACATTATGATTTAAACCAATAATACTAAGCCCCGTACATAGTAACAAAAAACTAAATATGCATTTTTTATTTAAGTGTGGAGACATTTTGTTTCCTTTATGTTTTTATTTTTATATATGACCTTTATACCTTAAAGCGTATTTTGCTTAAGGTTGCTAATTAAATTGTACCCCCCCCCCGAAAAGTCAAGCGGTTTTATTTTATAATCTTATCGATAATTCCGTATTTTAAGGCTTCTTCGGCGGACATCCAGTTGTCGCGATCCATGTCCTTTTCGACTTCGGCGAGTTTTTTACCGG
>CAZSYG010000056.1:0-1926 GCA_964610655.1 uncultured Candidatus Saccharibacteria bacterium
TTTCGGGCGGTTGACCGCGAGATTTTAAAACGAGGAGAGGAATTTTATCGAGTTGAGTTGGAGTACGAGAACGGAGAAAAAGTAGTCGCGGTTTATCAGAAAGAGGAATCGAGGCGCGGGGGAGTAAAAACTTTTATCTGCGGAGATAAAAAATTTAAACGGTTACCGAAAAAATATAAATATCCGGTTGTTTTGTTTTTGCCGGATGATTTAAACTTAGTTTCGGCGAGTCCTAGCCGGAGACGGGATTATTTCGATCGGAGCTTTGGGCAGCTGGACGAAAATTATTATAATTCCCTTTTAAAGTATAATAAGGCGCTCAGGCAGAGAAATGAACTTTTAAAGAAAGAATATGTTTCGGAGACGGCGGCGTTTTCTTGGAATTTACTTTTGGCGAAATATGGAGTTTCGATTCGAGAATATCGAGAGAAAATTATTGCGGAAATTAATCAAAGATTAACGGAAGTTTATCGAGGGATTTCAGATAATTTTGATACGGTTTCGATTGAATACGAGGCGGACACGGCAGGATTTTCGGAGAGCGCGTATCTTTCGAGATTAGAGCAAGAGTTTCAGCGAGATAAGATTTTGGGACATACGGGGTTTGGAGTGCATAAAGATAATTATAAGTTTATTTTTAATAATTCGGAGGCGGACGGGTCGGCGAGTCGAGGAGAAGTTCGGAGTATAATTATTGCACTGAAGTTTATTGAGGCGGAGATGATTATAAGGACGCTCGGAAAAGAGCCGATAGTTTTACTAGACGATGTTTTTTCAGAATTGGATGAGATGAGGCAAAAAAGTTTAGTTAAAAATTTTAAGAAGAATCAGGTTTTTATTACGTCGGTCAACGGGGTTGAGGACGTTTAGGGGATTTGTTTGGTGGTGATTTTTAGGGTTTCGGAAGTTTTATCTAAGATGATTCTAAAATTTAAATTCGCATCGGAAGTAATTTTAAAGGAGGCTTTTAGAGGATTGGAAGATTCGACGGAAAAACTGTTTTCGACGTAGGAGAGATAATTGAGAGAGTCGAGATTTTCAAGATGGATTTTTTCGAGTTGATGATAAAGCTCATTAAAATCATCTTCGGTTAAATAGTCATTCAAAAAAGAAAAAGAGGAATTGTCAAAGCTGTCTGGAACAATAATGATAGAATCATCGAGGGGCTCCTCGACATAAACGTTTTTTTGATAGATAAAAAAGAGAGAAACGCATAAAATTAAGATAGTAAAAGCGATGAAGAGGATTAGGTAAGTTTGGCGGGAGAATTTAAGGTGATTTTCCATGATAGCCTCGATTATTTTATTGCATAATATTTTGTATTACGGTTTGAACTTCCGGCTTCGATGTCACTGAGGCTGATGGTGCGGTTGCCGCCATTGGCTGGGTTAGCAACTTGGTAATTATTGCCGATTTTACCCATAAGGGTAATATAGTGACCGCTACCACCAAAGATGCAGTTTTTACTAGTTCGGTTACTGTTGCAATAGGAACTTGGATAGGTGTTTTTGTTGCGTTGACCATTAACGATAATAACGTAGCCATTTTTCATATAATTATCAACTTGGGACTTATTGATGGATTGGATGGAGACGCTATATTTATTTAGAAACCATTTAATGTTGTTTAGTCCGCTATTACTCCAATCGGCAGCGCCACAATCGAACAAACTTCGATCGCAACCGCCGGATAGATGTTGCATGCTTAAATCGGCGAGATGATTCGGGGTAGCTGAGGTTTTTCCGAGTGCAGTCAGGGCGTTAGCAGCAGCAACAAGAGGACAGCCAGATTCTTTGATGGTTGGGGTGGTTCCGCCTTTCCATTTTTTACTGTTACCGGATTGAGTATACATGGTTCCGGTGTATTTTTGGGTAAAATCGTGAGCGGAGGGGGTCGAGGGGTCAGAAGGGTCGGAGGGGGTAGATG
>CAZSYG010000057.1:0-1715 GCA_964610655.1 uncultured Candidatus Saccharibacteria bacterium
CGATAAGGAAGATGCCGCGGAAGCCGTTTTTCATGATTTCTTTAATCATGGGTTTAAAAATCGAGGCGTTTTTCTTTAAAAGGTCGAGACGAGTCTCGCCCGGCTTTTGGTTCGCGCCGGCGGTGATGACGATGATGTCGCAACCTTTCGCGTCTTTATAGTCGCCGGATTTAATTTTCATATAAGACGGCGCGACAGCGAGCGCGTCTTTTAAATCCATCGCTTCGCCTTCGGCGTCTTCGGAGTTAATATCGGTTAAAACAAGTTCGTTGACGGCGGTGCGTTGGTTAATTAAAGAGAACGCGATGGATGCGCCAACGTTCCCCGTTCCGACAATCATTACTTTATTAGACATAGCCCTACCCTTTTTAATTAGTTGTATATATTATATATAATATATATGGTTATTTCAAGGATTTTATAATTGGGAACGGGACGGCTTCGCGGCCGGAAACGCCTTCGAGGAGCCAAAAGTTGCGTTCGGAGTTTCCCCAACCACAGGCGGGCGGCATCCCGTATTCGAGCATCTCAACAAAATCTTCATCGAGCATTTGGGCCTCGGAATCGCCAGCGTCGCGGAGGGATTGTTGTTCTTCGAAACGAGAGAGCTGATCGAGCGGGTCGTTCAACTCGGAATAGCCGTTTCCCATTTCGGTTCCGGCGATGATGGGATGGAAACGTTCGGTGACGAGAGGATTTTCTTCGGAGGTTTTTGCGAGCGGGGAGAGGGAAAGCGGTTCTTCGACGAGCCAGAATGGGCCGGCGGAAGTTTTTCGAATTAGTTTCCAAACATGGTCGATTAGGCGGGCTTCGGAAAGGGTTTCGAGATTTTTCGCCTCGACGTGATTATCTTTAAGGATGTTAATTAGTTGAGTTCTGTCGGGATGAAAAACGTCGACATCGAAGCGATCGCGGAGAAGGTCGGCATATTTAATTCGAGGCCAAGGTTTTCCGCCGTTGTCGAGGTCGATTTCGAAGCCGGAGACATTAAACTTTAGCGTTCCCCAAGTTTCTTTCGCGACGTATTTAATCATCTCTTCGTAGAGATTCATGCCGTCTTCGTAGTTTTCGTAGGCGGCGTAGGACTCGAAAGCGATATGTTCGGGAAGATGTTCGTCGTCAATGCCTTCGTTTCTAAAGCGTGGCCCGATATCGTAAACTTTCTCGAAACCGCCACCGAGGAGACGCTTCAAAGGAAGTTCTTGGGAGATTCTAAGGTAATAATCTTCGCCGGTCGCGTTCATGTGAGTCTCGAACGGGGTCGCGTCGGCGCCACCAGTGGTATGTTCGAGGACGGGGGTATTAACTTCGATGAAGCCTTTAGAGTTCATAAAATCGCGGGTCGCTTGCCAGAATTTCGAGCGACGGACGAGACGGTCGCGGACTTCGGGGTTTACGTTCATATCGACGTAGCGGCGACGATAACGTTCTTCTTTGTTCGTGAAACCATCACGACCCGGAAGGGGGCGAAGAGATTTCCCGAGGAGTTTGACGAAATCGGTAAAGACGGAGATTTCACCGGTCGAGGATTTTCCGATGACGCCGGTCGCTTCGATAAAATCGCCGGTATCGAGGAGTCTGACGCGTTTGGTGTTGAAAAGTTTTTCGGTTTCTGGAGAAATTTCCGCGAATTTCATGAAGACTTGAATCTCGGCGGAATCGTCGCGGAGTTTAAGGAAGACAAGTTTCCCGAATGAACGAATCGCGACAAGGCG
>CAZSYG010000058.1:0-1596 GCA_964610655.1 uncultured Candidatus Saccharibacteria bacterium
CCTCGAACGCGGTCGCGAAACCAATTACGCCAGAGACGTTTTCGGTTCCGGAACGGAGCCCGTTTTCTTGGCCGCCGCCGAGGAAAATTGGATTAAGTTTGACGTCATGAGAAACATAAAGCGCGCCAACGCCTTTCGGGCCATAAACTTTCGGGGAATTTAGAGTTAAAAGGTCGACACCAAGGCGAGAAACGGAGATGTCGATGAGATTGAGAGCTTGAGAGGCGTCGGAATGGAGATAGAGCGGGGTTAGATTTCCGGATTTTAGGCGATTCATGCGTTCCTTACGGACAAGTTCAGCGATTTCGGCGAGAGGTTGGACGGTTCCGAGTTCATTATTAGCCAAGGAAACGGAAATTAGTCTAGTTTTTTCAGACAATTTTTCTTTCAAATCGTCAAGATTGATTAGGCCATATTTATCAACTTTTACAAGAGCGAACGAAAAACGTTTCGCGTTTTCGAGAACGGCAGAATGTTCGGTTTCGAGAACAAGAACTTCGGGAGCTTCGAGGAGGTTTTTTCGGGAGGTTTTTGCGGGATTTTTCGCGAAATTCTTGTTATTTTCGCTCCGCGCTTCAATAACTGGATTAACAGGGGTCAGAAGACAAGAAAAGGCGAGTTGGTTGCTCTCAGTTGCGCCAGAAGTAATGACTAAATCGTTAGCCTTTGCGCCGATTAAATTCGCGATTTTTCCTTTTGCGGTTTCGTATTTTTCCCGAACAAGTTTAGCGGGATAATAAGCGGCGGAGGGGTTAAAAAAGTCTTCAGAAAAAAAAGGCATCATCGCCTCGAGGGCTTTTTTCGAGACCGGAGTCGCGGCAGCATGGTCGAGATAAATCATGAATATATTATAACATTATCAGTATCATATGGCAAGCATCAGTCAGCCGAAGCAGGGCACTCTTCCCCGTCCGCATCCGCGCAGTCGCTGTTCGAGTCGGCGGTTGTTTTAATAAAAACGCTTTCTTTTTCGTCTTCTTTCGCAACGACAGTAAAAGATTCTTCTTCGCGGTTCAAAGTAAAGGAAAATTCATCTTCGAGAATGTAGAGCCAGTCGGTCACGATTTTTAGCGTTCCGTTCTCTAGAGTCCAAGTAAAATCATAGAAATTTAGCGCGTCGTTCGTCGTCAAGGAGCCTTTCCCATCCTCTTTAAAAATCCATTTTACTTTCGAGGCACCGGATTTCTCCCAAGTTCCAACCGAAACGAGAAAATCCGCATCGGAAAGGGGAGCGGAAGTATCGCGATGGAGATAAAAATATAGCCCAGTTCCGCCAAGAATAAGAACAAGAAAAACCGCGACGGAGATGATTATGATTCGTTTTAATTTCTTTCCCGCCGGATTCAGCGATTGTTTCTTCATAGCTAAATTATAGCATGAACTTTATTTTTGATAAAGATTTTCCTTAATTAAGGAGAGATAAGCCTTGGCGGCGCGACGGAAATTTTGGAGTTCGGGGCCTCTGATTTTCGTATAAATTCCGCCGGTAGGTTTTTTATAGACGCCATTCTCGCGAACTTCGTAGCGAATCGTAACTTCTTTTCTCTTGCCAAATTCATTCCAAGATTCGTGGTAAATCCAAACGTTCTTCTTATG